>CALKWH010000036.1 GCA_938004375.1 uncultured Pseudomonadota bacterium
CGCCCACCGAGATCTACACTCTTTCCCTACACGACGCTCTTCCGATCTCGGGGGCCACGAGTGCCTTGAAAGATGAAGCTTCTTGTATAAACGACAAAAGCTCGCTACGATGCAAATGTTTTCGACATATCGTAAACGTTAACGTTTCACGAGGTGCGTTTCATGTATGCGAGAAAAAGTTACCAGGACCAACTGGCGCGCTTTGCCCGGACTCCGGTGATCAAGGTGCTCACCGGGCTGCGACGCGTCGGCAAGAGCACGCTGCTGCGCCTGTTCCGGGACAACCTGATCGCGCAGGGCGTGGCGCCGGAGCGGATCGTGTCCATCGACCTGGAGGGCTTCGAGTTCGCCGGGCTGCGCACCGGGAGCGAGCTGCACGCGTATGTGCAAGCGAGGCTGCCGGATCCCGAGCCCGGAGCGTGGTCGTACCTGTTCATCGACGAGGTGCAGGAGGTCGCGCAATGGGAGAAGGCCGTCAACGCCTTTTTGAATCGTGGCGGCATCGATATCGTGATCACCGGCTCCAACTCGCACCTGCTCTCGTCGGAGCTGGCGACGCTGCTGACGGGGCGGTACGTGGAGATTCCGGTTTATCCCTTGACGTTCGCCGAGTTCGTCGAGTTCCGAAGGGCGTCCGGGGACGACACGCCCACGGATACCCTGTTCGAAAACTACCTGAGGCAGGGGGGAATGCCCGGGCTCTTCCATGTGGACGCGGACGAGGAACTGCATCGCCAACTGCTCGGCTCCCTCGTGGACAGCGTCCTGTTGAAGGACATCGCCGCCCGCTTCCAGGTCCGCGACATCGATTTGCTGCGCCGGATCCTGTTGTTCCTGGCGGACAACTCCGGGCAGACCTTTTCTGCCAGGCGCGTGGCGGACTTCCTGAAGAACGAGCGCCGCTCGGCAGGGATTGAGACAATCTATAATTATGTTTCCTACATCCTGTCGGCCTTTCTCGCGTTCCGGGTTCCGCGCTATGACCTGAAGGGGAAGCGCTTTCTGGAGGTCAGTGAAAAGTATTTCTTCGCCGACCTCGGCCTTCGGCAGGCGCTCGTCGGCCATCGCCCTGCCGACCTCGCGCCGGCGCTGGAGCTGGCGGTGTTCCTGGAACTGAAGCGGCGCGGCTACGCAGTCAGCGTCGGGAAGCTCCAGGATTCGGAGGTCGACTTCACCGCCGAGCGTGGCGGAAAGCGGTTGTACCTGCAGGTCTGCTATCTGCTCACCGACGAGTCGGTGGTCCGCCGGGAGTTCGGACCCCTCGCGGCGATCCGCGACAACTACCCCAAGCTCGTGCTCTCCATGGACCGCCTCGCCGGCGGCGACCAGGAGGGCATCTTCTGGCAGTACCTCCCCGACTTCCTGCTGCAGGCGGATTCATGAATCCAGGGTCGGGGCGTCAGAACTTGTTGATGAAATAATTACCAGACCCGAAAAACCCGCGCCAATCAAGCGCTTTCTCCACCGAGCACGTTAACATTCACGGAACCTTCACGTCAACGGGAAATTTGCCCGAAAAGGGAGGGGTATACCCGATGACAGGACCCCAAAGGCCCACGAGGTGTGGTCAACTTGGTCGCAAACATAAACGGATCGGCTCTATACCCAGATTGATCCCGATCCCGATTTCGACGTCAGAACGAAAAATGACGATGGAACAAATGGGGCTCGAAGAACTGGTTCAGGGTGAAGTGGGGGTGGGTGGTGGCCATCTCCCGGGCGGTCTTCAGGTTCTGATCGACAGCCCGCTTTGTTTGAAAATATCGCAACAGAGGCAGCGCCCGGATCGGCTCGAGGTCGAGATACAATCCATCGGCATGGATTTCCCGCAGGTTCTTCGCGTGCGCCAGGGACACGAGGGACTTCACGCCCGTCGAAGAGATATCGATGACCAGGAGGTTCTGCAGCAGGCCGAGGCCGGTGAGGTTTTTCACCGGGGAGCCGGACAGGTCGAGCTTGCGCAGCGACGCCATATTGCTCAGCGGTTTGGCGTCGCTGAAATTCGTCTTCGAGAGGTTGAGGTACTGCAGGTTCCTGGCGCGCGCGAGGCCTTCCCAGTTCACGACGGTGGAGCCCTGGAGGCTCAGTCTGCGCAACTTCGGCAGCGCTGCGAGAAAAGAGAGATCCTGCAACTTGATCCGCCCCAGTTTCAGTTCCTCGAGGTTGACCAGGTTCCTGAGGAATCCCGTGTCTGCGGGCTCGAGATTCACATCGAGGTGCAGCACCTTCAAGTTCGATAAATTGCCGAGCATGGAGAGGTCCTGCTTCGGATCCTTCGTCTCGGCTCCGATCTTCAGTTCCACCAGCGTGTCGAGCCCGCCGGCCCAGGCGAGGCTGTCGAGCATCACGCCCTGAAGCTCCATGACGCGCAACTTCGTCGCCTGCGCAGCCGTTCCGACGGTGAACGGGTTCCACAGACCGGGGTTGTGGTTCCGATAGCGATACACCTCCAGGGCGGGCGCGTCGAAGACCTGATTGTCCAGGATCCCGGACGAATTGACCACTTCCAGGGAGACTAACCGGGAGAACTCCTTGAAAGAACCGAACCGATCCGGCGCCCGGCGCCAGGTGAGCCGTGAGAGGTTCTTCAGAACGGAGGCTTTCTCGAGCTCGCCGTTCTCCATTTCCAGCCAGATGTCGGCCTGCTCCAGTGAGGCAGGGAGTCCCTCGAGGACCTCGGCGGTCTGTGGCTCGATCCTGGGATTGGAGTCCTGGTAGACAAGTTTCTTCAATTTCTCCAGCCCTGCAAGCCGCGAGAGTGCCTGGTGCGGGGCCCGAAGGGTCAGCGACTCCAGATTCTTGAATTTCAGGGGGACTTGATGACAGGAATCGAGCGCCTGCTGGTTCTTCACTTTCAACTCATCGTCAAACTCACTGATTGAGTGGAGCGAAAGATGCCTGAGCCCCGCGGTCAACTCAGGAGCCAATTTCATTGAACCCGCGGGGGGGCAGTCGATGGTCAGTTCCGTGAGGCCAGACGGCAGATTCAACTCGATGATGCGATCCGGGTCGGTGTTGAATCGGAGGCTCCGAAGCGAACGCAGATCTTTCAGGTAGACGACCTTGCTGGAGTGGACGTCGTAGGTCGACAGGGTCTCCAGGTGGGTCAGGGTGGCGACCAGCTCCGGCAGGGTCTTCAGATCGCACGGGATATGGACATGGCGCAGCCCGGTGAACTGCCGCAGCGTGGTCTCGGTGAAGGCCGGGCAATCATTGTGATTTTGGTTCCAGGAGAACACGATCCGGTCGGCATCGAGCTTCCCGAGGTCCGCGAGGAGGCTCGCGGAGAAGTGCGTGAGGATGCAGAGCACCTTCCCCTCGAAGTCCGGGTCGAGACGACAGTCGAGGCCGGGCACGGGCAGCTCTTCGAGTCGCTCGAGGTAGGCTTCTGGAGACTCGCCTGGGCGGCTCTTCACGTCGGAACTGAGGACGCCGACAGCGGGTGGCGGGGGGCCTGGAACCCCAGGATTGGCAGCGACGGGAGCAGCCGGCGCCTGCATCGTCGCCAAAACGCCGGTCCCCATGACGGCCACCGGCTCGGCTGCGTTTGGAGACGTGTCCACAGGAGTCCCGGACGAGGACTTCTCCTTGCATCCGCTGAAAAGAACCGTCACGGTAATCAGGATTGGGATGAGCTGTGGGTACATCAGGGAACTCCTCTTCGCCGGGGATGGGGGCACTCTCCCAAAGAAAGGAATGGTTGTCAATTCCGGTCATTCCGGAGGCGGCAAGTTACCCATCCACCGTCGCGCGCGAACTGATTGCAGAGACGGAAATTGGCGGCCGCAACCGGCCCCGGTTGCCGACCTACCCGGGGATCCCGTTCGGACGGATGCTGCAGCGTATGCGGGGAAAATTCAGTTGGCTTTGTCGCCCGGCATCTGGTATGAAAAGCATGGAGTTCATCATGAGTACCGACCAGCTTTCCAGCATCCTCCAGGCGAATCGGCGGACCCTCGAGCGCCACGGCGTGCGGTCCCTCTCCGTTTTCGGTTCTGTGGTGCGCGGCGAGGCGCGGGACGACAGCGACATCGACCTCCTCGTCGAGTTCGTCCCCGGGGCCGAACCCGGCCTGTTCGAGTTCATCGAGCTGCGCGACTCCCTGAGCCAGCTCCTCCAGGCGCCGGTCGACCTGGCCACCCCCGACGCGCTGCACCCGGCGCTGCGCGACACCATCCTCCGCGAGGCGGTCCATGTCGCCTAGGGATTGGCGCTTCCGCCTCCTCGACATCCAGTCTGCCGCCCGTACCATCCAGGCCTACGTCCAGGACCGCACCTGGGAGACCTTCGAACAGGATTCGAAGACCCAGGACGCGGTGATCCGGCAACTGACCGTGCTCGGTGAAGCCGCCTATCACGTGCCCCCGGAGGTCATGGAGATCGCACCGGAGGTTCCGTGGAACGCCATACGCGGCCTGCGAAATGTGGTCGTCCACGAGTACTTCGGGATCAGCCTGCGCATCCTCTGGAACACGGCCTCGAAGAACATCCCGGAGCTGGAGCATCAGGTTGAGAGCCTTCTGGAACGCCTGAAATCCGAGTTCCCTGATCATTCCTGAAAAGTGTGATGCCTCCCCCTGTAAATCAATGGGGAAGGGGCTCCCTCGCCCCCTCGCGGGCAGCCAACCCGACTGACGCGCGATCCCCGAACGATTCCGTGAGATCCCCGCATTTTCACGATACTGGAATTTTCCATTCATTCAGAAATTACAGTTGTTCTTCCTCGAAAAAAGATGTCTCTGCACCGTTGACAAACTGAGACGGATTGATTAACAGCGGTTGCCATAAAAATTATGGAAATGACTCCCATTTCCATTTCAACCCCGACACCCGTCGGAGAAAGCGCACCCGGTAGAAGATGGCATTTCTGAGCAAGACCTGGAACCTCGAGACCAAGACCGACCACCTCACCCACCTGGCGTTCGCCGTGAAGTCCGATCCCCAGACGGCGCACCTGCACGCGCCGCTGGCCGACGTCCTGACCACGGCCAACACGATCCTCGCCGAGCGCCGGCGGCTGCGCCTGGCCCAGCTCGAGGCCCTGTGCAAGGTCAACGCCCTGGACCGCAGGATGGACGTCCAGGCCTCGACCGTCTCCCACGGCGCCCGCCAGGCCGAGCGCCTCAACCCGGCCCTGCGCGTGCTGGGCTGCCTGTTCCCCGACGGCGTCACCGCCGTGACCAAGCCCACCGGGCGTGGGGTCGAAGCCCAGATCCAGCAGCTCAAGCGCGTCTTCACCACCACCGAGGGCATGCCCGAGGCGGAAGTACTGGCCCCCGCCATCGCCGAGCTGCGCACGACGGTAAACGCCGCCGAGGCCGCGCTCGCCGAGCTCAAGGCCATCGACGAGCAGGTCGAGGCCAACGACACCCTGGCCGACGACACCGCCGAGCGCCTCTACAACGCCTACTACACGACCAAGGGCGAACTGATGAAGATCTTCCTCAACAACAAGCGGTTCATCAACTCCTTCTTCCTGAGCGCGTAAAACGAGGTTAGAAGAATACTTCGCCGCGGCCCGCGCCGGTCGAACACGTTTTGCGAATCCTTCGGCACCGCCCGCGGAGCTTCTACGCGTTTCCAAGTAAACTTCGGCCCTGCTCGCGGAGCTTCTACGCATTTTCAAGTAAACTTCGGCCCTGCTCGCGGGAGTCAAACGTGCTTCCAAGTAAACTTCGGCGCTGCCCGCGGAGCTTCCACGCGTTTCCAGGTAAACTTTCGCCCCGCCCGCGGAGCTTCCACGCACTTCGAAGAAAACTTTTGCCCCGCACGCGGAGCCTCCACAGGTTTTGTTCAACACTTCGCCCCGCGTTTCAGTGGCGTCAGGACCCCGGATGCGACCTTTTCCGGCGTTTATCCCCGGCCTGAAACCTCCATCATTTCAACGCCTTCCCCTGCGCCTCCAACCATGCGCGAATATATGGCGTCATTTACACCCATTGACTCTTTTCCGGTTTTTCTTCATGGTGGTGTGCGTCCCGTTTTCACCCCGTCCGGAGCGGTTCCCCCGATGCCGACGTGTCTCAGAAGGGAAAACTGTAGGTCCCAACATTAGGTGTTCCATGGCCCCAGGTAAAAGCATCCGAATCTATCTCGCCGATGGCAGTGTGACAGGAATACGTCACGGCGAGATCGTCAACTGGACGGGCCAGGCCATTGCCTGCCCCAGAACACGCTTTCAGGAACTGAGAGAATGGGCCGAAGCCAAGCGCCCAGGCATCTATTTTCTTTTTGGTCAGAACGAAGAGACGGGGCAAGACTCCGTCTATGTCGGTGAAGCCGAAGTCGTTTTTGATCGGCTCTGCTCGCACATCTCTGGCAAGGAATTTTGGACGGAGCTGGTCGCCTTCACCAGCAAAGACGACAACCTGACCAAGGCTCACGTACGGTATCTGGAATCTCGACTCATTGCTCTGGCGAATCAGGCCGGGCGCTATGTAATTGAAAACTCCGTTTCACCACAACTCCCTTCCTTGCCGAGAGCCGACCGCGATGCCATGGAGGAGTTCATCGGAGGCATTCAGACCCTGTTGGGGGTCTTGGGTCACCGGGTACTCGAACCTTTGGTAGACCGTATCCCCACTTGCTCAGCAGTAGCAAGCTCAACCGGACTATCACCTGCAATCAAACCAGATTCTGAACATCTGCCAGGGCAGGCTACGACGCCAGCGCCATCACCAATCTTTCAACTTCGAGTGAGCAACTTATTTGCATCTGCGGTTCGAACCGACGAAGGCGTGGTGGTTCTTGCGAATTCAGAAGCCGCGAGTACCGCTCAAGGCAGCCTCTCACCCGGGTATCGTGCGTTTCGCGAAAGATTGATATCCATGGGTGTGTTGATCGAAAACGGGGCCAAGCTCCAGTTTTCAAGGGACCAACTTTTCAGAAGTCCCTCTCAGGCCGCAGCGATTGTGGCTGGCTACACGATCAACGGCCGCGACAACTGGAAAACCCCAGACGGGATGAGCTTCGCCAATTATGAAAACCAAATGGCAACGCGCTGAGCAACGGACCTTCAATTCAACAGGGCGAGAGAGCATGGTCTGGAATTCGTCTTGCCAACCGACCTCCGTTACTTGGTGCACCAATAATTCCAAGATATCCTCACCCCTCGCCCCTTAACGCCTCGTACAGGCCGAAGTGGCGCAGGAGCACCTCCTTGATGCCGGTGCGGATCAGCTTGGAGTTGAGGGCCTGGGTGCTCATCGTGGTGTGGGCGTCCAGGGCGGCCATGATGGCGTTGTCGAGCTCGTGATCCAGGTCCGGTGAGCTCTCGAACTGCATGGAGGTGTTGTTGGCGGCCTGGGTGCGCAGGGTGGCCGATTCGAGGAGCTTGCCGCGGATGACGTCGCGCACGTAGACCAGGCGGTCGTCGTCGGTGAGGTCGCCCTCGAACAGGTCATTGAGCTTCTGGATGATCGCCGATAGGTAGGCCTTCTGCTTCTCCTGGACCAGGCCGGCGCCCACGTCGGTGACCGGGGCCAGCTTCGGCGCGTCGGGGCCGTCCACGAGCGGCAGGCGGCGGGTGCCCAGGTCGCGCAGCGTGTAGTGGGTCAACTGCACCTTCGAGAGGTCCACACCCTCGCGCTCGCGGCCGAACTCCAAGAGGCGCAGCACCTGGCGGTAGAAGATGGCGCGCTTCTCGATGGCGGGGTTCCCGTAGTTGAAGATCTGCGACAGGTAGGTGTAGAGCTTCAGGAAGCTCTCCAGGTCCTTCTTGAACAACTGCAGCGCGGCCAGCTCGTCGCGGGCAGCCTGGACAGCCCCCCCTGCCCCCGCTTCGGCGGCGCGCACCTGCTCCTGGGCGGCGCGCCACCGGCGGTGCAGGCGGTCCACCACGGGCTCCACGGCCGCGGCCAGCTCGGCCTGCTTGGCGTCGGGCTTCAGGACCACGGCCACCACCCGGTCCACCTCGAAGTCGTCGTAGCAGCCGGCGGCGTCGAGCTTGGCGCGCAGGTCGAACACCAGGTCGGGATCGGTCACGCCGGCCAGCCGGGCCGTGGTGTGGTAGGTGCGGAACGCCTGCAGCACCTCCTCGGGGTCGTTGACGAAGTCCAGCACATAGGTCGTGTCCTTGCCCGGGTGCGCGCGGTTCAGGCGCGAGAGGGTCTGCACCGCCTGGATGCCCGCGAGGCGCCGGGCCACGTACATGCCGCACAGAAGCGGCTGGTCGAAGCCCGTCTGGAACTTGTTGGCCACCAGCAGGATGCGGTACTCGTCGCCCTCGAACGCCTGGCGCAGGTCGGCCCCGCGCAGGTGCGGGTTGAGCGCGGTGCTGCGCTCGGTGAAGGCCTCGTCGCCGGACTCGGGGTCCACGACCTCGCCCGAGAAAGCCACCAGCGTGCGGAACTCGTAGCGGCGGGCGCGGATGTACCGGTCGATGGCCAGCTGCCAGCGCACGGCCTCGACGCGGCTGCCCACGACCACCATGGCCTTGGCGCGGCCGCCCAGCAGCGGCGCCACGAACTGCCGGAAGTGCTCGACGACGACCTCGACCTTCTGCGAGATGTTGTACGGGTGCAGGCGCACCCAGCCCATGATTCCCTTGGTGGCCGCGCCCCGCTCGACCTCGCGGTCGTCGAGGGCGCCGTTCTCCTGGGCGAGGCGGAAGGCCATCTTGTAGGACGTGTAGTTCTGCAGCACGTCGAGGATGAAGCCCTCCTCGATGGCCTGGCGCATGGAGTACACGTGGAACGGCGCCGGCAGGTTGTCCGCACCGGCCGGGCGCGCGGGGTCGGGCCGCCGGCCGAACAACTCCAGCGTCTTGCTCTTGGGGGTGGCCGTGAACGCCACGAAGGTGATGCCCCGGTCATCGGCGCGGGCCGCCATCTGCGCGGCGAGCACGTCCTCGCAACTGACCTCGCCGCCGTCGCCGAGGTCGGCGAGCTCCTCGGGCGAGAGCACGGCCTTGAGCTTGGCCGCGGCCTCGCCGGTCTGCGAACTGTGGGCCTCGTCGGCGATCACGGCGAAGCGCTTGCCCCGGGTCGCGGCCAGCTCCCGGACCGCCGAGAGCGCGTACGGGAACGTCTGGATGGTGCACACGACGATCTTCTTGTCCCCCGAGAGGGCCTCGGCCAGCTCCGCGCTCTTGCTGCCGCCCTCGCCCGAGATGGTGGCGACCACGCCCACCGTGCGCTCGAAGTCGAAGATGGCCGTGCGCAGCTGGTGGTCGATGACGTTGCGGTCCGACACCACGAGCACCGAGTCGAACAACTTGCGCAGGTCCGCGTCGTGCAGGTCCGCGAGGAAGTGCGCCGACCACGCGATGGAGTTGGTCTTGCCCGAGCCCGCCGAGTGCTGGATCAGGTAGCGTCCGCCCGGCCCCTCGGCGAGCACGGCCGCCACCAGCCTGCGCGTGGCGTCGAGCTGGTGGTAGCGCGGGAACAGGACTGCCGTGAGGTTGCGCTTGTCGTCCCGGCGGGCGACCAGGTAGCGGCCGAGGATCTCCAGCCACCCCTCGCGCTCGAGGACCTGCTCCCACAGGTAGGCCGTGCGGAAGCCACCGGCGCCTTCGGGGTTCCCTGCCCCGCCGTGGTCCCCGCGGTTAAAAGGCAGAAAGCGCGTGTCCTTCCCGTCGAGGCGCGTGGTCATGTGCACCTCGGACGTGGACACGGCGAAGTGCACCAGCGCGCCCCGGGGGAACGAAAGCAGGGGCTCCGACGTGCCGCCCTTGCCGCGCACGGGGCGGTCGAAGCGGTACTGGTCGATCGCGTCCTGCACCCGCTGGGTGAAGTCGGTCTTGAGCTCGCAGGTGGCCACCGGCAGGCCGTTGCAGAACAGCACCAGATCGAGGCTGTTGCCGCTGCCCAGGCTGTAGTGCACCTGGCGCATCACCCGCAGGCGGTTCGCCTGGTACCGCGCGACGAGCTCCTCGTTCATGGCCAGCGCCGGCTTGAACTGCGCCAGCTGCACGGGCGCGCGCAGGCCCAGCAGCTCGACGCCCTGGCGCAGCACGTCCAGCGTTCCCCGCGCGTCGAGCTGGGCGCGCACGCGGGTGAGCAGCGTCTCGCCGGCGGCGGCCCCGTGGCTCTTGACCAACGCCTCCCACGCCCTGGGCTGGGTCTGCTGCACCCACGCAAGCAGGTCCTCCGGATACAGCGCCCGGGCCACGTCGTAGCCGGTGTCGTCGGCGGACACGAGCCAGCCGTGGGCGCCCAGGTACTCGCAGATTTCGTTTTCGAAGTGAATCTCGCGGTGCAGGTTCATGAGGCCCTGTGCAACCAGCCCCTGACCTGGGCCTGATGCTTGAGGTATTTGGCTGCCTTCTCCACCTGGCTCTTGCTCAGCGCGGAGAAATCGATGGAGCAATGCTCCGGGTGGGGAGCGCCGTCTTCTAACACGGGGAGCGACCGTTGGTCGCACTCGTCGCACGTGACCCCCATGACCCCGGAGGAACGACACTCAGGCCAATTGATGAATCGCTGAAAAGCCGCCTCGGCGCTGATCAGGTCGCCGTTGTCCACGGAGAGCAGCGCTTCGTCCTTGGGCGTCGGCCGGAACACCTGCGAGGAAATCCGACCATCCTGAACGAACGACGGGTGAACCTGACGCAGCAGGATCGTCCCCGGATTCATGCCGGCACCTCGCGGGAAAACCGCTCCAGCAGGGTGTCCAGCTCATGCCAGGCCTGGGACGTGTCCAGCGCGAGCATCTTCTCCAACTGTTCGTCCTTCTGGACCTGCACGGCCTGAAATTCACCGACATGGGTCTGAAGGTCGAGCTCCAGCGTGACCTCCCAGAGACCGATGGACCATTCCGCCTGCACGAGGCCCTCGACCGTCGGGAACAAGCGGGGTAACGGCAGGCGCGCGTCATCGAAGTACCGAGTGAACGCCTCCTCGAGCCACTTCAGGCCGTCGGCGCTCAGCGCCTGACCGTGGCCGTCGTACCAGCCGCTCTTCAACTGGCGCAGTTCTTCGAGGCGCTCACCGATGTCGAGCGGATCCAGAAGCAGGATCTGTTCGATGTGCTCGAGCTTCAGCAACTTGTCGTTTCGACCGAACCGACCGACCCCGCGCACGGCGACCTTCAGCCCCTCGTAGTAACCGGCGTGAGCCGAGCAGACGACATCGTTGTTGGTCCGATCCTTGGGCGCCGCCACGCAGCTCCCATCCCTCAGTTCGAGCGTGAAGGTGCCCTTCGCGTGGTTGCTCTCGGCAACCTTGCCGACCTGCATGACGTCTTCTGCGTAATCCTGAACCTGGGTGGACTGCAGGATGAGCCTCTTTCGCGAGCTCTTGTTCAGCCGGGCGGGGCGGGCTACGTCGTTCGGGCGAAACTCGATGTGCTCCCCGTCTTTCAGGCTGCTGCCGAAGCTCTCGAAATATGCGAGCACGGGTTCGGGAAGCGGCGCCACAGTTTCTTCATGCTCGGCCGCGTCGATGGCCGAGACGATGAGGTCGCGGGACTTTTCGAGATATTCCTGGTTCTCGGGGGGAAACAGGCCGGGATCGTCCGGTTCAGGGGACACCAGAACCATCTGCGGCACCGCGCTCCCTTCGGAGATGCCCTTGAGGACAATGGACACGCCGTCGAAGAATCCCTTCGGCAGCCGTTTCCGCTCCGGGTGGGCCTGAAGATACAGCAACCTGGATTGCGTCCTAACCATCTCGTCGAAGACCGCCAGATCCTTAAGGACTTCCAGTGGAATGGAGTGATTGGAGAAGCGGGGTCCGACGAATCGCGGGCTCAGGAAATCAATCTCTTTGAACATTGCTTCAACCTTCCCATCTCAAACGAACAGACCGTAACATCAATGCCCGGTCCGTTCAACACGCCAGGTCGGGAAACATTCCAGCCGTTCCGGCAGGAGCCCTCACAGGGTCAAATCGGCGATGGGTTTGCGCAGGGCCGTTTCAAGGCGGATCAACACGTCAATCATCTGATCCTGAAGGTTCGGCCACTCGGACTCGGGGGAAGCCCATCCACCAGCGATCTCGAACGCAATCCGGCTACCCAGGCGATGCTCCAGAAGTTCCCAGATCAGCGGTCCACCAAAACGCTTTTCAATCTCCACTCGACGGTGTTCCAGCGAATGGTACGCCTCTTTGCTGGGCTCGGCGCCACCGGCCAACCTGATGATACACTCGACATGCGTGACTTCCCGCTTGACGGAGAGCGCGAGACAGAAGCCACTTCTGCCGATGCCGCAAGTGATCCAGTGTGCCTTGGTCGAAGACCGGTTGGACAACAACTGGGTCCGCTGGGACGCCCGATCCAACAACTTCGTCCAAAAACCGCGGAAAATTTCTTGTCTGGCGCCCTCGACCTTGCGCTTTTCCTTCTCCTGCTCCCGCAGCTTGACCTCGTATTCGGCGGCCTCCGGCAGCGGAATGATCTGCGTGGCGTCAATGAGAATCTCGCTGCCCATGCGGTAGGGGCGCAGGCGGACGCAGGTGATGTCCAGCTCGCGCTGGTTGAGCCACAGCACGGCGGTGGTCAGTTCCGTGGAGAAGTCGGCCGACACCAGGATGATGCGTACGTCGCCGGTGAGTTCGGCCTCCTCGACGGACTCCAGGCCGAGGAACTCCAGCACCTCGGCGCCGGCGGCGTCGCGGTCGCCGCCCTGGGTCCGGGCGAAAGCATCGATGACCTGGTCGAGCGTCATCGCCGACACCATGGCCGCGTAGCGCAGGGCCTGCAGCTCCATGTGGCCGCCGTCCTCGGTGCGCTTGAGCTCGACGACCACCAGGCGCGCGTCCCGCCCCAGGCACAGCAGGTCGATGCGCCGGTTACTGTCCTCCCACTGGCCGAACTCCTCGGCGATGACCATCAGGTCGTCTCCCAGGGGCGAGAGGTCCTGGCGCAGCAGGCGCTGCAGGTCCCGGCGCTCGAGGAGCTTCTCCTTGGCGAACGTGGTGGTGGGGACGGGTTCCATGCGGTCCGTGGTGATGCGAAAGAGGCTCATGCGGTCTCCTTGTCCTGGTGGTTCCGGACGTCGATCTTCCCGGTGACGGCCGCCGAGATCAACGCCGTGCGCCGCTCCTGCAGCAGCTCGATGGCCCGCTCGGACTCGGCCACAAGCGCGTCGATCTTGGCGGTCTCGGCGTCGAGGAACTCGACAATGGCGATTTGTTCAGCGAGGGGTGGAAGTGCGATTCGGATGAGACCGTACCGAGTTGGGTTCAGATTGCACTGCCCGATAGCGATGAAAGCATCAGCTCTAGCGACTCCCAACAAACCTTCCACATTAAGCAAATATGAAAAATAGGGAGGAAAGTTCCTACTTGTCGTTCTTAATCTGACCAGATAGGAGGCAAAACTGACGCTGGTATTCTCTTCACCAGAATACATCCCAACTTTTCCAACTAAGTGTAGGCTATTCGTCCGGTTATAAAGCAAATCTCCTGCCCTTAAAAGAAGCGCAGGGTCCACGGAATCTGTAAACTTCAAATCGTCCAAGACGATTTTCCCATCAATGATATTTCCCATTCTAAGAACGGCAATCTGCCCGTCCGAATCGAGCGCGTCGGAAATGCCATAGTCGATAGATTCGAATGACCGCTTTAGACTTGTCACCTCCCAATGCGCAGGGATGTCCCCGAGCCACTCGATGCCTGAGGGCTTCATGGGGGCGGAGGGGTTCAGGCCACAGGTGACGGCGTGGGAGATGACGGCCTGGCGCTTCTCCTTGAGCAGGTCGATCAACTTCCGCTGCTCGGCCACGAGCCCGTCGATCTTCGCGGTCTCCCGGTCGAGAAACCCCGCGATGGCCACCTGTTCATCGAGGGGTGGGAGGGGAAATGGAAAATCGTTGAACTGCTCCGTGGGGAGTCTCCACCGACCAAGTTGAGAACTGCCCTGTCCATATGCGAAGAAAATGCGATTCTTATATCCCATCTGGAAAAGGTATAAAAAGTATTCCTTGCACTGAGTCTTTTGATCCCTAATTGAAAAAACTCGATAATCAGGACTTGTGACCCCCTGCATCGAGGCGATATCAATGTAACCTGTAAGCAAATCCATATGATTCATTGCGAAATCACCGATTTCGACAAATTGATATTTGGAATAATCCATTGAGATTTGGCCATCATTAGAATCCAAGTCTCTGACCTTCAACCCTTGCTGGGTTACGGAGAGAACATCAAATCCCAATACACCAGCTATTCTCTTCTTAATTTCAAAAAGTCTTTTAATTCTCAGGGTATTCCAGTGTTCAGGCACCTCACCCAACCACTCTACGCCGCTGGCCTTGTACTTCGGGTACCGCGGGAAGCTCATGCGACACCCCCAGCTTCCACGTCGGCGCGGCCCGCGTCGCGGACCCACGAGCGCGCCTGCAACGCAGGCGTACAGACCAGCGAAGGGTTGCCGCCACCCCATCGGGGTGCACGCTTCCGCATATGGAGTGCGGTCACCTGGGACCGCAAATTCCCCCGGCGCCGGGCGACCGGTGACGGTCGCTCCGCGGCGGCTGCGCCGCGGCGGAGGGGAGAACGCAGCCCCGCGGCGGCTGCGCCGCGGCGGAGAAGAAGATGCGGTGCCGAGTCACCGCACTCCATATGAAGCAGCCCCGCGGCGGCTGCGCCGCGGCGGAGGGGAGAACGCGGTGCCAGGTCACCGCAGTCCATATAAAGCAGATCCGCGGCGGCTGCGCCGCAGCGGAGAAGCAATCGCGGTGTCAAGCCACCGCAGTCCATATAAAGCCGCTCCACGGCGGCGCGGCCCGCGACGCGGGCCCACGTCCGCGCCTGCATCGCAGGCGTACAGACCAGCGAAGGGTTGCCGCCACCCCATCGGGGTGCACGCTTC
>CALKWH010000037.1 GCA_938004375.1 uncultured Pseudomonadota bacterium
AACGCCCAAGTACTACACTCCTTCCTTACACCACTCTCTCCCGCTCTTTCTCCGTCAGCCCCAACGATCTTCCCGCCGAGGCCTTCCTCAAGGGCTGCAACAGCCTGCTCCCGCCGGACGTGGCCGTGCGCGCTGTGGTCCGGGTCCCCGAGGACTTCAACCCCCGGCTCACCGCCGGCAAGATCTATCGATACACGGTCCGTTGCGCCCCGGTGCGCGATCCCCTGCGCGTGAACTCGCAGTGGACGGTGTACCGGCAGCTCGACGTCGACGCCATGCGCCAGGCGGCCTTGATTCTGGTGGGGACGCATGACTTCTCCGCCTTCCAGGCGGCCGACTGCGGACGGGAGAACGCGGTGCGCACGGTGCATCGCCTGGAGCTCGTCCGGCGTGGTGCGCGCCTCGAGTTGATCGTCGCTGGCACCGCCTTCCTCAAGAACATGGTGCGGATCATCGCCGGCACCCTGGTCGAGGTCGGCACAGGGCGCTTTTCACCCGCCGACGTCTCTGCTATCCTGCGCTCGCGTGATCGGACACGGGCCGGCATGACGGCGCCCGCCGCCGGGCTGTGCCTGATGAACGTCTTCTACCCCGGGGATTCCGGTGGCGTTTGCCTGCACGAAGGATCCTGGCCCGTTTGGGAGGATGATGACGAAACCTGACGAACCCACCCCGGAAAAAGCCGGCAGCACTGAAGCGACGACGTCTGTCGCGGCGGCGGCGGCGCCTGTCACAGAGGCTTCCGTCGCAGAGGGTTCACCCGTCGAGGACGTGGGAGCCGATCTTCCGGGGCGGGGACCGACCGGGCGCCGGATCTTCGTCCAACTTCACAAGGGGGCGATCGTCTTCTTCGCCGTGTTCGGCGCCTACCTGATCTCCATATACTTCGATCTGTGGGTCAACATGGGCTTCACGCTCCTGCTCGATCGCGCACCGGCCTTCTTCATGAAGTTCGTCGCTGTCCCATTGGCCCTGGAGGCGGGAATGGGCCTCGCCGGGCTCGTCGTCTTGTACCTCGTCGGGCGCTTTGTGGAGCTGGCCCTCTGGTCCACTCTGATCTCTTTCTGGTTGGGGCTGCATCTGGTCGACGGGCTCATGAAGTGGCTGCTCGGGCAGTTCGAGTGGGGATACGGGGAACCGCGGGTGCTTCTGCTTCGCCTGCCCGGCCTGGCGCTTTTCTTTCTGATCAGCGTACGCCTGTTTCGGATCGCGCTGAAAAGGGAACCCTCGTGAGATGTCACCCAGGCGAATCACTTTCCTGCTGTTGCAGCTGTTCGTCGCGTCCTGCGCCGCCCCCCCCCCCTACGACGATCCCTGGTCACCCGGTGGCCTGACCCTGTTCGTGCCGGAGGCCCGCGAGGCCCTCGCCGCGCGCCTGGAGACCGCGCCCTGGCCCGTCTTCGGCAAGGCTCGCGCCGTGGCCCTGCTCACCGATTGGGTCCGCCAACGGGGCGTGCGGTCGCCCCTCCCGTTCTTCCAGCGCCTCGCGCCCGAACTGACCATCGAGGCCCGCCGCGCCCTCTGGCTCCAGGTGCTGGCCGGCTACCCCGGCGAACGCCCCCTGCCGCCCCGTGAGGATCCCGTGGCCGCCTGGCTGCTGCGGGATCTGGCGAAGCTCGCTAAGGACGATCCGTCGCTCCGGCGCGAGCTCGTGCGGACCATGCACGGCATGATCGAACGGCTGGGGACCATCGCCGATCCGCGTCACCAGGTGCGCTCGGCCATTGCCGACCTGCTGGCGGAGCTTCCCCACGACGCGTTGGTCGCCGACCTCTACCGACACCTGCTCGAGCCGCGGACCCCCGGCGTGGTGCGCGCCCGGGCCATGCTCTCCCTGGGCGTCGGCGGTTTCGATGATCCCGCGCTTCTGCCGATGCTGCTCGACGGACTCCACCGGGTCCAGGACCACGTCAACCTCGCGCCGTTCGCCCTCGCGAGCCTCTCCGGGACCCGCGGAGAAGCCCGGATCATCCTCGTGGCTCTCGTCGAGCGGACGTTGGTCTTGGGTCGCGCGCCGGTGGAAGGACTGCTCCTGCCCCCCGCAGCGGCGCCCCACTGGGACGCCTTGCGCGAGGCCTTGGAGGAATGGGAGAGCGCCCCGGCCGCCCTGCAGGATCCCACGCTGATGCCGCGCACGTTTGCCCGCCTCCTCGCCGCTTTGGGCGCCGAGGAGGCCCTTCGAAGGTTGCTCGTCGAGCGGTTCAATCTGGCCGGACGTCCCCCCGAGTTCCAGCCCGACGAAACCTTCCACGCGGTGCGCGAGCTCCTCCTCGCCGGCCTGCCGCCCTCCCGCGGCCTGCCTGCGGAGGAGGCGGCCGGGATCGGGTTCGGGGACGAGCTGGCTTCCCGGGCCCTCGCGGTCGCCCGCGCCACCCGGACCTGCCGCCCTGAGGTCCTCGAGCTCCTGCTCGGAGCGCGCGCCTCGGCTGTCGTCCGGCTGACCACCCTGGACTGGATCGCCCAGTTCCGGGACGCTGCGCTCAAGGCCGCGCTCGCCAAGCCGGACACGGCCCGGGAGCTCACCGAAGCGTGGAACGCCCAGGAGTCCGAGGAGGGGCAGTGGCGTGGGACCGCCCGCTTCTGGATGCCCCTGGTGCGGGTGCCCGGGGAGGGCAAGAAGGCCGTCTGCGACGAGGAGGACGCGTTCGAGGGGATGAGCCCGGACGAGTGGCTCCGAGCCCGGATCGAGCGCACGCTTTGGATCTGCGGCGCCCCGGGAAGGGAAACGCCGGTCCAGCCGGGACCTACCACTCCCATCGCCGAGTGGGAGCGGGCCTGGGACGCCGCCCGGGAGAGCGCCCGGGCCGCCCGCAGCGCGGCCTGTCTGCGCTCCCGGCTCGACGCGCTGGCCGCCTGGGAGCGAAGGGTGCTCTCCGGGTGCGCCGGCTTCGACTGTCTCTGGGACCGCCTGGCCAAAGAGGGCGTCGATTGGCCCGAGGACGCCGTGGAGAAGGCGTTTTCCCGGCTCACGTCCAGGCTGGATGGGGACGTGGCCGGGACGTTGCCCCAGCGCCTGCAGCGCCTCCCGCGGGAGCTCGCCGTGCAGGCGCTCGAGTGGTTCGAGCCCCGTTTGTCCCCGGTCGTGCGGGTGGCGATCCGCGACGCCTTCCGGTCCGAGACCTGTCTGCAGGATCCCGCCTGCCTGCCCGTCCTGTTGCACGCGGTAGGCCTCGCCAACCGCCAGGAGGTGCGAAGTGAACCCATCCCGACACGTGAGTGATGAGGCCGCGCGCAGGCTGGTGCAGCTGGCCCGTGACACCGTGACCGCGCTCGTGACGCGCCGGCCGCCCCCCGCGCCCGACACCTCGGATCCCGAGTTGGCCTTTCCGGCGGGCGCCTTCGTCACCATCAAACTGAACGGTCGCCTGCGCGGCTGCATCGGCAACTTCGAACCCGCGCCCCTGGCCGTCATGATCGCCGACATGGCCCGCGCGGCGGCCTTCGAGGACCCGCGCTTTCCGCCGGTGGTCGAGGCCGAGCTCCCCCGGCTCCACTTCGATATCTCCATTCTGGGGCCGCGCTTTCCCATCACCCCCGAGGAGGTGGTCGTGGGCGTACACGGCCTCTTCATCACGCGGGGCCGGCGCCGCGGCGTGCTGTTGCCCCAGGTGCCCGTGGAGTGGGGCTGGGACCGGCTCACCTACCTGGACGAGCTCTGCCTGAAGGCCGGGATCCCCGAGGGTTCCTGGCAGCTCCCCGACACGAAGCTCGAAGCCTTCACCGCCCAGGTGATCGAGGAAGCGTGATGCCGCTGATCATGGTCAATCATTCCGTCTGAAACCATTTCAACTTCAAGCTGACCCCCTGTAGACCGCCGAGTTGCGCCGACCGTCCCCGGTCGGACAACTCCGCAGGCTACGGGGGGATCAAAATATTGATTTGATTGTAGTTACAGGGAAGAAGGTGACGGGGGGAGTTACTTGCCGGTGCAGCCCATCATCGGGTCGCAGGTCTGACCGGCGCTGCAGCAACTACAGCCGCTGCCGAGGAAGGAGGAGCAGCAGCAGATGTTGGCGCCGCAGTCGACGCCGCATTCGCCGCAGTTGTGCGGGTCGACGGCGGTCAGGCCCATCAGGTCACCCGAAACGGTGATGGCGCAACCGTTTGCACAACACTCCTCGGTGCAAGTGGACATGCCGGGCATGAAGCCGCAGTCGAACTCGCCGCGGCAGACCTGGCCCGAAGTGCCGCAGGTGCAGTCGCCGTTCGAGCAGCCGTTGCCGGTGCCGCAGTTGTTGCCGCACTCGCCGCAGTTCGACGTGTCGGTGACTAGGTTGGCGCAATAGTTGCCGCAGCAGCTTTCTCCGAAGCCGCAGGCCGTACCTCCACACATGCACTGGCCGCCCGAGCAGGTCAGGCCCACGCCGCAGGCGTTGCCGCAGGAGCCGCAGTTGTAAACGTCGCTGGTGGTGTCCTTGCAGGAGTTCGAGCAACAGGTGCGGCCGCCCGAGCACTCGGCGCCGGAGCCGCAGGCGCACTGTCCGTTGAGGCAGGCGTTGGCGCCGGTGGAGGAGCAGGCGCGCCCGCAGGCGCCGCAATTCAGCATGTCGGTGCTGGTGGAGCGGCACGCGAACACGCCGCCGCCGACGTCACAGCAGGTCTGGTTGGCCTGGCAGGGGGCGCCGATGGCCGCGCAGGCGTCGACGCACTGGCCGTTGGTGCAGGTGCCGCTGCAGAAGTTGCCAACTGCGCCGCAGTTGTTCGGATCGGTGAACAGATCGATGCAGCCGCCGGAGTAGCACACCTTCGGACTCGCACAGGGGCACGGGGAGGCGCAGGTGCTGTGCTCGTCGGTGCTGCCGATGCAGACCTTGGGCGCGTTGCAGTAGGAGGAACAGGGCCCCGTGGTGTTGTTGATGTTGTTGTCGTTGTTGACGTTGTTGGTGTTGTTGTTCTCGCTCTTTTTGCTCGAGGCGCAACCGACGACCAGAAGAACCATCGTGATCAGCAATCCAAGGTGTTTCATGGGGGACTCCCTCCTTTGGTAGAAAATTTGTACCACAAGAATACCGTGGGACAAGAAATTTTCTGGGAAATCTTTGCCGCCCGCGAGTTGAGAACGCTTGTTATTTGATGCGTCGGGTCAAAGCCTGCAGGCACAGGAGAATTTCCACGTTCGAGCTCAGGGGAGGGCGGGTTCCCAGGCGGGCATGGCGGCCTTGCCCCGGTACAGAAGGGCCGAGGCGCCGCCCACGAGCGGGCTGATGTAGATCCCGGCAGGACTCGTGCCGCTGCCGTGGGACTCGTAGGCGATGAGGTTGCAGTGCGGGCTCCAGGTGGGGTTCTCGGCGTCCGGCGCGTCGCCGGGGGTGACCTGCCAGCCCTGGGAGGTGGTCATGTTGTAGACGTAGATCACACTCTGGTTGCCCACGAGCTGGGTGAAGGCCAGATACTCGCGGTCCTCGGATTTGCACCAGCGGGGGGTGAACGTGCGGTGCGGGGTGACGAGCAGCACGCGCTGCTCGCTGCCGTCGGCGTTCATGACGTGGATCTGCGCGCGTCCGTTGCGGGCCGAGACGAAGGCGACGCGGCGGCCGTCGGGGGAGAACGCCGCGCTCGTGTCGATGTCGTGGTGGGTCGTCAGTTGCCGCGCGATCCGCCACTTGCGGGTGGTCTCGTAGTCGGCCGTGAGCAGGAAGAGGTCCGGGCTGCCCGCGTGGTCCATGGTGAGCGCGATGTGCCGGCCGTCGGGGGAGAAGGTGGGCGAGTGGTTCATGCCGACCTGGGCGCTGATGCGGTGCGGCGGACGGGAGAGATCCGACGGCACGAGGTACAGATCCTGGTTGTTCCGGATATGCGAGGTGAACAGCAGGTACTTGCGGTCCGGCGACCAGACCGGGCCCTTGTTCATGGATGCGTCGAAGCCGGTCAGGATGCCCCGCTCCGCGAGGTTCTCGGCGTTGGCCGCGTCGACGGTGAGCAAGCGGATCACGCTGCGGCCGGGGCCCTGCTTCTGGACATAGGCCATGCGGGTGCCGAAGGCGGAGAACCGGCGCTTCAGGATGAACTTCATGATGTCGTTGCTCAGCCCGTCGATCAGGCGTCCCTGGCCCAGAGCGTCGAGCTTCGCGGGGAGCTCGACGGTGGCGCTCCAGAGCTCGGCCCGGCGGACGCCGTGGGGCGGCGTGCGCTCGGCCAGTTTCACCGTCAGGGACAGCCCGTCGGGCTTCTCGACGGCATCGAAGGAGAGCGCGGTCCAGCGCGGGATCTGGTCCTCGGGTTTGTTGGCGGGTTCGGCCTTGGGCGCGAACTTCTCCTGGAGCGAAAACATCGCCGTCAACTTGAGGTTCCCGCGGACCCTCTGCAGGTGGGGTTCGATGCGCGGGCGGGTCTTGTCGGTGCCCTTGTTCTCGAGGACCATGTAGTGCGGGGGCGGCGGAGGGCAGAAGCAGAGCTGGTCCGGCGGGCAGTTGGGGATCGGGCACTGGACTGCGGCGGCGGCCGGGATCCAGAGCAAAAGAGCCAGAAAGACGGGCAGGGAACGCATGGTAACTCCTTCTGGGGGCGGCGCCTCAGGGCGTCGCGTCCATGGGGGCGCCGGGCTTCGCGCCGATGGTGACCGGGAAGATGCAGCCGCGCGCCGAGACGCAGCCGACGATGCGGGCCGGCGGCAGCACGGCGCCGGCGGACGAGACCGAGTCGCGCACGGCGCCGTCGAAGCGGGAATCGCCCGAGGACGCGAGCAGGCCGGCGAGCTTCAGGGTGCCCGCCGGCGAGACCGTGACCTGGATGCGCGCCGAGAGCTCAGCGTCCTCGGGGATGGCCAGACGTACCGTGCCCAGCCGGGCGTAGATGGCGGCGCGCACCTTGGGACAGAAGGTGGACGTCATTTCGGCGAGGGCCTCGGGCGGACAGGGATCCTCGGGGGCGCACGGCGGGTTCAGGCAGGTGCCCGACGGGGACGTCGGCGCCATGGTGTCGGTGCCGCCCGCGCCGTCCATGTCGGACTTCTGGCAGCAGGCGGTGCAGATCTTGGGATCGGCCAGGCACGGGGAGCAGGCGGCCTCGTCCATGTAGCGGCAGTCCACCACGCTCTCGGGGACCGGCGGCGCCGCCATGGGCGAAGGATCGACCGGTGTGGCGCGGTCGTCGGGGCGCATGGGCGAGGTCTCCACGGGGCGCTCGCGCGGGGTCACCGCCCGACGCTGCGGGCGCACGCGACCGGCGGCCGCGGCGATGTCCTTCGGATCCTCGGGCTGAATCAACTCCACCGGGATCGGTTTCGTCGGCGGCGGCAACGGCGCGCCCCCCCGGGACCCCAACCAGAACGCCAGCACGAAGATCGCGTGGAGCGTCGTGGTGGCCGCGACGGCGGCGGCGTTGGAGCGGGTGAGGTGAAGTCGGAGCTGCATGGCGCATGACCGGGCGATCGAAGCCGTCCGGCCGCTCGGGAACATATCATACGTACGCGCGGGGGAGAACCTTCAATTGTCCCGGGAGTTTGGCGTCACGGACGCGGCCAGGAAGCACGGACTGGCACGGACACCCACGGACCCTCACGGACCCTCACGGACGGCCGCCACGGACACCCACGGACACGGCCCGAAGAGCGGACTGGCACAGACACCCACGGACACGGCCCGAAGAGATCTCCGGATTTCATCACACCCAAGCCGAGTTGGTGAAACTGTTCAACAACAACAAGCGGCACATTGACACGTATTTCCTGAGCTGACGGGCGCTATTTCGGGGAGCCCGACCGCCATCGTCGCCCTGCACGACGAACCTCAGGCGCGCTCGCGCCGGGCTTCGGCTTCCAGGATCGACGCCGCGCTGGAATTTTCGCTCCTCGGTCGGGCTCCGGGAGGCATCCCGGAAGCCGAAATTCCGGCGCGGCGGCCGGGAGGAGAGCTCCCGGCCCCGGTCTCACAGCGAACACCAAGTTCGTTGTTCCCTCCGATCTCGACCGGCTTCGGGCGGCCGAGGCCGAGCTCGAACGGATCAAAACCATCATGGAGGACGGAGCCTCATGGCGCTGACGCATTTTTCCGGTTTCATCGAGAGTGAAAGAAGCCAGTAATCATCAGACGCGGTCGATGACTGTTCTTGGCGATATGCAGGCCGTTCAACAGGAGCATCCGGGCGGAGCTACCAGACGCACACCCGGCCGCCCGTGAGCTGGAAGCGGGCGACGAAGGCGTAGGGTGTGGAATACGCGGCGGAGCCGCCCACGAGGAGGCCGCCGTCGCAGTCGCTTCGCCAGGCCGCGTCGTGGAGGACGGTTCCCGAGGTGGCGTTCCACGGGGCGGACCCGAAGGCGGGGATGGAGACCTCGGTGATTTCGCAGTTGGTGAAAGGGCTGACGCAGGAGTAGTGGCCGTGGCGGTACTCGAACACGCCGCCGAAGACGTTGCCCGAGATGCTCTGATACTGCCCCAGGATCAGGGCGCGCCGGCCGTCGGGGGCGAACACCACGTTCCACAGGCGGCGGGTGGAGAAGCGCGGCGCGTCGGAGTAGCCGTTGAGCAGCCCCGCCTCGAACTTGTAGACGGCGTCGCCCGAGGACGAGATGACCAGGGCGTAGTCGCCGGAGGGGTGGGCGTCGCAGTGGTTACTGTTGCCGATGTTGTTGTTGCCCGGGCCCACGGTGAACTCGGGGGTGCCCGTGACCACGGTGTAATAGGCCGTGAACGCGCCCGCCGGGCCGCCCACGATGAAGACGCCGGGGTCGCCCCAGCCATTCTTCGCGGCCGTCATGTCCACGGCGTCGGCGCCCACGTTGCGGGCCGTCATGATCGACGCCGTGTCGGTGACGGGGTCGAGGGCGACCAGGTACATGATGCGGTTCGAGGAGTTGGCGTTGTGGCCCAGCAGCAGCACGTCGGCGAAGAGATCGAACTCCACCGCGGTGTAGTCGACGACGGCGGTGACGCCGGTGAGGGCGAGAGGGGTCGCCACGCCGGTGGTGGCGGGCCTCACCGCGCGCCAGACGGCGTCTTCGAAGCGGTAGGCCACGCCGTGGTTGGCGGTCTGCGTGCTCATGCCGGTGATCACGGCGTACTCCCCGGACGGGTGGAAGGCGACGTCGCGCAGGTACACGTGGGCCGCGCCGCCGGGGGACAGATCGAGGGTGGAGAAGGTCGCGGTGGCCACGTCGTAGACATGCAGCCGGTCGGTGTACTCGGCGATGATGAAATAGGTGTTGTCGGGGTGGGCGGCCACGCTCACGCCCATGACCATGCCGCCCAGGGGGATGCGGGTGTATTCGTAGGCGCCAGGGGCCAGGTCGTCGCAGCCGTCGGGGATCCCGTCACCGTCGGCGTCGAGGGCGTCGTCGAAGCCCGGGCACAGATCGCAGCCGTCGGGGATCCCGTCACCGTCGGCGTCGAGGGCGTCGTCGTGCCCCGGGCAGGCGTCGACGGAGTCGCACACGGCGTCACCGTCGGAGTCGTCAGGGGCGTCGGCGGGGCAGGGGTCGCAGCCGTCGGGGACCGAGTCACCGTCGGAGTCGAGGGCGTCGTCGAACCCCGGGCAGTCGTCGAGGTCGTCGGGGACGCCGTCGCCGTCGGTGTCGGGGTTGGTGTTGTTGAAGTTGTTGGTGACGTTGTTCGTGTTGTTGACGTTGTTGACGTTGTTGACGTTGTTGACGTTGTT
>CALKWH010000038.1 GCA_938004375.1 uncultured Pseudomonadota bacterium
GTATTCGGTGACTGGAGTTCAGACGTGTGCTCTTCCGATCTCGGGAAGTCGAAGGTGCAGGCGAGGCCGTAGCGCCCCTCGTGGCGGTCCAGGCGCCAGATCACCCGGCGTTCGTCGAGCTGGGCCGCCGGTTCGCAGGAGACGAAGTTGACGCCGTCGGGGAGGTCAAGCTCCAGGCGGATTTCGTTGGCGGTGACGCGGGTGTTGCTGGTCACCCGGAACCCGAAGCGCGTCTGGAGCGGGAGCAGGGGATCCGGGCAGGTCCCACTCTCGGGGGTGACGGTCACCTCCGCCTCCAGACCGGCGTCGCCGGTGGCCCGGTTGGTCGCGAACAACGTGTTCAGATACAGGCGGGAGAAGTTGGTCTCCGGGTTCGAGGTGACGGGCAGGACCGTGCCGAGGCGGACATCGGCCAGGTAATTGACTGTGGCGCCCGTTCCGAGCACCAGGTAGCCTTCCCCCACCGAGGCGATCCATCCGGTGGAGCTCCCCAGCAGGTCGGTCCCGTCAGGCTCCGGCAGCCCCAACAAGCCCATCGGCCCCAGCGGCGCGCCCAGGTCCCCGTCGAACTGCCACCCCGGGCGGTTCAGGAGTCCCGCCTCCAAAAAGCGCGCCTGGGCGGCGGGCACGGACGCCAGGACCACGCCGCGCCGCGCCTCGTCCGTGAGCAGGCAGCAATCGAAGCGGGTATGATTCCAGTCGTTGTAGCAGCCGTCTTCGTAGCACGTATACTCCGGATTCAGGCAGGGACAGGTGACCGGGGCCGGGAGGTCCACGAAGAAATGCCCCGGGAGAACGCTGTCGAAAAAGGGCCATCCGGACCGCCGCGACGCATTCTCCAGGGCGTACACGGCTTCTCCCAGCGCGAAGATCCAGCCGCCGCCCTCACGAAACTGGCCCAGGTGCGTCAGCGCGCGGTGCCCGTGGAACGCCAACGGGGACGCGAAGCATTCATCCTCCGCTTGCACGCAGGGGCCGTCCTCGCAGGTCACGGACTCTCGTCGCGCCACCGTGAAGCCGGCCAGGGCCACTTGGGAGTAGCGCGCGATTCCCTCGCCGTCCACCAGGGTCGTCAGCGCGCCGAACGAAGGCGTGTCCAGACAATACCCCCGCTGGGGGCTCAAGGCCTCGAGCGTCAGGAAGTCCGTGCGTGAGGTGCCGGGGCCGCACGCGCCGGGCGCGCAGGGCTCCTCGGAGAACGCGGTCCCGTCGGACTGGGGGATGCCGGCGGCGCGCAGGACCGCGGCGAATTCGGCTTCGCGGCCGTCGGCGACGATGGCCGGTCGTGGCGCGTGCTCGAGCACCCGGTAGGGAGAAGGCAGCGGCGCCTCGAAGGCTTGCGGCGCCTCGTGAACGCTCACCACCGAGAACACCGGGCGCTCCGCCCAGGGCGCGACGGGCCACAGGGCGGGGTCGTTCCAGGCGTCGATCACCCCCCGCGCGACGGCGGCGTCATCCGCGTGGATCACGAAAGGCGCCCCGCGGTAGCCGTGCAGGGGCACCGGGTCGCCGGCGGCCCGGAGTCCGGTGTCGTCGTACACCACGGTGGCGGCGGTCCAGAAGTCCGGAGAGAGCGTGAGGAACTGGCAGGGGCCCCCTTCGAGGGGATCGCTGCAATCCCAGGGACAGCCGTCGCCCGGATCGCACCGATCCCGGAAGGTCTTGTCCGACTCGATGATCCAATACACGGGGATCCCGTGCTGGATCAGGCGATAAACCAGCCCGTAGGCCTGCAGCATCCCGAGGTTCTGATACTGGACGTCCATGGGGATGATCAGGGATCCGGCCGGGAACTCCATCGCCCTCGCGGGACCCGGGAGCGCGCCCCACAGGACCAGGGCCAGGAGGGGGGAGAGTGCTCGGCGGGTGAGGCTTAGGCGGCTCAGGGGCATGATTGACTCCTGAAAAGTACGGTCAAATGAATCTAGCAGCCGGGCTCAACTTGTTGCAGAAGGCAATGCCTGTGACCAGACAAAACGAGACGAGCCTTTTCATGGCGGCCTTCCTCCAGATCGGTGGGTGCTATTCTAGCACCAAAAAATGAGAAATCAACTGCACCTTGCGCCTGTGCCCTGTACGAGGTATATAGTGGCGAGGTGATTTCATGCGGACCATGGTCAGATCATTGTGCCTCTGGGTCGGAGTCCTGCTGGCGTGCGCGGCTTGTCATTCGCCCGCGGTCGCGCCCATCGGGGACGGGGGCATTGGGGACACTGCCGGTGACGCGGGCAGCGACGATCTCCTCGACGCCGACACGGGGTTCGGGGATCTGTTCGACGCCGACACGGGGAACGGGGATCTGTTCGACGTGCTCCCGGAGGACTGCGAATCCGACGACGCGCTCCCGACCTCGTGCGAGGAACTGGGATACTCCTTCGGCGGCGAGCTCCTGTACACGCGGGACTGCCGGGTGGACGAGCGCCGCTGCCGGCGGATCGTGTCCATCGCCGCCGGAGCCTCCCACACCTGCGCAGTCCTGGCAGATGGCCGCTTGCTCTGCTGGGGAGAAAACGGATCCGGGCAGCTGGGCAACGGCGTCAACTCCTACGACCCCGTCCCGGAGCCCCAGGAGGTCGTCGGGCTCACGGGGGTCGTCCAGGTGGCCTGCACCGAACACCGGACCTGCGCGCTGACGGGGGCGGGACAGATGTACTGCTGGGGCATGAACAGTCACGGAACCCTGGGGTCCGGGACCTCCGAGTCCTATGCGTTTTCCCCCGTGCTGGTTCCTGACCTGTCCGACGTGGTGGGCCTCACCCTCGGGGACTGGCACACGTGCGCGGTGCTCCTGGACGGGACCGTCAGGTGCTGGGGGAATAACGGAACGGGGTCGCTGGGCGACGGCACCCGGGAAGACAGCACCACCCCCGTCACCGTCCTGGGCATCACGACCGCCGTTTTTATCGAAGCCGCGCTCGGGCACACCTGCGCAATCCTGGCGGACAGGACGGTGCGGTGCTGGGGCCGCAACGTCACCGGCACCCTGGGGGACGGCACCACCATGGACCGGCTCATACCGGTCGTCGCGGAGAACCTGTCCGAGGTCGTGTCCCTTTCTGCCTGGGGATTGAACAACGTCGCCGTGGTCGAAGGCGGCCGGGTCTTCGGTTGGGGCGGCTATGATGAGGTCATGTTGCCCGAAGATCCTACGCTGTACGTGACCATCCCGATCGAGAACCCCTACGTGGAGGATGCGGCGGGGGTCGCGACGGGGTGGCTCCACGCCTGCGTATTGCTGGCCGACGGCACCGTCGGGTGCTGGGGCCGAAGCTCCGAGGGCCAACTGGGCTCAGGGAGCCTGTCGGAATTGCCGGCGCCGGTCATGATCACCGGGATCTCCGAGGCGAAGATGATCGCCTCGGGCCGCTCCCATATATGCGCGCTGGTGCAGCAAGGGAAGAAAATCCTGTGCTGGGGCTTGGGCGATGACGGCCAACTGGGAAAAAAATTCTTCGAGTTTCCGCACGACGCCAGCCCCCTCGAGATCGTCCCCTGACGACGATTTCCGGCAACCGCGAGGCGTTGGGGACCCGATCCTGGAGGCGTGGCCGCTTTCCGCTTCACCAGGCATGTCGCACCCCGTCGGGGAGTCTCCATGCCTTCGCTGGTCTGTCTCCCCGCGATGCGGGGAGGGGCGTGATCGCGACGGACGCGGGCGTGATCGCTAGGGACGCGGATTTGGGCGGCCTACGGGTCGATGTTGGGGACGCGCAGGAACACCTGATCGTAGCGGGGGAGAAACGCGTAGTACTCCGTGTCGTCGTGCAGCCAGGCGCGCATGGAGGCGTTGTCCCAGAGGGTGATCAGCAGGTCCTCGCCGTCGAGGGCCAGGCCCACCACGTGCTGTCCCTGGCCGCCGTCCGGGCGGACCAGGCGCGGCGCGCTCCAGGTGAGGCCGCCGTCGTCGGAGGTGATCAGCGCCGCCCGGGCGCGGTCGGGGTCCTCGAGCAGGCGGCCGCCCGCCACCAGGCGTCCGGAGGGGAGCTGGAGCGCCGGGCACCCGCCGCCGATGGGCTTGTCCATCCGGAAGTTGGCCGGCCACGGGGCGAGCGGCGCCAGACCGGTGGCGCCCGGCTGCCAGGCGAGCATCCCGTTGGTGGCGTTCTGGTACAGCGCCACGCCGGAGAAGAGGCGGGTCCCGCGCAGCTGTCGGTCCGGGTAGAAGTTCTCGAAGGTCAGGGTCTCGTCCCCCACCAGTTGGCCGGCGGCGTCAAAACGTAAAAATCGCAGTTGCCGTTCGTAGGGCATCAGGATCAGCAGCACGTCGTCGGTCCCGGGGAACAGCGCCTGGTTCACCGGGATGCCGGTGGCGCCGAGCCCGTCGAGCAGGTCGGTGTACGGCGTGACTCCGGCGTCGGGGGAGAACCACAGGTGGGGAGCGGGCTGCGGGGTGGTCGTGTAGTTGGTGAGAAAGACCGCCGGACCCACGGCGGCCAGGCCGCGCACGAAGCCGCTCACGCCGGCGACCGGCGAGAAGGTGAGGCCGTCGTCGTCCGAGACCTGGAGCCCGCCGCCGGTGGCGGAGAAGACGCGAGAGCCGGCCGCGGCGAGGTGGAAGCCGGCCCCCACGTCCGGGACCGGTGAGAACGCTTCCGTGGGGGAGGCCTGTCGGGACAGCAAGCCGGCGCCCAGCCAGTGCTCGAAGTACGGGTCGTAGTAGCCGACGTTGTCGGTGATGACCCGCTGGAGCATGACGAGGGTGGCGCCGCCGGGGGTGCGCAGCGGCGGTCCCACGAACAACTGGGGCTCTTCCATGTCCGAGACCAGGCGGCCGGCGGTGTCGTCGCTGTCCCGGGTCGCCGGGACGGCCGGTGTCGCGCGGGTGAAGTACAGTTTCGTCATGTAAATGACGAGCTGGTCGAGGTGGCGGTTGTCGTTGTCGAAGCCCACCAGCTCCCAGTTCCGGTGCACGTGCGTCCAGGTCTGTCCGTAGCCGGAGTCCGAGGGGGCGAGCCGCGGGGAGGGATCGTCCCAGAAACCGCCGCCCTCCGGGGGGTACCGGAGCAGGGGGCCGACGGTCCAGAATCCGTGCCACCGGTTGTCGCCCACGGCGAAGCCGGAGGCGCCATAGAAGAACCACTCGACCTCGCCGCCGCCCGTGTCCCGGGGGTAGTGGGCGCGGTCGCGGGACGCTTCGGGATCCTCGGGATCCACGCGGAAGAGCTCCGTCTTCCATTGCCCGTCCTCGAAGAAGAACCGGTTGTCATACGCGCGCTTCGGGTAGGGGGGCGGCGTGAGCTCGTAGCCCTCGTATTCGGTGCCCTGCGCGAAGAGGGCGAACGTCCCGGGGGACATGTTATTGCACGACTCTCCCTCGCAGATTCCGCCGTGGACGATGATGGTGGGGAAGGTGTCGCCGGGCTGCGGCGGCCCCAGGAAAATGGACCCGATGTCATGATCGCAGACCCCGAAGTGCTCGAAGGTCACCCAGCGGGCGACGTCCCAAGCCTGCACCGCGTCGTCGGTGACCTCGAGCAGGCGCAGGGTCAACTGGCAGGGGATGGCGTCGTTGCTAGGCGCGAGGCCGGCGAGCTCGAAGCCGTTGACGAGGTAGGCGGCCCAGACCCCGCCGCCGGCGCGGGGCGTCATGGCCAGGAACGAGGTCGTGAACTCGGGGGACCAGGAACCATCGATGCGCACCAGCTCGCGCTCCGTGCTGCGGTCCAGCCAGGGGCGGGTGGGCAGGTCGCGGTAGGTCCAGTCGTCGGGGCCGCCGTCGGCGGCGCGCTCGGCCAGCGCGAAGTGCCGCCAGGTGTAGCCGATGGCGTTGTAGAGCACGTAGCGGCGATCCCGTTCGTCCAGGGTCAGGTGCGGCACGTTGGCGGTCTCCTTCGGGCGGGCGACGAACTGCCCCTCGAAGCCCGTGCCTGTCCATTCGGCCACGATCGCGGGGTAATAGCCCAGCCCCACGTAGAGGATGCCGGGGTCGTGCCGGGCGACGACCACGGGCACGCCGGCCGAATCCAGGGCCAGCCGGTGCACGTGGGAGGCGTCGTACTTCCAGTTGTTGTAGTCCGGCACGTCCAGCACGGGGTGGGCGCCCTCCCCCGGCGGCCCCAGGGGTGCGTCCACGACCTCGACGGTGATCGTGGAGGTGGGCGCGAGGCCCGAGGCGAAGGTGACCGTGGTCGTCCCGGGGGCGACGCCGGTCACCTCGTGGCCCTCGATCGCGGCCACGGCGGGGTCCGCGCTCTCTACCGTGTAGTCGGCGTGCAGGTGGCTGGGAGTGTCGTCGAGGTAGCCCCAGGTCAGCACCGGGAGGTTGCGCCGCTCGCCCACGGCCAGGCGCAGCGGGTCCGCGACGACGGGCTGCAGGCGGGCCAGATCCGGGGGCGTCTCGAGGATGATGTCGCCGAAGTGCTGCGTGGGGCAGCCCAGAAGGCCGTCGCAGAAGTTGGCCAGGCAACTGAACACGGTGTAGGTGGCCCGCAGCGGCGTGTACGTGACGCGGTAGACGCCCTCGGAGGGGTGGGAGGTCTCCAGGATCGCTGCCTCGGGGTCCTTGGGCATGTCCGGGAGATCGGAAGAGCGTCGTGTAGGGAAAGAGTGTAGATCTCGGT
>CALKWH010000039.1 GCA_938004375.1 uncultured Pseudomonadota bacterium
CATACGAGATCGTATTCGGTGACGGGAGTTCAGACGTGTGCTCTTCCGATCTTATGATCTGCGGGTCTTCGACTACGCCCTCGACGACGCCCAGCTCCACGGCTACGAGCTCTGCGCCGGCGACACCGGCGGCGTGCTCGTCGAGCAGTGTGTGGACATCCCCCCCGACAGCGGCATCACCACCCGGAACTTCTCCCTCGAGCTCGCCCTCGAGAAATAGCGTCAGCGGTGCTTGTCCCCGCAGGCGCAGCGCCGGCCGGCGTGGGTGTGCGGGAACTCGAGGCAGATGCACTCGCAGTCCGTGCCGCAGGTGGACTTCACGCGGTCTGCCTCGCCCACCGGCGTCCGGGGGCGGCCACGGGCGTCCCGGCACGGGCACGGCGCGCAGCACGCCGAGAGGGCCAGCGCGAGCGCCAGCCCCGCCCACAGACCCACGACCGTCTTCGTCCGAGACATCGCACACCTCCGTCGGTTCCGTCCCTGCGGACACCTGAGCACTTCCCGCTCCCGGTGTCAAGCCACCTCCGCCGCGCATTTCCCGCACGCCTTTCCCGTTGACTTTCGCGCCGGGTGCCGAAATACTCCGTTCAGCGAAGGGAGATAGCGAAATGAGACATACGCTGATGGTGATCGTACCCTTGTTGCTCGGCCTCACCGCGTGCGATTGGCTGCGCGGCGTGGAGGGCAGCGGTGAGCGGAAGGTGGAGAAGCGGGGCGTGAAGAGCTTCTCCGCCCTGCACGTATCGGGGGCCTACGAGCTCACGGTGAGGATCGGCGAGGAGGAGTCGCTCACCCTCGAGGGGGACGACAACCTGCTGCCGCTGATCGAGACCACGGTCGAGAATCGGATCCTGGTCGTGAAGAACAGCAAGTCCATCTCGCCCAAGCTGCCCCTCAGGCTCACCATCACCACGAAGACCCTGAAGGAACTGAAGGTGTCGGGCTCGCTGCGCGGTTCCGTGACCGGGCTCGACGCCGACACGTTCGGCCTCGTGGCCTCGGGCTCCTGCCGCCTGACCCTCGCCGGGCGCGCGGACGCCCTGGCGATGTCCCTCTCGGGTTCGGGTACGCTGGACGCGGCCCGCCTGCAGGCCAGGGTCGCCACCGTGCGCATCTCCGGCTCCGGGGACGCCGACCTGGAGGTCTCCGAGAGCCTGTCGGTGAAGATCAGCGGCTCCGGAAAGGTGCGCTACGGCGGCAATCCGAAGACCGTGGAGCGCGACATCTCGGGCAGCGGCTCGGTGGACCCCCGCTGACCGTTCCTCGCTCACTTCTTCGCGTGCAGGCGCTGGACGGCGGCCGAGCGCACCGCCTGGGGGATGTTCTTCGAGCGGGCCAGCGCCCGCAGGTCGCCGTCGCGCAGGTGGGTCAGGAGCCCCATGCTGGTGGTGACCGGCGTCTTGGGGTTGTTCACCAGGTTCACCTTGACGCGGTAGTTCTTCACCCAGTCCTTGCGGGAACTGATGTAGCGGATCACATCCTCGGGGAGCTGGCGGTTCTTCGAGTACTCCTCCACCTCCATGTCGGACATGCCCGGGCTCTTGATGACGGCCATGGATACGAGCTTGTTGGTGTCCCGGATCAACTGTGAGCGCACGAAGCGGTTGCCCAACTGGGCCAGGCGGATCCGGGCGAAGATGGGCAGCGATCCCAGGTTGCGCGGCACGTCGTCGGTGGGCTTCATCTTCTGCTGCTCTTCATCCTCGTCCTCGTCCCCTGCCTCGCCCTCCTTCTGTTCCGGGTCGCCTTCTGGACCCACCCAATCGAGCCCGGCCACGTGCTCCTCCACCGCCTTGAAGTTCTCGTCCAGTTCAGCGGCGGCGAACTCGGCGTCCACCGGATCATCGAAGTGCAGATCGTCGAGGTCGAGGGCCTTGACCATCTCGTCATAGGCAGCCAACTGCAGGTCAAGGCGATGGCGGGCGGCCAGCTCGATGATCCGCATGGCCAGTGACATGGGCGTGCGCTTGTTCAGGTAGAGGGCCTCGATGATGGGCGGATGGGTGAGCAGCCGCGCCTCGTTGTCGCCGATGATCACGCACAGGCGCTCGGAGGCGCCCCGGGCGATGACGGCGATGGTCTCGCCGGGGGTGTCCGGCAGCATGACCAGCCGCTCGAGCGCGGTGGACGGGATGGGGAAGCCGCCGACGAAGTCCAGCACGCGGGCGGGCAGCCCGGTGGAGAACGCCGAGAAGTAGGCCGCCTCGGGGAGCTTGATGAGCGTGCCACGGACGTGTTCGCGCCACTCGCCGCCGCGCAGCCCCAGTTGGTAGAGCCCGAGCAGGAGCTGGTCCGGGGAGAAGCCGGGCGCGAGGCCCTTGGCGAAGCCCTGCTGAAGCTTCTCGGGGGCCTCCGGAGCGAGCAGGCGGGTGAGCTTGGCGCCGAGCTCCTCTTCGGAGAGCGGAGTGTGGACCAGGGACATGAGAACCTCCAGAGAGATACTATTCCAGCCGGGCGCGGATGCCAACCCCCAGCATCAGCAGGTCGACGCGCGCGTAACGCCCGGCCTCGGCGTCCAGCGCGTACAGGGACTGGGCGCGGCCCCAGACGAACCAGCGTCGGCCCAGGGCCAACCGGGTCTCGAGGGAGAGGGACCAGGCGCGCCGCTCCACGTCCCAGGCGCCGTGGGCGGCGAGGATGAACCGGCGCCCCAGGAAGGCATCGGCGGCCGCGTCCACCGTGCGCTCGAGCGGCGTGGCGAAGCCCCCCGCGCGCAGGGCCACCTTGTCCGACTCCCAGGCGGCCTGGACCTGCGCGCCCCAGCCGGGACCGGTCCGCGCGTCGAGCCTCTGGGCCAGCGTCTGTCCACCCTGGAACGCCCCCAGCCCGGCGGCCCACTCCCGCACCAGGAAGAACGGACCCAGGGGCCAGGGGCACCAGGCCTCGCCGCCGGCGCCGCCTTCGATCCGGAACGACAGCCCGTGCCAGGGCCGGGCGGTCCCCAGGGAGAAGAGCGCGCCGGTGGCGGCGGGCGCCGTGGGATCCAGGTTCACCAGGCGCAGCCCGGCGAGCCAGCCACCGCGCTCGTGCTCGACGCCGAGCTGCTGAGCCGAGAACCAGCGGGTACGCGCCGGCTCGACGACCCCCTGGGTCTCGTCGAGGGCCACCTCGCCGAGGGAGTCCGCCAGCACCACGGGCAGGCGGGAGACGCCCCACCAGGAGGCGCCCCAGCGCCAGCTCCGGGGCCAGTCGGCGGTGACCGACACGTTCCCGATCCGCGGATCGGTCACGTCCAAAAGACGCAGCCGCGCGGTGACCGGAGTCCGTCGCACCTGCAGGGAGGCCAGGGTGCCGGGGTGCTCGAAAAGGAGCTGGGGGAGCAGGTTCCGCGCCACACCGTCATCCCCCAGGCGGGTCTCCTCACCCAGAAAGAGGGACACCCGCAGGTCATCGGACTCGCCGCGGTAGGAGAGCACCCGCAGGGCGTGGGCGAAGTCCCGGGCCCCGTCCCAGGTCCGGGGCAGGACGCCGTCGGCGGTGAACACCACGGGGATCGTCACGTTGAGGAACAGGTTTTCCGTGCCGGCGAACAGCGCGCCCTCCCAGGTGAGCGCGGCGGCCCCCTGGGCCATGCCGGGGGCGAGGCCGGTCTCCACGTGGGCCGGCACGCGCACGGGCTCGGCGGCGTCGGCCATCGGGGTACCGACGAGGCTGGTCACGAGCGCGACGGTCACGAGGGCGGCGACCGTGAGAAACCTGGAAAGACGAGCAATGATCCCGTTCATCGCCTCACTCCTGGGCCATCCGCGCCCGGGACCGGCGCACCACTGTGGGGAGGAAGTAGAGCATGATCTCGGCCCGCAGGAAGTGGTCGAGGGCGTACGCGCGCTCACCGAGCTGGTCCCAGGTCAGCCCCAGGTGGAAGTAGCAGTACCCCGAGAGGACCGGATCCCGCTCGAGGGCAGCGCGGTGGCGGGCTGCCGAGAAGGCCCGCAACGCCGGCCGGGGCTCGTCGAGGGCCTCGTAGCAAAGCCCGCGGACGAAGTGCGCGCGGCCCAGGGGGCGCGCCTCGAGGGCGGTGTCGGCCAGGTCGAGGGCTAAAAGCGGCCGTGCCTTCTGGGCGAGCAGCGCCCGGGCGAGGGCGACCGCGTACAGGGGATCCCGCTCGATGGAGCCCGTCCCGTGGCGGGCGAGCAGGTTGGCGGCGGGTCCGTCGAGCTCAGATCGGAAGAGCACACGTCTGAACTCCAGTCACCGAATACG
>CALKWH010000040.1 GCA_938004375.1 uncultured Pseudomonadota bacterium
CACCGAGATCTACACTCTTTCCCTACACGACGCTCTTCCGATCTCACCGAACAGCCGTCGTGCCAGGCGTGGGAGAAGTGCGCCATCACGAAGGCGTGGGGCGAGAGCTCCTCGAGCACGGCCGCCACCAGGGCGGGCATGCGGCTCCAGGTGGTGCTCACGTCCAGGGCGTCGGCGAAGGCCCCCGAGGCGAACACGCGGGGGCGGATCTCGAACAGGGCCTGGCGGTGCAGCCACCAGCGGCGCGCGGGCTCCTGGCCCAGGTCGCGGCCGCCGCAGGCGGTCAGAATCGAACTGATCTGGGAGACGCCCAACTGGGCACCGAACGGGTCCCCGGCCGCCCCCGCCAGCAGCAGGTAGCGGTTGCGCCACAGGCGCGGCAGGGTCTCCTGGATCAGCCGGTTCCACAGGGGCGCGGCGCGCAGGATCAACGGCAGGCTGTGGCGCCCCAGGCGCCCCAGCGGGTTGAGCCAGCCGCCCCCCGACCGGCCGCGCCGCGGGTTGCGCAGGGCCTGCACCGCCGCCGACGGGTCGTAGAGGCGTAAAAAGGCGGGGGCCAGGCCCTCCTGCACGATCCGGCGCATGGCGCCGAGCCCGGCGTCCAGGGAGTCGAACACGGCCGAGGTCATCGCCACATGTTCGGGCAGGGGCTGCACCGCGAGGCCGGCCTGTGTGAAGATCCCCAGGGTGCCCTCGCAGCCGAGCACCAGATCCAGAAATCCGCCCGGGCCCGCGTCCTCGTGCAGGCCCCCCTCGCCGTCCACCCAGGTCGCGCGGCGCACCAGATCCTCGATCTTGCCCACGCGCCCGGAGAACGGCCCCGAGGAACGCGTGGCCAGAAAGCCGCCCACGGTGGCCCGGGCCGCCGACGAGGGCTGATGGCCGGTGGTCAGGCCCTGGGCCTGCAGCCGCTGCTCGAGCCGGGCCCCGGTGAGGCCGGCGCCCGCGGTCACGACCCCGCGCGCCGCGTCGAGCTCGAAGACCTCGGTGAACCGGGACAGATCGAGCACGACGACGTCGGGGCGATCCACACAGGCGGCGCCGGTGAGGCTCGTGCCGCCGCCGCGGGGCACCAGCGGCTGGCCACCCGCCCCCGCCCAGCCCACCACGGCCCGCACCCCGGCCTCGTCCCGCGGGGACACCACGGCTGCCGCGATGGGCTCCACCGGAGCGCCGTAATAATCCATGATGGCGCCCACCGCCCAGGCATCCCGGCTCGCTGCCCGACGCGTGGCCTCGCCGGTGTCATAAGGCACCCCGAGGCGGGCGAGCTCGCGGTCGAGCATGGGGGACGGGCGGGTGTCGTTCATCTTCGTCACGGACTCCTCGGCATCGAAACCTAGCATAATGCGGGGCGCGGGGCTATAGTGCGGCAGGTGATCGCGAACTTGCGCCGGTCACGCGGAAGCCGGAACCATGGAAGCCGAAGTCATCTCCGCCCTCAAGAACCAGTTCTCGTCGGACCACGTGCGGGAGTCGTGCCCGCTTGCGCCCTACACGACCTACCGCGTGGGCGGCTGCGGCGAGGTGGTACTGTTCCCCCACGACGCCGAGGAGCTCTCCCGCATGATCGGGCGCCTCGCCTGGTTCGACGAGCCCGTCGCCCTGGTCCTCGGGCACGGCGCCAACGTCCTGGTGAGCGACGCGGGCATCCCCGGCGCCACCCTTGTGCTGCGCTACACGGACGCCTGCCGCTTCGAGGGCGACCTTTTGGTGGCCGACGCCGGCCTCGCCGCCGACACCGCCGCCCAGGTGGCCCGCAACGCCGAGCGCACCGGCCTCGAGTTCCTCGCCGGCCTGCCCGGCACCCTGGGAGGCGCCGCCTTCATGAACGCCCGCGCCTTCGACCACGACCTGGGCGGCGTCCTCGAGTGGGCCGAGCTGGTGGAGCCCACCGGCCGCGTCAAGACCTACTACCCCAACCCCGCCGACTTCGGGTACAAGCGCAGCCCGTTCATGGGCGCCGCCGCCATCGTCTCCCGCGTGGCGCTGCGCACCTGGCACGGGGACGGCGAGGCCATCGAGGCCGCCATGGAGCGCCACCGGGCCGCCCGCCGGGCCCGCGGCGAGGACCGCGTGCTCTCGTGCGGCTGCGTCTTCCAGAACCCCGCCACCCGCGAGGCCCCCGCCGGGAAGCTCATCGACGAGTGCGGCCTGAAGGGCTACGGAACCGACCACGCCTGGGTCTACGCCGGCCACGCCAACTTCATCATCCACGACGGCCTGGCCACGGCCGCCGAGCTGCGGGCCCTGTTCCTCGAGGTCCAACGGCTCGTCCTCGAGCGCACCGGCGTGCGCCTCGAGCCCGAGGTCCGCTTCTGCGGCGCCTTTCCCGAGGTAAACCACCTCTTCCACCACGACCCCGACCGGGGGCGCCGCGCATGATCGCCGCCCTGTTGCTCTGCGCCGCCCTGGCGCTGCCCACGGTCCCCGAGGATCTGCCCGAGGCGGGCCTCTCCTCGCGGTTCTCCTTCGGCGTGGGCACCCAGGTGGGCCTTGGGAACCAGGGCACCGCCGGCCTCGTCGGCAGCCTGCGCTTCGCCGGCATCGCCGGCCTGGACCTGGAGTTCGACTTCAACCGGGTCACCACCACCCCGTCGGTCACCTCCCGCGAGGTCTCGGACCTGCTGTTCACCCCCAACTTCAAGATCCTGGGCGTGGTCAACCTGTTCCGGGACCGCAAGTGGTCGCCGTTCGCCGTCTTCGGCCTGGGCGTGGACCTGGGCGCTGACTTCAACCGCACGAACATGGTCACCGGAGGCGGCGTCGAGTTCACCTTCTTCCGCAACCGCGTGGTCTTCTCCCTGGGCCTGCGCGTCTTCGTCCCCCGCCCCGCCGACGTCGAGAAGCAGCGCGAGCGCCGCCTGATGGACGGCAACCCGACCCTCCCCGCCTACACGGATTATTACAACTTCGACCAATACCAGATCTTCATGAGCGTCCGCGTGTATTATTGATATTTTCGGAATCGTGGAGCGATTCCGCCGGGATTGGGATGGGGTGGATCCTCCCACAGTGTTTCGATTCGGAGGTCAAGCTGAACTTCTTGCGATCGCCCCGGTAACGCCGGGACGCGGTCTTTTTCCCGGTCCCCATCCATGGTAGACTTCCCGTCTTCCCGGGCCGGCCCCGGGGACGGGGGATCCCACGCCATGATCGTCACCGAGCTCACCGACATCTTCGACCGCTACCGCTCCGACAAGGACATCTTCCACGACCTGATGCCACGCAAGATGCAGGAGATCCTGCTCGTGGCCACCCTCTACGACGCGTTCATCCTGGAGCGCGACGGCCTGCTCTCGGAACAGATCTTCGGCGAGTACTACCAGTTGAACCTGTCCTCGGCGCCCCGCATCACCAGCGCCTACAGCCGCGACGACGCCCTGCGCAAGCTTTCGGCCCACGACTTCGACATGGTCATCCTGATGGTGGGCCTCGACGTGCGCACCCCGCTGGACGTCGCCGCCGAGATCCGGCGTGCCCACCCCGGGCTGCCCAACCTCCTCCTGTTCAACAATTCCGCCGCCCTGCCCCTGTGTCCGCCCCACGACGCACCCGAGATGGCCGCCATCGACCGCGTGTTCGTGTGGAACGGCTACTCCAAGATCTTCCTGGCCATGACCAAGTACGTCGAGGATCTCCTCAACGTGGACAACGACCTCGAGGTCGGCATGGTCCAGGTCATCCTGCTCATCGAGGACGGGGTCCGCTTCTACTCCCGGTACCTGCCCATCCTGTACGTCGAGATCATGCGCCAGACCCAGCGCCTGATCGGCGAGGAGAACCTCGACGAGATGCACAAACTGCTGCGCATGCGGGCCCGCCCCAAGGTGCTGCTGGCCACCAGCCACGAACAGGCGGTTGAATTGTATCAGAGGTACCGGGAGAACCTGCTGGCCGTCATCACCGACGTCCAGTTCCCCTGCCGTGGGGAGTCGGATCCCGAGGCCGGGCTGCGCTTCGTGGGCATGCTCAAGGAGGAGAACCCCGACCTGCCAGTGCTGGTGCAGAGCTCGGACGCGAGGAACGCGCCGCGGGCCCACGCGCTGGGCGCCTCGTTCGTCCACAAGACCTCGGAGAACCTCGCCTCCGAGCTGCGGCACTTTCTCACCGAGCGGCTCGGCTTCGGCAGCTTCGTGTTCCGCGACCCCGACGGCGTGGAGATTGGCCGCGTCCACGACCTCGAGGAGCTCGAGCGGCGCCTGGGCGAGCTCCCCGACGAGACCCTCCTCTACCACGCCTCCCGCAACCACTTCAGCGCCTGGCTCATGGCCCACGGCGAGGTCCTCTTCGCCCGCATCCTGCGCCAGGCCCGCATCGAGGACTTCCCCGACGCCGGCGAACTGAGGGCCTTCATCGTCTCGATCTTCTCGAAGGTGCGCAACCTCAAGGTCCAGGGCCGCGTCGTGCACTTCAACGAGTACGTCTTCACCCAGGCGAGCTGCATCGCCCGCCTCGCCGACGGCTCTTTAGGCGGCAAGGGGCGCGGCACGGCCTTCATCAGCCACCTCGTCGAGAACATCGACTTCGCCAGCCACGTCGAGGGCATCGACATCCGGCTCCCGCGCACCGCCATCATCGGCATCGACGCCTTCGAGGCCTTCCTCGACGCCTACCCCCGGACCGCCGCGCTTTACCGCGACGAGGACTACGGGCGGATCCGCCGCGAGTTCCTCGAGACCCCCTTGCCCGAGTTCCTCACGTGGAAGCTGCGGCGCTTCGTCCAACTGGTGACTCGTCCCCTGGCGGTGCGCAGCTCCGGGCTCTTCGAGGACATGCTTCTGCAGCCGTTCGCCGGCATCTACGACACGTTCCTGATCCAGATCGGAAGAGCGTCGTGTAGGGAAAGAGTGTAGATCTCGGTG
>CALKWH010000041.1 GCA_938004375.1 uncultured Pseudomonadota bacterium
ACCACCGAGATCTACACTCTTTCCCTACACGACGCTCTTCCGATCTGCCTCGCAGCGCCAGGGTTGCTCCTCGCTGCAGGCGCCGTCCATGGTCGCGCACTCGAGCTCCCAGGGCGGGCGGCAGGTGTTCTCCCCGGGGACGCAGACGCCCGAGGGGCAGCCGGCGTCGACACAGCAGGTCTCGGGGGTCTCGAAGTCCTCCTGCACCAGGCCGTCGCCGCACCAGCCGTCGGCCACGCAGGCGGTTTCGTCGAGCTCGCAGGAGGCCGTGCACAGCAGCCTCCCCGCACCGGGGTGGTATCGGTCGGGGCACGCGTCTCCGCTTGCGAAGTCGGCGCCGTCGCAGACCTCGCCCGCGGTGTTGACCCGGCCGTCGCCGCAGCGGGGCGGGTCGTCCCCGTCGTCGCAGGCACAGGCGAGCCAGACTAGCAGACCGGTGATGATCCAGAGGTTTTTCATGATGACGCCTATTTGAAGGTGAAGGAGAGGGTGTGCTCGCAGATGCTGAACGTGTCGCCCTCGTCGATGCGCTTGTTGTCGATGCGCATGCCGTTGTATTCGATCCCGTTGGTCGAGCCGAGATCCTTGATGTAATAATTGTTGTTCTTGCGGATGATCGCGGCGTGCTTGCGGGAGACGTTGGCGTCCTTGAGGGTGAGATCGCAGAGCTTGCTCACGCGTCCGATGATGAACTGATCCTTGGTTACCGGGATCTTTTCGCCCTCGAACATGATGTATAGGGTGAGGATCGCGGGCTCGTCCCCGGGATCGGTGAAGAGGTCAGGACCCAGGCTGAAATTGCCGGACGGGCGCTTGCTGCGGGCCGTGTCGGTCGTGACCGGTTGGGGCAGCGGCGGGAGCTTGCGTGGGGACACCAGCTGGGACATCTCGACGGTCACGGGGGCGGCGGTGCCGTCAGGCTGGGAGGTCGTGCGCTCCCCGACCTGATAGCCCTTGTTCTTGGCGTAGTGGCGCATCGCCTCGTTGATCAGGTAGTCCACCGAGACGGCGAAATCGGTGGCCATGCTCTCGAAGGTGTCCCAGAGGACATCCTTGCAGTAGAAATGACGCATTGACTTGCGGGAATCCATCTTCGACCTCAGTTCGTGGTTGGGAATTTCGTCTTCAACTGGGCGGCGGCCTCGCCGGCCAGGGTGCCCAGGGTCTTGTTCCAGTCGGGGATCGGCGTCGGGCTGGCCTTCATGCCCTCGAGCAGCGTCAGATCCTCTTTTTGGCCATAGGCGCCCAGCGCCATCACGGCCAGGACGGCCAGCTCGGGCTTTTTGCTCGCCAGATCCTTTCGCAGGATCGGCAGCAGTTCGGCTTCGGGGAGGGAGTCCAGGGCGGCGGCGACGGCGCCGAGCTCCTCGGGCTTCATGGGGAAGCGCAGGGAACCCTGGATCTCCCGCAGCCCCTGGGTCTTCCCGGTGCACAGCAGCAGACGCCGCAGGGGGAGCATCATGCCCTCACGCAGCTTGAAGAGGGTGCCGTCCATCTTCATCTTGTACAAGTCCCTCACCAGTTTGTACTCGCCTTCGGGGAGCTCGCACTTCCGCGAGAACTTGAGGGATTCGATGGCCTTCAGGGCCAGTTGCAGCGGCTTCTCCTCGGGGAGATCCTTGCGGAGCATCGCCTCGAACATGGGTTTTGAGACCTCGTAGAGGAGGGCGGCGGCGGCAGGATCCTTCTGCAGCACGGTGACGGCGGCGAAGGCGGCGTCGCGCAGGTCCTCGGCGATGTTCGCCTTGAGGAAGCCCGTCAGATAATCCATGGCGCCCACGGTGCCCAGCTCGCCCAGGGCGCGCACGCTCATGGCGGTCGTCTTCTGCTTGGATTTCATCTGCTCGAGCAGGACCGCGCCGGCCTTGGGTCGCTCCTCGCCCTCGGCGTAGTCGATGATGATCGTCACGTTCTGGATCACCCGCTCGTCGGGCGCGGTGACGTCGAAGGAGGCCACCACGCCATCGAGGACGGCCTTGCGGAAGTGCTTCCAGTAGCGCGAGTAGGTGTCGCGGTGGACGGAGGGCTTGATCTGCGCCTTCTCGGGGTTGGCCCGCCGGAAGATCAGGGTGCCGTCCTCGCCGCGGCTCTTGAAGTCCGCCAGCATCCAGGCGGCGTGCTTCACGGCCAGGGCGGCGATGGTCTCGTCGGAGGCGGCAGGGCCGAGGACCTCGAGGATCTTGAGCAGCTTGAAATTGCCGCAGTCGGCGCGCTTGTCGATCCCGTCGGCCATCCATTTGAGGACGCCGTTGGCGACCGCGCCGGCCTCGTCGGGGTTCATCCGCGGGAACAGGGTGACCAGGGCATCCCGGGCCATGATGCTCCTGGGGGAGTCGTCCTTCAATTGGGCCGTCAGGTCTTTGGCCAGCCCGGTGATGAGCTGCTTGGCGGCCTCCGGGTTCTGGGGTCCGAGCTTTTCGACGTTCTCCATGAGCCGGTTGGCCAGATCCAACTGGACCAAGGCATGGGCGGCGGCCAGCCGGCGGTCGGCCTTCTCGGATCCGGAGAGGACCACGTCCGAGAGACCGTTGATGTCACGCGATGAGGCCATCTGCTCGACCGAGCGGGCCTTCTTGCCGCAGGACATGGTGGCGAAAAGTCCGAAAACCAGGAGGAGGAAAATCGCGTTCCGCATGTTTCACCTCGAAAGCTGACCCATCATATCAATGTGACGGGGCACGTCAAGCGGCACGACCGCCGGGGGACATATTTTAATGGACCGGGCTTGAACCGGTTCGAAAAGTGTGGCAAGTTCGGCCGTGGAATTTGGACGCGCGGTGATCCCGGGTCGGGATCCTGCGCTTTTTTTTCGGACCTTCGTCAAAGGAGTCTTTCATGTTCCGTACCATGCAGGAAGCCAGACAGTTCGCAGAGAAACAGCACGTGCGTTGGATCGATCTGAAGTTCTCCGATTTCGCCGGACGCTGGCGTCACGTGACGCTGCCTGCGGACAAGCGTTCCTGGGAGCTCGTGGATCAGTCCGGCGTGGGCTTCGACGCCTCCTCGGTGGGCCTGATGCCGTTGGAGAAGGCCGACATGGTGGTCAAGCCGGTGTGGGACACGGGCTTCATGGATCCGTTCTTCCCCGAGAAGACGATCAGTTTCGTGTGCGAGGCCCGGGACATCTCGACGGATCAACCCTCGCCGCTGGATCCCCGCGCCTGCGCGGTCAGATCGGAAGAGCGTCGTGTAGGGAAAGAGTGGAGATCTCGGTGGCCGCCGTAT
>CALKWH010000042.1 GCA_938004375.1 uncultured Pseudomonadota bacterium
GAACACCGTCGGGAGCTTCACCTGCGCGTGCGACGCCGGCTTCTCGGGCGACGGCTTCGTTTGCGAGCCCCAGGGCGTCCCGGTCCGCACCCTCCAGGGCGGCGGCGGCTGCCAGACCTCCGGCGGCGACGACCCGACCACGTCCTCGTCCTTCCTGCTGATGCTCGCCGCCGTCGCCATGTTCCTTCGCCGGAAGTCCAACCGCCCGCGCAGATAACCAGCCTCGTCAATTCGGCATATCCCGAGGAGTCCCAGTCATGCCCGGCGACCCACCGGGCGAAGGGCCATCTTCACCTTGAAAAATGAAGGTCAGTCAGTGAGGAGGGGGCGCGTGACTACTCCAGGTAGTCGTCGTTCTTGATCTTCTCGGGGAGGTACTTCTCGGAGATGAACGAGATGCCGCGCGACGAGAGGGCTTCGAGCTCGAGCTTGACCTTGGAGTCCATCATCTTCTGGAGCTCCTTCTGCCAGCGCTTCTCGTTGAACCAGGGGTATTTCATGATCTCCCGGGCGCGCTTCTCGTCGTTCTTGTTCAGCGCGATGGTGACCACCGAGGGAAGGTCGAACTTCTCGCGATCGAACGACGAGAGGCCCAGGAAGCGGGCCTTGGGGATGGCCATGCGCTCGGACTCGAAGGCCAGGTTGATCGAGCCGTACTTGAGCACGGAATAGATGTAGAGCCCCCACGGGTCGTTGTCGACGAGCACGTAGACGGGCAGCTCCTTCTCCTCGTGCAGGCGGCGCAGCAGGCGGCGCACGCCCCGGGAGGTCTGGCCCCCGGACTGCACCATGATGCAGTTGTGCTTCTTCCAGAACTTGTCCTCGTTGAGGCGGCGCCAGACGGCGTCCTTTTCCATGATCAGCACGAAGTCGGCCTCGCACTTCTTGAACTGGACCACGTGCTCCTCGACGATGGAGGGGATGCCGTAGCCGCCGGTGCCCATGGAGCGGCAGTCGATGGTGTCCCCGGAGTCGACCAGCGTGAGGTTGCCCACCATGGTGCCCTTGTTCGAGGCGAACAGGTGCAGCTCCTCGCGCAGGGCACCGATGGTGACCTCGAGGTCCTCGAGGACCGGATCGGACTCGCTCTGGTCGTCGAACGTGTTCTCGCCGCGGGCCAGCGTGTGCTTGGTCATGTAGAAAAGATCACGGATGCTGGTGGTCTTGCGGACGTCGAGGAGCTCCTTGCACGCCGAGGCGACCAGGAACGTCTGCATGAAGCGCTTGGCCTGCCCCTGGTGGAAGAACACGCGCTCCTGGAGCTTGTCGCCCATGCGGATGAAGCGGCTCTCCTCGTCGTAGACCGAGTTCGACAGGCTGCGCAGCGGGATCTGGACGGCCGGGTTTCCCTTCTCGCCGAAGATGTCGATCACCGCCTGGGCGAGGTCGCGCATGCGCTCGAGGATCTGTTCGTCTTTCTTGTCGCGTCTGGTCTTCGTGGTCATGGCCTGCCTCAATTCTCGTCGTCGTCGGAGTCGTCACCCTCGGGTTCGGAATCGGGATCGGAATCAGAGTCGGAGTCGGAGTCGCCTGTCGGCAGACTCGCTTCCAGGTCCACCATCTCCGGCAGCTCGATCTGGTCGGCGAACTCCTCGAGGGCCTCCTGGATCAGCGCGTCGATGTCCTTGGGCTTGCCGCCGGTGAGGGCGGCCAGCGACCGGGACAGGTCGGGGATGTAGCGCTGGAACAGCGACTTGCGCTCGCGGCTGGCCTTGAGCTTCACCTTGCGCGAGAGCCACACCGAGAGCTCGCGGGCGCACTCCTGCAGGGCGAGCCGAATCTCCTCGAGGATCTCGTCGAAGTGCGCGACGGCCTCCTTGCTCTCGGAGGTGAACGGGACCCACACCGAGGCGAAGTGGACCATGATCACGAGCGGCCCCTGGGGGAAGCCGCCGCGGGGCTGGGTCACGCCGTAGCGGCGCCAGTTCATCTCCATGATGGCCCGGGAGATGGCGCAGGCCTTGAGTTGGTACAACAGCGGCACGCGGTTGGCGAGGCGGATGATCTGCGCCGAGGTGGTGTCGGCCTCCTGGCGGGCGTAACTGTCGTAGGCCGAGCGCAGCTGGGCGATCTCGGAGAACTCCAGGCCCTTGACGCGCTTTCTGGGGCTGATGCCGGTCTTCTCCAGGCACTCGGCGACCTTCTTGCGGTTGAAGCCGGGCAGGTCCAGCAGCGCGGCGGCCAGCGTCTTCTCCTGGTCGAGGGCGATGCCCGCCACCGAGAGCTCGCCCGGGTCGCCGTGATCCACCAGGCCCTGCAGTTCGCCGCCGTAGGCCAGCGCGACCTCGACTAGGAACGGGTTGCCGCGGTACACCCGCGGGCTGCGGGAGCGGCTCACGTAGAACTCGGCGCCGCGGATCTGGCGGGCCAGGCCCCGGCGCAGCAGCTCCTCGCCGATGGGCACGACCGCGGTGGCCGGCGGCGCGAGGATCTTCACCTGCGGGATGGCCTTGTACAGGGCCTGGATCTCGTCGCCGGTGAGCTTCTGAGGGTTACGGGTGGTGGGCACGCCGGCGAGCTCGCAGATCTCGTCGGCGATGCGCGGCGTGACCCGCGAGAACTCGTGCTGCAGCGACGCGCTCACGCGGCGGTGGGGGCTCTCGCGCAGCATCTTGATGAGCATGCCCAGCTCCACGCCGTGGGGATGAGGGCGGATCTCCTCGGGCTGGCGCGGCAGCTCCTGGGCCACGCGGGGGAAGTGGAGCTTGTCCCCGCGGGGGTTGGTGTAGAAGATCTCGGCGTGGGGGTTGGCCACCGCGGTCTGGGCGAGGTACTCGTCCAGGCTCTGGCGGCCGCCCTTGTACTGGGCCTCGAGCTCGATCTCGACGCGGGTGCCGTGGGGCACGTCCCAGTCCACGATCATATCCTTCACGATGCGGGCCCGGTTCTTCTTCAGGTCCATCATCAACTCGAAGTAGTGGGCGGGGTGGCGCTCGCCGATGCGCGAGGTGATGCGCATGGGCTTGCCCGTGGTGAGCTGGCCGTACATGCCCGCGGCCGAGATGCCGATGCCCTGCTGGCCGCGGCTCTGGCGCAGGCGGTGGAACTTGGAGCCATAGAGCAGCTGGGCGAAGATCTTCGGGATCTGCTCGCGCACGATGCCGGGGCCGTTGTCCTGCACGGTCACGCACATGCGCCCCTCCTCCAGCGGCTGGATCTCGACGATGATCGTCGGCAGCAGGCCGGCGTCCTCGCAGGCGTCCAGGCTGTTGTCGACGGCCTCCTTGACCGTGGTCATCAGCGCGCGGGCGGCCGAGTCGAAGCCCAGCAGTTGCTTGTTCTTCGCAAAGAACTCGGAGATCGAGATCTCGCGCTGCTGGGTGGCGAACTCCTCGGCCTTGACGCGCTGACGCTGGCGCGGGGTCGCGTCCTCGGCTGCGGCCGGCTGGTCCTCCCAGAGCGCGCCGAAGAGGTTGTCGGTGCCGGTGATCGAGAAACTCCCCGTCTCGTGGCGGTCCGGCGCGTCGGCGTCGGGCACAGTGGGGATGGCGTCGGTCTCTGGCTCGGGCGTCGGGTCCTTGCGGACGGGCGCGGGGACGGGCTTCGCGGCGGGGGCGGGCACCGGCTCCACGCTGAACAGGAACAAGTCATCCATGGTCGTTTTCTTGGGCATCCGTACTCCTTACTGAGCGGAGGGGTTCTGCCGGGGCAACTGGCGACGCAGCTCGGCGAGCCGGGCGACCACCAGCTCCCGCAGCCGGCCGTCGGGCATGCGCTCGAGGGTCGCCGCGAGCACGGCCTGGGCGTCGGCCACGCGCTGGTCCTCGACGTACAGATCGGCCAGCCGCAGGGCCAGCTCGCCGTTGCTCGGCGCCATCGAGTAGGCCCTAAGCCAGCTCTGCTCGGCGGCGTCCCGGGCTCCCAGCCCGTAGTGGGCCTCGCCCTCCAGGAAGAGGAGGTTTACAGCATCCGGATCTTTTTTCAACTCCCGTTGGATCCACGTCAGGGCGTCCTCGAAGCGCCGGGCCCGCATGCACAGGCGGACCATGCGCTCGAACAGGAGGGGGTTCCTCGGGTTGCGCTGGATCACCCGGGAGAGCTCGGCGATGGCGTCGTCCCACCGCTCGGCGGTGGTGAGCTGGGTGACGTACTGCATGCGCAGCACGTCGTTCTCCGGGTCGGCGGCCACCTGGCGCTCGAGGATGGCCAGCTGGTCCTCGTGGCGCTGGGTACGGAAGGTGGACAGCATCAGCAGCGCGCCCACCGCCGCGAGCGCGGCGAACAGCCCGAAGGCGACGCCGGCCGCCATCCACCGGGTGCGGCGCCAGGCCCGCGCGCAGTCGACGCACAGGTCGCGGCCGCGGATCGTGCTCACGCACTCCGGGCACATGGCCACCCCGCAGCGGGCGCAGTCGAGCACGGCGCGCTCCTGGGGGTGCCAGGCGCAGGCGCCTGCCCGGCGTTTCTCGGGGCGCCCGGCTTCCGGCTTCATTTCGGGGAGTCCTAGCCCGCCTGGGGGGCGAGCATCTCGTTGAACGCGGCCTCGAGCAGGAAGGCGGCGGCGTGCTGGTGATGGTCGAGGAAGTGCACGTAGATGGCCACGTCCTGGGCCGGGAAGTCCTTGGCCAGCTCGTGGGCCTTGGCGCGCAGCGTCTCTTCCGGGATGGTCTTGAGGAAGGTCTCGTCGGTCTCGCCGCGGCGGTGCTTGACCTCGAGCAGGTCGAGGTACTTCTCGAGCATGGGGCGGCGCCGTCCCAGGAGCCACTCGTAGATCAGCGCGGAGGCGACGTTGTCGTTGCCCCCGTTCAGACCGTCGAGGAGGCGATCCTTCCACAGGCGCCCGCGGGCCTTGAGCGACAGCACCGACGACGGGATCCGGGTGGGGATGTCGCCGGCGATCAGGATGCGCTTGAACTGGCCGGAGTTGAGCTCGTCGACCATGCTCTCGATCTTGGCGGGGCCGATTTTGGTGGCGATGTCGCGGGGTTTCATGCGGCCAGCTTTCCGGCTACGCGGACATCGAGTCCACGAAGTCCTGGTTCGAGTCGGTCTTGCCCAGCTTGTCGAGCATGAACTCCATGGCGTCGATGACGTTGAGCGGGTGCAGCAGTTGGCGCAGGATCCACACGCGGTTGAGGACGTGGGCGGGGAGCAGCAGCTCCTCCTTGCGGGTGCCGGACTTGTTGATGTCCAGGCACGGGAAGATGCGCTTCTCCATGAGCTTGCGGTCCAGGTGGATCTCGGAGTTGCCGGTGCCCTTGAACTCCTCGAAGATGACCTCGTCCATGCGGGAGCCGGTGTCGACCAGCGCGGTGGCGATGATCGTGAGCGAGCCGCCCTCCTCGACGTTGCGGGCCGCGCCGAAGAAGCGCTTGGGTTTGTGCAGCGCGTTGGAGTCGACACCGCCGGAGAGGATCTTGCCGGACGGCGGGACCACGGTGTTGTACGCGCGGGCCAGGCGGGTGATCGAGTCGAGCAGGATGACGACGTCCTTGCGGTGCTCGACCAGGCGCTTGGCCTTCTCGATCACCATCTCGGCGACCTGGACGTGGCGGGCGGCGGGCTCGTCGAAGGTGGAGGAGATGACCTCGCCCTTGACGGAGCGCTCCATGTCGGTGACTTCCTCGGGGCGCTCGTCGATGAGCAGCACCATGAGGACGGTCTCGGGGTGGTTGGTGGAGATCGCGTTGGCGATGTCCTTGAGCAGCATGGTCTTGCCCGCGCGCGGCGGGGAGACGATCAGGCAGCGCTGGCCCTTGCCGATGGGGGTGAGCAGGTCCACGATGCGCGTGGACATGTTCTTCTGGTCGGACTCCAGGTTGAGCTTCTCCTGGGGGTACAGCGGGGTCAGGTTGTCGAACAGGATCTTGTCCTGCTGGGCCTGGGGGTTCTCCATGTTGATCTCGTCGACCTTGAGCAGCGCGAAGTACCGCTCGGAGGCCTTCGGGGGGCGCACCTCGCCGGTGATGGTGTCGCCGGTGCGGAGGTTGAAGCGCTTGATCTGGCTCGGAGAAACATAAATGTCGTCGGGGCCGGGGAGGTAGTTGTAGTCGGGGGAGCGCAGGAACCCATAGCCGTCGGCCAGGATCTCGAGGACGCCGCTGCCCTGGATGGTCTCGCCCTTGGAGGCGGCGATCTCCAGGATCTTGAAGATCAGGTCCTGTTTGCGCAGGTTGACGGCCTCGGCGACGTCATAGGAGACGGCGAGGCGGACGAGGTCCTTCATCGGCAGGCTTTTGATTTCGCTTAAATTCATGGTTCTCCTCAAAATGTGAAATGGTTGGTTTCGGACAGTGAACGGTGTGATGTGGTTAGCGGATTGTGACCCAATTCAATGGATAATTTCGACTGACGGATCGTGTAAAGGTCCAGGATTGGCCAGGAACACAACGCAGGCTTTGAAAAACGATCTGACCTGGAGTTGCCCTCGGCAAAGACAGGCGCAACATAAGGGGGGTTTCGGCTGTTGTCAAGCTGAAATGGAAAATCGACATTGCGTGTTTGCCGAACGGGGGTACACTGGTTCGCACAAGGAGGTCAGCATGAAACACCTATTCGTTCTTACACTTGCGTCCATGTTCTGGTTCACCGCCTGCGACGTCGGCAGCTCCGACAACAACGGCAACAACACGAACAACGTCAACAACGTCAACAACGTCAACAACGTCAACAACGTCAACAACGTCAACAACGCCAACAACGCCAACAACGTCAACAACGAGAACTACACCGTCCTCAAGTCCGACCTGCCCCGCGAGGAGAACCCCGCCATCGAACCCGACGAGCTCGCCGGGCTCACCGACGGCATGTTCCAGCTCCACCTCGACCTGTACGCCGAGCTGGCGGCCCGCGACGACGGCAACATCATCTATTCCCCGTGGTCCATCGACCTGGCGCTGGCCATGACCTGGGCCGGGGCGCGCAACACCACCGAGACCGAGATGGCCGGCGTGCTGCACTTCCCCATGGATCAGGACCTGGTGCACGCGGGCTTCAACAGCCTCGAGCGCCACGTCAACGGACTCGGGACCGGACTCGATCCCCTAGATCGGAAGAGCACACGTCTGAACTCCAGTCACCGAATACGATCT
>CALKWH010000043.1 GCA_938004375.1 uncultured Pseudomonadota bacterium
TGAAGTCGCGCTTGTCACTCATGAACCAGGGAAACCCGATCAGTCGCAGCATGTACTCTCCTGGGTCCGGAGGGAACCGGAAACCCGTGTGAATACCCGACGTTGTAAGGGAATTTCCGGGACGCGCAATTTTTCGACGTTTTTGTTTACGGATCGGATCGTGGGCGCGGGAACCGTTCCAGGCAATTTGATCTGACCACGAAAAGCAATTTCCTTGAAAAATCAAGTGGAAAACGGGGCTCCATATGTCATAATGCACCGTCGACGCCTTTGCCCTCCCTTTATGGAGTACGCCATGAAAACCCTCGCTCATTTTCTCCTGGTTTCGTGTATCGTTTTCGGTCTCTCCCTCGGGAGTCCCGGCAGGGCGCACGCCGACGAGATTCAACCGGCCATTTATATACTACTGGACACCTCGGGGAGCATGATCTACCAGGCGACCTCCGAGACCTCCGCCCATGGGGACGGCTCCCTCGAGCACCCGCACTCGGCGGGGCGCATTAGCCGCCTGTACATGGCGAAAAACGCCATCTCGCAGATCATCGCCGCCTACGGCGAGGTCCGGTGGGGGTTCGTGCGGTTCGACCAGATCGAGGGTGACCGCATCGTGTGTCCGTGCAACGATCAGGGCGACGTCGATCCCAGCGAAGAATTTGATTACCTGGGGAACCCGAGCGCCCGCAGTTGTTCGAGCTATGCCCTCGGGCCGGACCTGCCCGGAGTGACCGACAAGGTCTGCTACAACTACACCACCGGCAACTGCACGGCCGGCGCCGAATCGGGGGACCTGCTGGTCCCGCTGGGGGATGACACCGAGGCCGCCATCAGCCTGTGGGTGAACCATCAGGAGAGCGCCTGGCCCGACCGCTCCGACCCCGAGATCCGCGCCTACTGGGCGACCCCCATCGCAGGCTCCCTGCTCACGATCCGCGACCAGATCCGCGGCACCGATCTGGCCGCCGACTCGCTGCGCGGCTGCCGCCCGTATTCGGTCATTCTGCTGACCGACGGCGACGAGAGCTGCGGGGGAACTCCCTCAACCGCAGCGACGGCGTTGCGCACCGTGGTGAACAACAGCGAGGTCTGCACCACCAATTCCCAGTGCGAGTCCGGGGTGTGCAACACCGGCCTCTCCCGTTGTCAGTACGAGGTGAAGACCTACGTCATTGCGTTCGCCCTCCAGGACACGGCCAACGCCGACACCATCGCGGCCGCCGGCGGCACGGTCTCCGCCATCCCGGCCAACTCCGAGGACGAGCTGGTCTCGGCCATGGCCTCCATCATCGCGTCGTCCATCAAGCCCGAGTGGTGCAACGGCGTCGACGACGACTGCGACAACGCGGTCGACGAGGACTTCCCCGTGGACGTCCCTTGCGACAACGGCCTGCTGGGCGCCTGCTACCGTGCGGGCACCTACCAGTGCACCCTGGACGAGACCTCGGTGGAGTGCTCCGCGCCCACCGTCGCCCCAGGGACAGAGACCTGCAACGGCATCGACGACGACTGTGACGGCCTGATCGACGAGGGCCTCGGCTGTCCGACTCCGGGACCCGAGATGTGCAACGGCATCGACGACGACCTCGACCTTTCCACCGCAGACGACGGCGCCGACGACCCGTCGGTGGGCATCACCTGCGGTTCCAGCGTTGGCATCTGTGAACTTGGGCTGACCAAGTGCATCGGCGGCTCTGTCCAGTGTTGCGAGAATGACGGTCTGAGCACCTGCACAGCCGTCCAGGGGCCTCTGGCCGAGACCTGCGACAACGTGGACAACGACTGCGACGGCACCACCGACGAGGGGTTGTCCAAGGCCTGCTATCCCGATTTGACAACGGGGTGCACCGAGACGTCTCCGGGCGTCTTCTCGTGCGTCGGCCTCTGTCACTCGGGTATCCACAGTTGCTCGTCCGGCGCCTGGGGCACCTGCGCCGGGGCCGTCATTCCCCAGGCCGAGACCTGCGACGGCGTCGACAACGACTGCGACGGCGTCACCGACGACGGGCTGGGTTCGACGACCTGCGGTCTGGGCGTATGTTTGCATACGGTTCCGAACTGTTCCGGCGGCCTTCCCCAGAACTGCGATCCCATGCAGGGCGCCCTGGTCGAGTCCTGCAACAACACCGACGACGACTGCAACGGTCTCACCGATGACGGCCTGCAGCGCGCCTGCTACAGCGGCGCCTCCGGCTGCACCGAGACGCCTGTCGGATCGGGGAACTTCGTGTGCGTCGGCATCTGCGCCCCGGGCGGCTCCGTCTGCGGCGCGGGCGCCTGGGGTTCGTGCCTCAATGACGTGAAGCCGCGGGCCGAGGAGTGCAACAACCTCGACGACGACTGCGACAACTCCATCGACGAGAGCCTGTCCCGCACCTGCTACACGGGCCCTGCGGGTACCGAGGGCGTGGGCCTCTGCCACGGCGGCAACCAGTCCTGCTCGGCCGGCGCCTGGAGCGTCTGCGCGGGCGAGGTGCGTCCGGTCTCCGAGGCGTGCAACAACGCCGATGACAACTGCGACGGCACCATCGACAACATGGGGACGATCACCTGCGGCGTGGGCATCTGCAACCACTCCGTGCAGCGCTGCGTCGCCGGCGTGATGCAGACCTGCGACCCCATGCAGGGAGCCTTGCCCGAGGCGTGCAACAACGTGGATGACAACTGTGACGGCCTGGTCGACCAGTTCTACGGCAGTTGCTATCCCGCGGCGACCCTGGGGTGCACCGAGAATCCGGTGGGAAGCGGCAACTACACCTGCACCGGCCTCTGCCTTCCCGGTTCCAGGCTCTGCTCGGCGGGCGCCTGGGGTTCCTGTTCGGGGTCGGTCATTCCGCAGGGAGAGGTGTGCGACGGCCTGGACAACGACTGCGACGGGACGCCCGACGACGGATTGGGTTCGACGACCTGCGGTCTGGGGGTATGTGAGCACACCGTGCAGAACTGCTCCGGCGGCACGACGCAGACCTGTGATCCGATGCAGGGTGCGGGTACCGAGACGTGCAACAACGCAGACGACGACTGCGACGGCGTGGTGGACGACGGTCTGTCCAGGGCCTGCTACGGAGGCGCCAGCGGCTGCGTCGAGGGTCCGGTCGGGACGTTCACCTGCACGGGCACCTGCCGCGCCGGCACCAGTTCGTGCGCCGCGGGCACCTGGGGCTCCTGCACGACCGACGTGCGGCCGGTGGCCGAGGAGTGCAACGGTCTGGACGACGACTGTGACGGCTCCATCGACGAGGGCCTGACGCGGACCTGCTACACGGGACCCGCCGGCACCGACGGCGTGGGCACCTGTCACGGCGGCACGCAAACGTGCAGCGCGGGCGCCTGGAGCACCTGCTCCGGCGAGGTCCGTCCGGTTTCCGAGGCCTGCAACAACGCCGATGACAACTGCGACGGCACCATCGACAACATGGGTACGATCACCTGCGGCGTGGGCGTGTGCAACCACAGCGTCTCCAAGTGCGTGGCGGGCGTGCTGCAGACGTGCGATCCCATGGAAGGGGCGATCGCCGAGCTCTGCAACAACGTGGACGACAACTGCGACGGCCTGGTGGACTCGTTCTACGGCGGCTGCTATCCGGCAGCGACCCCCGGGTGTGTCGAGAACCCGGTCGGGAGCGGCAACTACACCTGCGCCGGCATGTGCCAGGCGGGTTCCCGGCTGTGCACGACGGGCTCCTGGGGTTCGTGCTCGGGCTCCATCGTGCCGGTGAGCGAGGTGTGCGACGGCCTGGACAACGACTGTGATGGGACGCCCGACGACGGGCTGGGTTCGACGACCTGCGGTCTGGGGGTCTGCGAGCACACCATCCAGAACTGCTCCGGCGGCACGATGCAGACCTGCGATCCGATGCAGGGGGCCCTCGCCGAGACCTGCAACAACGCCGACGACGACTGCGACGGCGTGGTGGACGACGGCCTGCTGCGGGCCTGCTACGATGGGACCGGCGGCTGCGTCGAGGGTCCGGTCGGGACGTTCACCTGCACGGGCACCTGCCGCGCAGGCACCAGTTCGTGCGCCGCGGGCACCTGGGGTTCCTGCACGGCCGATGTGACGCCGGTGGCCGAAGAGTGCAACGGCCTGGACGACGACTGCGACGGGTCCGTCGACGAGGGCCTGACGCGTGCCTGCTACACGGGTCCCGCCGGCACCGAGGGCGTGGGCACCTGCCTGGGCGGCACGCAGACTTGCAACGCGGGCGCCTGGGGCGCCTGCTCCGGTGAGGTCCGTCCTGCGTCCGAGGCCTGCAACAACGCCGACGACAACTGCGACGGCACCGTCGACAACATGGGCAACGTCACCTGCGGCGTGGGCGTGTGCAACCACAGCGTCCCCAAGTGCGTGGCGGGCGTGCTGCAGACCTGCGACCCCATGGAAGGGGCGATCGCCGAGCTCTGCAACAACGTGGACGACAACTGCGACGGTCTGGTGGACTCGTTCTACGGCGGCTGCTATCCGGCCGCGACTCTGGGATGCGTCGAGAATCCGGTGGGGAGCGGGAACTACGACTGCACGGGCATGTGCCAGGCGGGTTCCCGACTGTGCACGACGGGCTCCTGGGGTTCATGTTCGGGCTCCATCGTGCCGGTGAGCGAGGTGTGCGACGGCCTGGACAACGACTGCGACGGGACACCCGACGACGGTCTGGGCTCGACCACCTGCGGTCTGGGCGTGTGCGAACACACCATCCAGAACTGCTCCGGCGGCACGATGCAGACCTGCGATCCGATGCAGGGGGCCCTCGCCGAGACCTGCAACAACGCCGACGACGACTGCGACGGCGTGGTGGACGACGGCCTGCTGCGGGCCTGCTACGGCGGCGGCAGCGGCTGCGTCGAGGGACCTCCGGGGACGTTCACCTGCACGGGCATCTGCCAAACCGGCAACTCCGCCTGCGCCGCGGGCACGTGGGGCGCCTGCCTCAATGACGTGCAGCCTCGGGCCGAGGAGTGCAACGGCCTGGACGACGACTGCGACGGCGCCGTGGACGAGGGCCTGACCAGGACCTGCTACACGGGCCCGGCCGGCACCGAGGGCACGGGCGCCTGCCACGGCGGCACCCAGTCGTGCAGCGCCGGCGCCTGGGGCGTCTGCGCCGGCGAGGTCCGCCCGGTCACCGAGTCCTGCAACAACGCCGACGACGACTGCGACGGCGCCATCGACGACATGGGCGACCTCACCTGCGGCCAGGGCGTATGCAACCACTCCGTGCCGCGCTGCATCGCCGGCGTGATGCAGACCTGCGACCCCATGGAAGGGGCGATCGCCGAGCTTTGCAACAACGTGGACGACAACTGCGACGGCCTGGTCGACCAGTTCTACGGCGGCTGCTATCCGCTGGCGACCCCCGGCTGCACCGAGAACCCGCCGGGGAGCGGGAACTACACCTGCACCGGGCTGTGCCAGTCGGGCACGCGCTTCTGCGCCACCGGCCTCTGGGGCGCCTGCTCCGGGGCGGTCGTGCCCCAGACCGAGCTCTGCGACGGCAGCGACAACGACTGCGACGGCCAGCTCGACGAGGGCTTCGGCACGACCACCTGCGGCGTGGGCGTGTGCGAACACACCATCGACAACTGCAGCGGCGGTTCGGTCCAGGTCTGCAATCCGATGGAAGGGGCCGTCCCCGAGACCTGCAACAACGCCGACGACGACTGCGACGGCGCCATCGACGACGGACTGTCCCGCAACTGCTACTCCGGGGCCACTGGCTGCACCTAGGCCGTCCCCGGCAGCGGAGTGTTCGACTGCACGGGCCTCTGCGCCCCCGGTACCGCCATCTGCGCCGCAGAGATCGGAAGAGCAAACGTCTGACCTCCAGTCACCGACTACGATCTCGTATGCCGTCTTCTGCTTGAAAC
>CALKWH010000044.1 GCA_938004375.1 uncultured Pseudomonadota bacterium
ACCGAGATCTACACTCTTTCCCTACACGACGCTCTTCCGATCTGTCGTCCCGTCGCCCAGCTGGCCGTAGTTGTTGAGGCCCCAGCAGCGCATGGCGCCCGTGGAGAGGCGCACGCAGGTGTGGGCGTCCCCGGCCACGATGGCCACGGCCGTGGTGATGGTCATGACCTGTTGGGGCCGGGAGCGGTCGCTGGTGCTGCCCAGGCCCAGTTGGCCCGAGGACGCCTCGCCCCAGCACCACACGTTGCCTCCGACGGTGACCGCGCAGGTGTGTTGGGCGCCCGCGGCGATGGCGACGGCGGTTTGGCCCCAGTCGGGCTGCACGGGCGTGAGCCGGTTCCCGAAGGTCATGCCGTCGCCGAGCTGGCCCGCGCCGGCCTGGCCCCAGCACCAGGTGGTGCCGCCGGTGTCGATGGCGCAGGTGTGGTAGGCACCGCCGGTGACGGCGTAGGTCGCCCCGATGGTGGCGACGGCCACCGGTGAATCCCGGTCGTTGGTCGAGTCGTCGCCCACCTGGCCGTTGTTGTTGCGGCCCCAGCAATAGAGGGTGCCGCCGGGGTTGACGACGGCGCAGGCGTGCTGGCCGCCGGCGGCCAGCGTGACCACGGCCGGCACGAGGGAGGTGGCCGCGGGGGACGAGCGATCCAGGAAGTTGCCGGTGCCGAGCTGGCCGTCGGAGTTCAGGCCCCAGCACTTCACCGACTGGTCGCTCAGCAGGGCGCACGTGAAGTTGGCCCCCGCGGCGGCGGCGGTGACGCCGGTCAGGCCGGGGACCACGGCCGGGTTCACCACGGGTGTGAGGATGTTCCCCAGGCCGAGCTGGCCGAAGTTGTTGTAACCCCAGCAGGCGAGGGTGGCGTCGGAGAGCACGGCGCAGGCGTGGGTGCCGCCGCCGCGCAGGGCGGTCAGGCCGGCGGGGACCAGGGTGGGCTGCGGGGTGGTGGTCGCGTTGCTGCCAGCGGTGCCCAGGCCGAGCTGGCCCTGGTGGTTGGCGCCCCAGCAGCGCGAGCTGCCGTCGGAGAGGACGGCGCAGGTGAACTGGGAGCCGGCGGTGATCGAGACCACGTCGAGGCACTGCGTCTCGTCGTTGGTGCAGTCGGTCCCGCACAGTTCACCCGCGAAGTGCCCCAGGCCGCGGCAGGTCTCACTGTTGGCGTGGCCGGGCTCGCACTCCTCGTAGGCGGGCTGCAGGATGCCGTCGCCGCAGGAGCCCGTGCAGCCGGTGGTGTTGAAGGCGCACGCGGCCGTGCACTGCAGGATGCCGGGGTAAAAGCCCATGGATTCGCAGGTGGCCCCGGCCAGGTTCGTGCCGTCGCACAACTCATGGGCGACCTGCACGACGCCGTCGCCGCAGCGGCCGTCGCAGCCGGCGGTGTCGAAGCGGCAGTCGTCGCCGCACGTGAGCTGGCCGGGGTGGAACCCGAGCGACTCGCACGACGTGACCATCACGTTGCCCGGTTCGCAGTCCTCGAAGCCCTCGTCCAGGGTGCCGTCGCCGCAGCGACCGGCGGCGAGGCAGTCCTCGAGGCCCAGAGTGCAAGCCGGCGTACAGGTCAGGACGCCGCCGTGATACCCCAGGGACTCGCAGGTGGCGCCCCCGAGATCCGCGCCGTCACAGATCTCCCATTCATCCTTGACGCCGTCGCTGTCGCAGATCGCCTCGCAGCCGCTGGTGTCGAACGTGCAATCGTCGCCGCAGGCGAGCAGGCCGCCCGAGAACCCCAGGGACTCGCAGGTGGCTCCGCCCAGGTCGGCGCCCTCGCACTCCTCGAACGAGGCCTGCCACGCGCCGTCGCCGCAGGAGCCGCCGGCGACGCAGTCCCGTGCGTCCCAGAGGCAGGTGGCGGTGCAGGTGAGCTGGCCGCCGTGGTAGCCCAGGGCTTCGCACGTGTAGCCGCCCAGGTCGGCACCGTCGCAGGTCTCGCCCGCTTCGCGCACGCCGTCGCCGTCACAGGGCGCGCCGGGGCCGTCGGGGATGTCCATGGCCAGCCGGCACGCGGGTGAGAGCGAAAAGAATACGAGGAGGAGGATAAACCGGGGAGTGCGCATGGGTCGAAATTCCGTCCATGAAGATAGCCCGCAATGGGCGCGGGCGCAAGCGGCCCCGCGCGGGGATGTTTTTTTGCCTTTGAACAACCCGCCTTTTATGACATGGTATGCCCATGATGCGTTCTCTCTTTATACTAGGCCTTATCCTCTCGACTTTCCCGTTCGCCGCCTGCGACGATGGTGGCAGCAAGACCCCGAAGGGCACGCCCGTGGTCGCCGGGGACTTCACCTGGCGCCTCGAGGAAGGGCCCGCCGGCGTGGCGCTCTGGACCACACCGGTGGCGCGCCGGATTCGCTCCGGGGATCGCGCGCCCGCCGACACCCGCAGCGGGTTGCGCGCCTCGGCCGCCCGCGGCGAGAAGGAGCTCGTCCAACTGGTCGTCGATCCGGGAGCCGGCGACGTGACCCTCGCAGCGCCCTCGGATCCGGCCCTAGCCTCGGCCGCGCTGCTGGTGGGCGGCTTCGTCGACGGCGCGCTGCACACGCTCACGCCCCAGGCCTGGGGCACGCCCGTCCGCGCGCCCTCGGGCGGCCCGCTGGTGCTGTGGATCGAGCTGGCCGTGGCCGCCGCCGCCCCCGCCGGAGAGCGCACGATCGACCTGGAGGCGACCTTGGGCGGGCAGGGGGTCACGCTAGATCGGAAGAGCGTCGTGTAGGGAAAGAGTGTAGATCTCGGTGGT
>CALKWH010000045.1 GCA_938004375.1 uncultured Pseudomonadota bacterium
CACCGAGATCTACACTCTTTCCCTACACGACGCTCTTCCGATCTCGGCCGCATGGCGACCTGGCCGCCGGACATCGCCGCCCACGCCCTGCGCCTCCTGGGGCGCTGAGCCGCCCCCGTCCCGGGGTCGTCGTCCCGGGTCGTCGTCCCGGTTGCAGTCGGAGATCAGATCGGAGATAGTGATCGGGTCATGAAGTCGAACCGACTGTCGCCCGCCACGCAAGAAGCCCTCCGGTCCGCGGTCAGCAGGCTCGAGGACCGCACGGCCGCCGAACTGGTGGTGGTCGTCTCGGACCGCTCCTCCGAATACCTGGCGCCGCTGATGGCGCCGGGCTTCTTGTCGGTGGGGGTCTTCACCGCGCTGATGCTGGTGCCCCGGGAATTCAGCGTGGGCTTCATCGTCTGGGCCGCGCTCTTGACCTTCACGCTGCCGCACATCGTCCTCGTCGCCGTTCCCCGTCTGCGATTTCTCCTGACGTCCCGCCAGGCCGTGACCTCGGCGATCGAGGCCCGCGCCCACGAGGCCTTCTCCCGGGAACGGGTCTGTGACACGCGGGATCGGGAGGGCATCCTGCTGTACTGTTCCCGCCTGGAGCGCAGCGCGGTGATCCTGTGCGACCGGGGGATACGCCGCGTCCTTCGGGAGCAAGACCTCGAGGGGTTGCCCGGCGAGTGCACCGATCTGGCCAAGGGGCGCCCCTTCCCCGAGGGGGTGCTCGCCGCCATCGACCACCTGGGCCGGGAGCTGGGGCGCGTGAGCCCGCCGGCCGAGTACCGGGTGAACGAGCTCCCCGACGATCCGACGACTTTGAACGGCGCCCGGGATCAGCGGTCATGAGCCTGCGCCGCTTTCTCCTGTTACTGGCCTCGGCGTTCGTGCTCTGCTGCGCTCCGATCCCGGAGGCCGTGGCCCGCCCGGGTGGGGTTCCCGCATCCCATGATGGCGACCTGCACGGAGCTCCATTCCCACAGGCTCACTCGAACGTCGAGGAATCCGAGAATTTCGGGCCCATCATCCCGATGATGATCGCGGGAATTTTCATAGCGATCCTCGTTTCCCTGAACAACCTGATCGTGAGCCGCGCGGCCGGGTCCGCGCCGGAGGTGATCCAGAACCGGGACCGGTCGAATCAGGACGACGCGGACGACGATCTGGAGCAGAGTCTTCGGGAGCTCGTCTCCGACGACCCGGACTTCTCCATGATCGCGTTTCTGGACTTCGCACACGCCCTCTGGCAGGAGACGCGCTTACGGACCGGAACGCCGGAGTTGCAGCGCCTGCGTCCATACTACGGCCTGACCGCGATGGAACGACTCGCTCCGGCAGGGTTCACCGCCGATCGGCAGGATCCCCCGGGTCGGAACCGGGAAGATCGAATCGACGAGGTCGTGGTCCGCAGCCTCCGGGTCGATCGGATCGTCCGCCGTCGGTTCTCCGGTCCCTCGGTCGGGTCTGCCCTCCCGGTGGAGGTCTTCCGGTTGGTCGTCGTGTTGGAGGACAGTTGGCGACACGTGACCTCGGAGGGTCCGCTCCAGCGCCTGTTCGAGGACGTGAAGCTGGTCTTCGAGCGCGCCACCGGCGTCAGGAGCAAGGCGCCCGAGGGGCTGTTCGTCGTCTGTTGCCAATCCTGCGGGGGCACCTTGCCGGACGAGCTGGGAGAGCGTTGTCCCTACTGCGGACAGGACTACCGGTCGCCCGGCTTCAACTGGCACTGCACCGAGGTCGTACAACGGACGAACGAGGTCCTCACCTTCGGCGGCCAGGTCGAGCGCGAGGCCGCGGTGGACCCGGGCTACCGACTGCCGACGCTGGTCTCCGCGTCCCTGGAAGACGACCTGCGCAAGATGGAGCGGGACGAGCCGGACTTCCGGAGCCGGTTCGGGGCTCGGGCCCGGGAAGTCTTCGAACGGTTGTATGTCTGCTGGGACGCCGCCGACTTGGAGGGGATGCGTCCTTTCCTCACGGAGCGGCTGCTGGGCACCTATCAGTTCTGGATCGAAGGCTATCGGGAGGCGGGGCTCCGCAATCACCTGAGGGGTCAGAGACTGCTGTCCATGGACCTCGCGCGTATCACGCGGGACCGATGGTTCGACTCCGTGACGGTGCGGATCAAATCCTGCTGCTTCAACGAAGTCGTGGAGGTCGCCACCGGCAGGCTCGTGTCCGGTTCACCACGATACCCCCACTACCACAGCGAGTACTGGACCTTCGCCCGTTCCGCGGTCCGCGCGGAGGCTGCTCCCTGTGCGTGTCCGCGCTGCGGAGCCGCCCATGTGCCGATGGAGGCCGCCTTCTGCGCCCACTGCGGGAGCCGCATCGTGGTCTCGACCGCCGCCTGGGTGTTGTCGATCGTCGAGCAGGCCGGCGCGGTGCGTCAGGGCCACCACGCTGTCGAAGGGACCGAGAAATGGCGCCGGCTGTGGCCACCGATGAAGCGCGCCGTCCCTCCCACGGCCTCGACGGAGCGCCCGAAACCCTTTCCGGGCCTGCACGCGGAACCCGAAGAACATGAGAAAAACCGCTGTCACTTCTAATCCGTCGCCGAGGCTGGTGGCCCCCCTGAAGAAGGAACCCGGATCCCCGGGCGGCCGGCGACAGGATCTGTCGCGTTCACCCGCCGCCCCGCGAAAATCCCGTGGGCTTTTCTCCCGATTTCTACTAGAACTGGAGACGACGCGATCCCGGAGGTGCGCATGCGGTCCTTCACGATTTTCCTGGCGATCTCTCTGATCTTCGGCGCGGCGCCCGCCGCCGCCGTGTACGAGTGCGGCGGCGTGGAGGACACCTGCCCCTGTGGGGGCAGCAACCCCTATCCCTGCTGCGACAACGACGGCAACTGCACCTGGTACGCCTGGCACTCGGCCTGCTGCCACTGGGGGATGGCGCTGCCGGGCTGGGGCAACGCCAAGACCTGGGCCCAGTACGCGGCCGCCAACGCCAACTACGAGGTGCTCCCGGACCCGGTGGTGGGCGCCATCGCCTGCCGCACCCAGGGCACCTACGGGCACGTCGCCTTCGTCATCGAGGTGCAGGGCGCGAACATCGTGGTCGAGGAGGAGAACTGCTGCAGTACGTGCGCCGGCGGCATGCGCACGCACACCTACGCGGCGAGCTACTTCGACGGCGGCTTCATCGTCCCCCTGGGCGGCGTGGTGCCGCCCGAGTGCGAGATCGCCATCGACGGCACGGCCCGCATCATCGACGAACAAAGCAACTGCTTCGAGCGCCACGGCCAGTACTGGTGGGACGAGGCCGCCGGCCACGACGGCCACCACTACTACACCTACACCACCGACGACGCTTCCGCCGACTCCTGGGCCGCCTGGCGCCTGAACGTGACGGTGCCGGGCAACTACGAGCTCACCGCCTTCGTGCCCGCCAACGCCCTGACCGTCGCCCGGCAGGCGTCCTACCGCCTCGCCGTGGCCGGCGGCGAGCACACCGCGGCCGTGGACCAGTCGGCCTCGGCCGGCCAGTGGGTGATCCTGGGCCGCTTCTGGCTCGCCGAGGGCACGACCCAGTACGTCCGCCTCGACGACAACACCGGGGAGAGCTACGACCTGCGCCGCGTGCTGCTCTACGACGCCATCGCCGTGGCCCCCGTGCCCGACTGCACCGACGAGTGCGCCGACGGCGACGCGGTGTGCGACGGCGACACCGGCTTCCGGGTGTGCGGCCGGTACGACGGGGATCCCTGCCTGAAGTGGGGCTCGGTGAGCTTCTGCGGACCCGACGAGAGCTGCGTCGAGGGCGAGTGCGCGCCGGATCCCCAGGGCTGCGTGGACGACTGCCTGGCCGCCGGGCGCTTCTGCGCCGGGGCCGAGGCGACGGTGGACTGCGGCCAGTTCGACGAGGACGACTGCCTCGACGAGGGCCCCGTGACCGCGTGCCCGGCGGGCGCCGAGTGCTTCGGCGGCGAGTGCCGCGGGGAGCCCGACCCCGACGGCGGCGCGGACGGCGATACCGGCGCGCCGGCGGATCCCCCTGATGACGGGTGCTCCTGCCGCGCGGGCGGCACCGGCCGCGCTCCGGTGGCCGTTCTCCCGGGGCTGCTCCTCGGATTGTTCCTGATGGTCGGCCGGCGGGGCCGCGCCGCCCGTGCCAAAGGATAGCGGAGTCTAAATGATCACGAAATATGCAATGATTCTGCTGCTGTCGATGACGGCCGCCGGGTGGTCGTGCTCCGATCCGGCGCGCCCGGCCGTCGACGCCGGCCCCGACGCCACCCCCGACGCCGACGCCGGCCCCGACGCGGACGTCGTCAACCCGCTCTCCGGACGCACCTGGGAAGAAGTCCTTCCCGCGGGCGAACGCTGGGAGGCCCGGGGTGGCTTCGGCGCGGTGGTCTTTGACGGGAAACTGTGGGTGATGGGGGGCATGGTCAGCCGCGGCGGCACGCCCGCCGTGGTCAACGACGTGTGGGTCACCGCCGACGGCGTCGCCTGGGAGCGAGTGAAGCCCGACGACGCCTCCGGGTGGTGCGCGCGGGCGAACTTCGCCGCGTTCGTCGCCGGCGGCCGCATGTGGGTGACCGGCGGCAACTGGGACGACGCCGGGGAGCCGGCCTACGAGAGCGACGCCTGGTGGTCGGTGGACGGCGTCACGTGGACCCGCGTGCTCGAGAGCCACTGGCCCGCCACCGACACCGCCTGGGGCGACCGCAAGGGTCACGCGGGCGTCGGATCCGGCGGCCGCCTGTTCGTCCTCGGCGGCGCGGACACCGCGGCGCTCGCGGACGTGTGGGTCAGCGACGACGGCGCCGTGTGGGAGCGCCTGACCCTCTCGGGGGAAGCCTGGGAGGGGCGCGCCCACGCGGCGGTCCTCTCCCGCGAGGACACCCTGTGGCTGCTGGGCGGCCAGCGGGGCTACACCACCGAGGCCTTCGACGACGTCCTGAGCAGCCCCGACGGCGCCAGGTGGACCCGCGCGGGCACGCTCCCGGCGCCGGTGTACGGACACGCGGCCGCGGTCTTCGACGGCGATCTCTGGGTCCTGGGCGGACAAGGCTCGGGCGACGACGGCTCGGGCACCCCGACCGGCTCCCACGTGTGGCGCTCCCCCGACGGCGACGTCTGGACGGCGGTGTCCCCGGACGCGCCGTTCCCGCCGCGCTGGTACCACCAGGCCGTCGTCTTCCAGGAGACCCTGTGGGTGCTCGGCGGCGTGTACCAGGAGGGGATGGGGATCGCGCTTCGGGACGACCTGTGGCGCCTCACGCCGGACCCGGAGGCGCGGTAGGCATGGACCGCCCCCTGGACGAACACCTGCGCGCGCTCTTGGGCACGGCCCCGATCCGCCTCGGCGCGCTGAACCGTGCCGCGGCCGGCGCGCCCCCGTCCGATCCCGCCGGCGGTCTCGCCCGGTCGGCGGCCGCCCGCCACGCGGCCCAGGGGCGCATCGAGATCACCCCCGAGTACGAGCTGGTGCGAAAGCTCCTGGCCAAGGACTTCCCCGTGGTGTTCGTGTCGGGCAAGGCCGGCACCGGCAAGAGCACGCTGATCGCCTACCTGCGCCTCGCCCTCGGCAAGACCCTGGTGGTGGTGGCGCCCACGGGGGTCGCCGCCCTCAACGTCGAGGGGGCGACGATCCACTCGTTCTTCCGCCTCCCGCCGCACATCGTGCAGCCCGAGGACGTGCAGGAGGTCGCCAACCGCCGCCTCTACAAGAAGCTCGACCTGCTCGTGGTGGACGAGGTGTCCATGGTCCGCGCGGACGTGATGGACGCCATGGACCTGTTCCTGCGCAAGAACGGGCGCGACCCCCACCGGCCGTTTGGCGGCGTCCAGCTGCTGCTGGTGGGGGATCTGTTCCAGCTGCCGCCCGTGATCCAGCCGCAGGAGCAGGAGCTCCTCGAGGCCATGCGGTACGCGACGCCGTTCTTCTTCTCGGCCCACGTCCTGCAGGACTGCCCGGTGGCCCCGGTGGAGCTCTCCCGCGTCTGGCGGCAGACCGACGAACGCTTCTGTGACCTGCTCAACGCGGTGCGCGAGGCCCGCGATCTGGAGAAGACCCTCGCCGAACTGAACGTCCGGTGTGTGCAGCACGAGGCGCCCCCCGCCCCCGGAGTGGCCCGTGTCACCCTTGCGGCCACCAACGCCGTGGCCGACCGCATCAACCTCGCGCACCTGGGGCGCCTTGCCACCCCCGCCCACACCTTCGAGGGAGAGGTCTCCGGCAAGTTCTCGGTCGAGGAGGCGCGGCTGCCCTCGCCCGTGCGCCTGACCCTCAAGGTGGGCGCCCAGGTCATGTTCACCCGGAACGACGACGCCCGCCGCTGGGTCAACGGCTCGGTGGGGGTGGTGCGCAGGATCGACCCGCCGACCGTCCTCGTGGAGCTGGTGTCCGAGGCCCCCGGCGAGCTCGTCGAGGTGGAGCGGGCCGAGTGGGAGAGCTACCGCTACGAGTACAACGCCACGCTGGACCAGGTCCGGCCCGTGGTCACCGGGCGCTACGTGCAGGTGCCCCTGATGCTGGCCTGGGCCATCACCATCCACAAGAGCCAGGGCAAGACGCTGGACGCGGTCCGCGTGGATCTGGGCAACGGGGCCTTCGCGCCGGGCCAGGTCTACGTGGCGCTCTCGCGGTGCCGCAGCCTGGAGCACCTGGAGCTCGCGCGCCCCATCCGGCCGTCCGACGTGCGCTGCGACGCCCGCATCCTGCGCTTCTTCTCCGCCCTTTCGAAGATCCAGGATCAGTTGGCCGCCGGCACCCCCGCCCACGAGTCCCGCCTCGCGGGCACCAACGTCCCGTGTCCCTTCTGCGGCCGCCCGCTGGTGCAGTGCGCGGGGACCTGCGGCGCCTACCTCGAGTGCTCCCGCGCCCCCGACTGCGATTTCCGCCAGAATTTGTATGAAGATTGACCGGCGGAAGGGGTGTTCCGAGGATGCCAGCATAGAAAGGGGAGAAGGATCCCAATTTCGATTTCGATTTGGATTTCGATTTCGATTTGGATTGGGACGTGCGAGATCCATGTCACAAATTGGGCGGGTGGGGGGTAAAAATCGTCCGACGGTGGCTCGACAGGGTGCTTGACCGTGCTAACGGAGACAGGATCAATCACGGAGCGACACCGACATGCGAAACCCCTCATCAACCCTGCTCGGAACTGTTCTGGCAGCGGGCCTGTTGGTGCTGGGCGCCTGCTCGTCGTACACCGCCAGGCGCCACGTGGCGTTCACCGTGCAGACGGTTCCACCCGGCGGTGCGGTCATTCTCGATGGGCGCATGTTCCGGGGCGATGGATGCGACGTGATCACCCACGACCAGCTCGTCCGGTTCGAGCGCACGCCTGACAATGCCCCCTTCTCGTCCCATTGGGCGCCTCTGGGCGGGGGTGTCGGCGGTGGCACCGTGGGGCTCATCCTGACGGTCTTCGACCCGCCACTGGGGTTGGTCACGCTGATCGCTAGCGGGGCCGTGGCCGGGTTCCCGGCATTGATCGACCATCAGCGCTCGCGGAGCCGGTGGAAACGGCAGGCCGCCCCCGTCCCGATCACCCTGACGTTCACCCACCCGGAACACCCCGGTCGGACGATCCGGCTCCGATTGCCGGGGCATCCGACCCGTGAGACAGCCCAGAAACACCTACAGGCCCTGCGGTTCACCTTCGAGGACGACTCCTCGTTCACCCTCTTCAAGGCCCTGCGCGCGGCCGGAGTGCGCCGACTGGCGATCATCCCCTCAGTGGCTCCGTTCCCCGACTTCGTGCAAGGCCTGATCGGTTTTCGGGAGGGTTGGTTCTCCGTGCTCGAGGAGGACTCGGACGTCGACGCCCGGGTGTTCGTCCTGCCCGCCACCGCGCTTTTCTCCCGGCGGATCCGGGTCGTCGAGGTTGAAACCGGCAGGGTCCTGTTCGACGCCGTGATCCGGGAGCCCGAATTTTCCGCGGCGATGAAATCCCAGTATTATCATGGGAATTCCGGCGTCAAATAGAATCAGGAAAAAAACTTCTGATTTTCCTTCCAGGGGGCTTGACGCGGCCGCGACCGGGGTTAAGATGGCTGCGTCGACGCTGGTTCGACTCACAACCAAAGGAGAAAAGAAGACATGGAAAACAACGCCAACTTCATCCCCATGCCCCGCATCGGCGACGCCGCCCCCGAGTTCAAGGCCGTCACCACCCAGGGACCGATCCACTTCCCCAACCAGTACGCCGGCTCCTGGGTCATCCTGTTCTCGCACCCGGCGGATTTCACCCCCGTGTGCACCTCCGAGTTCATGACCTTCGCCAAGCTCGAGCCCGAGTTCGAGAAGCTCAACTGCAAGCTCGTGGGCCTGTCGGTGGACGGCCTGTACAGCCACATCGCCTGGCTGCGCACCATCAAGGAAAAGATCGAATACCGCGACATGAAGAACATCGAGGTGAAGTTCCCCCTGATCGAGGACATCACCATGGAGGTGGCCAAGGCCTACGGCATGATCCAGCCCGGCGAGAGCAACACCAAGGCCGTGCGCGCGGTGTTCGTGATCGACCCCAGGGGCGTGATCCGCACCATCATCTACTATCCGCTGAGCATGGGCCGCAACTTTGACGAACTGTTGCGCGTGCTGCAGGCCCTGCAGACCGCCGACGCGTTCTCCATCGCCACCCCCGCCGACTGGCGCCCGGGCGACGACGTCATCGTGCCCCCCGCCGGCTCCTGCGGCACCGCCAAGGACCGCATGGACGGCAAGGAGGACATGAAGTGCTACGACTGGTTCTTCTGCGTGAGGAAGATCTCCAAGGAGCAGGTCTTCGAGAAGATCCTGAAGAAGTAAGGGACGCCCGTAATAACCCAGAGGGACGCCCGCTAAAGGGCGTCCCGTTTGAGGTGACAAAGTCGCCGGAATGATCCCACGCTGTGACGAGGGTCCCGATCTCGATGGGCTCCAGGGACGCCCGCAAAAGGGCGTCCCGCTTCAGGCCACGAAGTGGCCGGAATGATCCCACAAGGTGAAGAGGGTCCCGGTCCCGATTTCGATTTCGACCAAGAGAAGACAGAACAGGCGGTTGAACGAGGGATCGGGGATTCGCACCCGGGACCTAGAGCCAAAAAATGAGGCCCACCGCAACTTGGACCTTTTGTTTAATTGCCCTTCGTCATCCTCCCAAGCGCCAGTCCCGCAAGAAGAAAACGGAAGTTGCCGGTCGACTCGCTCTCTCTGAGAGCCTACTAACCAGCCCGCGATCTGTTGTTCCTGCGGGACGACTGGAACCATTCTGCCCTGTCTCTGCGCTCTCCGTGGAGAGAGTGCCCAGAGAACGGTTAACGGCCGGAAGATGGCGTTTAACAGAAATCAATCTCTGGCTGTTGACCGGGAGGGTGCATCCGGGGTAGGTCTCCGGTGCGCCGCCTGCGACCACAGCAAGGTTCGCAGCCAGCAGATCGGCGCCGCCCGTGCTTGACCACCAGACTGAGGCACCAACTCGTCCTCACTGCCGGGTGATGCACTGCAGGTGCTACTCATCGGCTGTAGACGGATAGTCATCATCTCCGGAGAATGCCAGCATGGTCGACAAGGATCTCAAGCGATTCGGTGCCCGTGTTCGCGAAGAGCGCGAACGCCTCGGCATCTCGCAGGAGGAACTCGCTGACCGCGCAGGGTTGCACCGCACGTACCTCGGCGGGGTCGAGCGCGGTGAGCGGAACCTTGGCCTCCTTAACGTCCTGCAGATCGCTCGCGCCCTTGGGGTGGAGGTCTCGGTGCTCTTCGGTACCGAATCGGAAAAGCCGAAGAGATGAAAACGTCGAGGCCCACGAAATCCAGTCGCGGATTGGCACGTCAAGCTCATTCAGACGTTCGACCTCGGCGCAAGACATCGAAGACCAAGAATGCCTCCGCGAAGGACCGTACAGAAACGTACAGAAACGAGGAAGAGACCAATGCCACGCAACGCGCCGCGATCAGCAGAAGAAATTCAAGCCGCGATACAGGAACGGCTGGAGACCATTCGCAGTTGGGGTTTGACCAAGGAGGACTTAGAAACCTTGATTGCGGAGAACCCTCATGTCTATTCGCCTGTCTCGGGCTTCCACGCTGAGTACAAATGCCGTCAACTTTGCCTGAACATTCCAGAGATATCGGACATATCGCGACCAAGCGGCTACGACAAGAAAGAGAAGGGCGATTTTGTGTTTAGCTACCGAGGCGAGGTGCTTCGGCTTGAAGTGAAATCTTTGGACGGACCGAAGGTTGTTCGGAACGACAACGATCGCTGGCAGGGCACATTCCAATGCAATGCGAGTGATGCACGGGCGGTTGAGTTGCCCAATGGACATACTGTCACAACGAACTGCATCGTTGCTGGGGGATGGGACGTCTTGGCCGTGAATCTGTACGATTTTGGCCGCCAATGGAGATTCGCATTCGCAAAGCAAAGCGACCTACCTCGTGCTTCTACGCAGTATCCAGACGTGGACAGAAAACATCTTCTTGCCTCTTCGATGTCCATCGAGCTGCCGTTGTCCGCCCCATTTCGTGACAACTTGAAGTCTGTCTTGGATGAGATTATTCGAACGCGACGGAAAAGATCTTAACGGGCATCAACACTCGCCTGTCTAATAGGGCTCTCGGTCTTCTCCCGTGAAGACCTGCTCCACTCCGATCACTGCGTTTGGCTGCAGTTGTTCCTCTTCTGTGGTTTGTATGCAGCTCGGCGCGACTGCCCAGGTGCAAGTTTGACAAAAACGATGAAGTAGGAATGGTTCTTGCGCGCGTGTTCCTGTTTGATAACGCGACTCATGCCAGGCCTATTAGTCCGAACTACCACGAATAGGTCCTTGGTATAGAACCCGAGCTTCTCGTATTCGTTAATGATCTCGACATGGGTAAGTCGCTGTTGATTTGCGCTTACCTCGTCCTGGCATTTGACAATGAGAATACCTCGACTTCTGAGAACGCGATACGCTTCGCGCCCTGCGCGGAAGTACAGATCAGTGACGGCGGCATGGTACTTGGGGCCTTGATCAGTCTCCATACCATTCGAATAGTGTTCGCGGAACGCCGCGTGACTTCCTGCGCCAGCGAGATGAGACTTCGATCGGCGGAACAAACCTTCCATGTATGGAGGATCGAGGACGATACAGTCGTGGGAAGCATCTGCATATGGCAATGCTCGACAATCAACGCCGGTCTGCAGGTCAGAAGCATGAACCACGTATCTATCTTCGGGCACCTGCTTCCAAAACACGCCTTTCCCCCAGGTGACGTCGGCAACAATAGAACCAGCAGGAACGTGAAGGTCAAGGATCTTGGGGAAGACGTCCTCGTTGCCAGATACATGCGCAGTCACGACGACGTCACTTGTGGCAATGCCCGCCGGTGACTTGCGCTTGGACGTGGTCAACCCATCTTCGTTGTCATCTGCCTCTTCAGTGGTGTCATCATCTGCCTGGCCACCCTGAAGCAGTTTCTCATCCGGAAAGAGGGGGAGTGTGGCTACTGACCTGAGGTTTGCGTGAGGCATCGGCGGACTCCTATGCTGGCCCCCGCCCCTTCGAGAATCAGAGGACGTCTGATACTCGGTCTTGGGTTCGGCCACATACATTGCAGCAAGTTCTTGCACTGCATACGCTGGGCTGGCTGTGTTCTTGTCCAAGGATGAGCGTAGACGGGAAGGCAACTGTCCCGCCATCAAGGAAAGATCATCAACCGAACAGCCGAGGATCGGAGCAAGCTGTGAAACCAAATTCTCGGACGGAGGAACCTTTTCTCTTTCAACTCTGGACAAGTAGGCTGGGTCCACACCCGCGCATGCTGCAACAGATCGCAGGGATAGTTGCCTCTTGACTCGCTGCCTCTTGATGTAGACGCCAAAACCCATGGCCTCCATCTACCAAGTGTAGACCATTTTGTCAACACCGATCTCGGTCTTCTTAATCATGCTGTTGTCTTCCTGGTCCTGCTAACCGACGTTGCCCAGCAGATGGCCAACTGGTTACGCGGTTCTCTTCGAGGGTGAATTCTCTGGGCGATTTGTGTATACCAGAAAAATGAACCGACGCGCCTCCATCGCCGCCCTGCTGATCCTCGCCGTCCTCGCGTTCGCCTGCGAGGATGAGGACGGTAACTGCTACGCCTTGGACATCACCGAGGAGGCGTGCCACGCCCGCGGGAAGTGCGCGTTCCTCCCGACGTTTTTCGCGTACACCGACGACCAGGGCTGCCTGCTCGGGGACTCCCGCGCCTGGTTCCCCGGCCGGGACCTCGGTCTGGGCGCGTGCGTGGACGCTGTGGAACCGCCGGAATACATCGACAACTACAATCCGACCCAATATTTGTGCCGGCAACTGGCCCCGAACCTCCACGCGGTCATCGACAATTACCGGTACGACGCGAGGGTGGGAGCAGGCTGGACGTCCTGCTACTACGAATACGACTGGATATTCCCGTGGGATTCGCAGCATTCCTATTTCTCAGGCGACTGCCGACCGACCTGCGGGGACGGGATCGTCGACCCGGGTGAGAGCTGCGAGCCGTCGCTGCCCCTCCCGTTCGAGACCTGCGAGGACGCGGGAGACCACCTCGAGCGCGACTGGGTGACCGGCACGCCGGCCTGTGCGAACTGCGTACTCCAGTTGTACGACTGCGAGGCGGCGCCATGAAGTCGCCCACGTTGCTCCTGCTCCTAGTCGCCGTGCTGCTCCCTCTCGCCTGCACCACCGAGGCGCCCACGCCCTGCGGAGGGCGCCTGGCCGACGACGGACAGTGTTCCCGGGAGGATTGCTTGCACGTGCGCGGCGAGTACATCATCACCGGGGACCGGGGCTGCTACTTCGGCCACATGAACACGCTCACCGGTCTCGCGGACACGGGCGGGGACGTGTGCGTCGACGCGACCACGGCAGCCACCGGGGGCGGCACCCAGACCTACTGCCGCCGGCTCACTCCCAACCTCACCCTCGCCGTGCGGCTGAGCTCCTACGCCCACCGCGTGCCCGAGGGCTACTACCCCTGCCTGTCGGCCACGGGGACGCGCCTGACGACGTACTTCCCCGCCGACTGTCCCCCCGTCTGCGGCAACGGCCTGATCGAGCCCGGCGAGGAGTGCGACGGGACCAACCTCGGCGCCCCGGCGGACTGCGCCCTGTACTTCGTCGGTCGCCACCTCCCCAACGACGGCGTCACCGGGACGCTCAGTTGCACGGCCGACTGCCGCCGGGACCTGTCCGGGTGCGTGTCCCCCGAGTGATCCGCCGTCACGACTCCCGCTTTTGCCGCAAGGTCTCCAGGATCATCAGACGGGAGAGTTGATCCTTGGGATGGGTCGCGTGCTCCTTGAGGTCGGCAAGCGCCTGCAGGGAGAGCACGCGAATGGTGCGTCCCTCCAGCAGAAACGGCTCGCTGAGCTGCACCAGATCTTCAAAGCCGAGCCCCCCCTCCACCGTGCCCAACAGATCGAGCGGGCCGAGCCGGGTGCGCAGCAATTGATGCCCGGGACCACCCAGCGCGTCGCCACCGGGGAGCAGCGCGTCGGACGGCGGTCGGAGCCTGGAAGAGGCGTCCAGGTGTTCCAGCAGGTGGAGCAACCGACGTACATTCTCGGGGGACCGGGAGTGCACGACATCGAGGTCGAAGGTGGCCATGGGGACGCCCTGAAGCACCGCGGCGATCCCGCCGACCACCACGAAATCGGCGCCGGAGTCGGCCAACTCCAGCAGCAGGGTCCGCAGATCAGGTTCCACGCTGCACCTCGTGCAGGGTCCGGACCACGTTGTCCAGCCACCGGAGACGTTGTTCGGGGGTCAACGACAGCATCCACCGAATCAGCGTAGGATCCACACCATCGGCCCTTAAAAGGTCCTCGATGGGCTCCGCCCGCGGCTCCGCCGTTTCCAACGTGGTGGGCGTCAAGGGCACATCATGATCCGGGCGTGAGGAACCGTCATCCATGTGCGAAGACTATGTCCGCGGCAGGACAGGTTGTCAAGCGACCTGACGTGCCGGGCCAGGGCAAGCGCACGAAGTTCTGGTTGACTTCGCGATTCAACTGCAGAGAAGAGGAACCTACCAACCAAATACCGATTTCGATAGGAATGATGAACCTCAGTTTTCTTGAGTGCTTGGATTTCTCAAGGTCGAAATCGAAATCGAAATCGGTTTCCCGGGCTCATCGGCGGGTTATTCCGGTCACTTCGTGACCTCAAACGGGACGCCCTTTTGCGGGCGTCCCTCTGGGTGATTGCGGGCGTCCCGTCACTCGATGATCGTGAAGCCGTGGGACTTCAGGTACAGTCCGCCCGAGGTGCGCAGGGTGAGGGTCCAGTCGCCGGTGGGGTCCCCGATGCCCAGGTCGTCGTAGGAGAGCCGCGAGTGGAGCAGGTAGCGGCCGTCCCCCAGGGGGCGGCGCGCCACCGCCTGGCGGGAGACCAGGGCCGAGCCCCGGCGGTACTCGTGCCAGAAGGTGTCGTGGGGGAACGTGGGGCTCTGGATGATCTGGTACGCCCACAGCGGACGCCGGCCGAAGTCCGCCGCCGAGAGGTCGTGGACCCCCCGGGGGAACGGCCGGTCCGGCAGCGTCAGATCCTCGCCGGTGACGCCGGACTGGACCACGCGGTAGGGCACCGGCGGCACCAGCGGGCGGGCGATGTAGATGATCGCGGCGGCGCCGATGGCGATCACCAGCACCCAGCGGAAGTGCTTCTCCTTCCACACGAACTGGGGCAGGTGCAGCACGAAGAAGGCGAACGTGGCGCAAAACGCCGACAGCGCGATGGTGTAGTGCAGGGGAAAAGGCAGCAGCACCGGCAGGAGCAGGTGGAAGGCGGCGAACAGGCAGAACGCGAAGTACGCGTTGCGGATCCACTTGTGCTCCATGAGGAAGTTGTCGAAGAAGAGGTCCTGGGTCGAGAGCACCGCCAGCGCCCCCACGGCGGCCGTGAACAGCCAGTGGACGGAGTCGAACTGCGTGGCGTCCCAGTAGAACGGCAGCATGAAGAAGTACAGCGCCTGGTACATGTTCTTCATGACGTAGTTGAGCACCAGCTTCACGCCGCGCTTCTTGTCCCCGGTCTTGGTCTCGCGCTCGGCGATGCGGTCGAAGGCGATGATCAGCAGCATCAGGAACATCAGGAACATCAGCAGCTTGCGCACCTGCCCGAAGTCCCCTTTGAAGAAGATCATGATCAGCACGCCGTAGGTGAGCGCCCACACCGAGTGCAGCGCCCAGAGGATCTTCTCGTGGGCGAGGAGCTTGTGCTTGAAGCGCTGCCAGAGGGCGAAGAGGTGACGCATGCCGTCGGGCATTTTCAATCAGGAGCGCGGGGAAATCAAGGCTTGGATTCGGCCGTGAGGGCGTAGGTGGCGAAGCTCGCCAGCCAGTGCTCGCCGCCGTAGCCGGTGCGGTCCATGCTCGCGAGGCCCTCGGCCAGGTGCGAGGCGGCGAGGGCGGTGAACCAGCGGCGGCGGGGGTCGGTCTCGGGGAAGGCGGCCGCGAGCCCGCGGTAGCACCAGGCCCGTTGGAACCCCAGGCCCACCAGGTGCCCGATGACGTAGTCCTTCGGGTCGGTGACGGGGGGCAGCGCCCGCAGGCTGGCGAAGTCCGGGGAGGCGGGGGGCGGCAGGAAGGCGTCGAACCAGGCGACGAACCCGTCCGGCGGCAGGACCTGCGCCAGGAGGTGGGCCTCGGCCAGGCAGGGGGACACGAAGTCCACGCCGCTGGGCTCGTAGGCGGCCGGGCAGGCGCGATCAGCAAAAAAGAAGTCCCGGGCGCGGCGGGAGAGCGCGGACTCGAAGTCACGGTCCTGCACGGCCCGGGCATAGCCGAGCATGTGGTCCATGGCGAAGGCGGTGTTGGCATGGACGCCGTGGCGCACGGGCTTGGGGAGCTTGTCGAAGTACGCGATGGAGGCGTCGCGCAGGTGGGCGGTCAAGGGCGCCAGCGCGGCGCGCCAGGCGGCGGCGCGGGGATGCTCGAGGCGCGCCAGTTCGCCGGCCAGGCGCAGGTACCAGGCCCAGCCGTAGGTGCGCTCGAAGGTCGCGTTGTGGGGCGTGCGGAAAAAGGCGAGCTCGAGGGCGGCCTTCTCGGGGGTGAAAGCGGCGTCGAGCGCGGCGACGATGCGGGGGGCCTCGGGCAGGTTGGGGAAGCGGCCGAGCAGGTGCACCAGCGTCCAGTGCATGTGCACCGACGAGTGCCAGTCGAAGCAGCCCGAGAAGATGGGCGTCTTTCGCGGATGGGGGACGGCCTCGGCGTCGGTGGCGTGGACGTGGCCCGGCTTGTTGGGGTACGGCCGCCCGATGCAGGAGAGGGGCAGCGCGGCGAGCTTCGACGCCAGCGCCGGGGTCAGGTCGGGCGCAGTGACCGCGGGGGGCGTGACCTCGGGGGCAGGTGGCGTTGGCGCGGGCGCAGGGGGCGCGGGCGCGGGCGTAGCGATCGGGTGTGGCGAAGGTGGCCCTGCGGGATCGTCGCCGCGGCCGCAGGCGCCGAAGGCGGCCCAAAGCCAGCAGAGCGCCACCGGCCAGAGCGCGCGGGGCAGGGACCTGACAGCGCTGGTCAGGTTCGATGATACCGGCAGTGAGCCGCCGGGGTGGCGGCGGTGGGGGCCCCCCGGCGCTTTGCGATAGCAAAAGACGGGGGTGACCGCCGACAGGACCCCAAGGCGAACAGCATCGGTTGGATCATCGAACCTGGTTACCGCTTTGAAAGGGGAGAAGTTCATGGCGGACTCCTACGGGAGCGGACTCCTAGCGGAACAGCGGGACCCAGGACACCTCGTCGGGGTGCTCGTCGTCGCCCACGTGGCCGTCGCAGCCGCCGGGGCCCAGGCCTAAAAGCCCGTTCATGTCGATCCCCCAGCAGCGCACGCGCCCCGAGGCGTCCAGCGCGCAGGCGTGCATATCGCCCACGGCCACGGCCGTCACGTCGGCCCCCGTCTGCACCGGGGGCAGGGTGTCCGGGGTCTCGTCGTCGCCGACCATGTCGTAGCCGGGGACGCCCAGTCCGTGGAAGCCCCAGCAGCGCACGTCACCTCCGGGGGTGATCACGCAGGTGGTGCCCGACCCGGCGTCCAAAAAGGCCACGGCGTCGCCCACGGGTACGGATCCGTAACTCGAGGGCAGCTCGTTGTCGCCCAGATCGGCCGTGGACCCGTAGCCGGTGGCGCCGTAGAGGCCGTAGCCCCAGCACTTCACGGTCTGATCCGCGAGGCGCACGCAGGTGTGCTCGGCGCCGCAGGACACCTCGGTCACGACACCCCCGACGCTCAGGTCCCCCAGGGCGGCCGGGGTGGCGCCCACCCAGTCGTAGCCGACGTTGCCGATGCCCAACTGGGCGCGGCCGTGGTTGCCCCAGCAGCGCAGGGCGCCTGTGGACAGGCGCGCGCAGTTGTGGAAGTGGCCGGCCGAGAGCTGGACCGCCTGGCCGCCCAGGTTCAGGTCGCCGAGCTCGGCGGGGGTCTCGTCGTCGCCCACGATCAGGCCGTACCCGTAGCCCAGGGCCATCCAGTCGCCCCAGCAACGCACGGCGCCCGTGGAGAGCCGCGCGCAGGTGTGCTCGCGCCCGCAGGCGAGCTCGACGACCGTGCCCCCCACGTCCACGGCCGGCACCGAGGAGGGCAGCTCGTCGTCGCCCACGAAGGTCGCGCCCGGCAGGCCCAGTTGCCAGTTCTCGTTGGAGCCCCAGCAGCGCACGGCGCCGGAGGCGAGCAGCGCGCAGGTGTGGTCGGTCCCGGCGCACAGCGCGGTCGCGGGGCCGCCCAGGGAGACGAAGCCGACGTCGGCGGGGAGCTCGTCGTCGCCCACGTGGTCGGTGTTCCCGTACCCGAGCTTGCCCGAGGTGCCGTCGCCCCAGCAGCGCACGGATCCGTCGGTGAAGCGGGCGCAGGTGTGCAGGGAGCCGGCGGCCAGCTCCACGACGCGAAGAAGACACGTGCCCTCATGGAGCGTGTAGCCCGGCGCGCACGCGTCGCAGGTCGCGCCGTCGTAGTTGTCGTAGCAGGCGCACACGATCACGCCCGAGGTGCCGTCGCAGATCCCGTGGTCATGGCAGGCGCCGGGCACGCACACCAGGACGCACGCGTCCCCCTCGCGACGGTACCCGGACACGCAGGCATCACAGGCGTCTCCCTCGTAGCCCGCGTCGCAGGTGCACACGGCGGTCCCGGTCCAGCCCTCGCAGGTCCCGTGCCCCGAGCAGGAGTCGGCCGCACACACGGGCAGGCAGTCGGCGCCGTCTGCGGTCCAGCCCTGCTGGCACTGGTCGCAGCGGTCGCCGGTGTAACCCAGGTCGCAGCTGCAGTCGAACGTGCTGGAGTAGGGGGTGCACTGGCCGTGGTAGGAGCAGGTGTCCTCCACGCAGGTGGGCAGGCACTCCCCGTCCACCTGATGGAAATAGGGCTCGCAGCGATCGCAGCGCTCCCCCTCGTAGCCCTCGAGGCAGGCGCATTCGAGCCAATAGCCGTCCACCGAGCAGGCGCCGTGGCCGCCGCAGGTCGTCTCGGTGCAGTCCTCGACGCAGTCGTCGTCGTAGGGACGGAAACCCGCGTCGCAGGCCTCGCACCACTGGCCGGTGTAGCCGGTCTCGCACACGCAGCGGTCGTCCTCCCAGGCGCCGTGGTCCGAGCAGGCGTCGTTGGGGTCGTTCCAGGCCAGGCCGCACTGCGGGCTGCACAGTTCGTAGAAGTCGTCGAGCCGGTCGCAGGGCAGCTCGGCCACGCACGCGCCCAGGCAGGCCTGGGTGGCGCGGTTCAGGATGCCCATGGCTTCCCCGTATCCCTGGCCGTTCTCCTTCACCAGGTCGACGCACTCGTCGACGCTGGTGTCGTACCGGTCGCACTCGATGGCCTGCTCGCAGTAATCCTCGAGGAAGGGGTCGGCCGATCCGGAAGGGGCGTTCTGCATGGCCTCGAAGAAGCAGGTCGAGAAGCCGTCGTCGGCGAGCTCTTCGCAGGTGGCGCCGGCCAGGCAGCCGCCCAGGTCCGACCACGCCGCGCCGGTGAGCACGTCCCGGAAGCGGCCGAACTGGACCAGGCAGTCCTCCAGCGCGGTGTCGGGGTGGCAGGCGACCAGGTGCTCGCAGACGCTGGCGGTGGACGGCCCCGACGGGGAATCGTCGCAGCCGGTCGGGAAGAGGAACCACGCCAGGAGCAGGCTCGAAACCGGGATTCTCATGCGCATGATCGTGTCCTCCATTTCTTCCGGTATACGCCAAAACAGGGGCGGCGACAACCCGCCTCGCCGCGCCTCGCGCACCCTGCCGCGGGTGCTGCAGACGCAGGCCCGGGACGCGCTGGCCGCCGATTGCCGCAAGGACCGCGATCTCTGCGAGGTGCGGGACCCCGTGGCCGACTGCGAGACCGTTCCAGAGTTTGTTCTGGAGTGACAACTCCGGGGCGTTCAGGTCAAGAATGCCGCAGCACGGGGACGGTGATGGCCTTGATGCCGACGCCCGGGGTCTTCTGGCGGACGTGGGCGACGAGGGTGTAGAGGTGGTCCTCGACGGTTTCATCGCCGAGGATGGCCAGCACGTGGTTGGTCCCCGGCCAGGTGTGGGAGTTCTGGCGGGGTTCGGAGTGGGCGCCGCACCCGAGGACCTCGGTCCACTGGGTGTAGTGCCGGAGCTCGAAGTCGCCGAGGAACTCTTGGACGTCGGTCTCCAGCGTGGAGTCGTAGATCAGGTACGTGAGATTCATCACGGCCGCGCCGGCGGCGGGGGATTCGGGCTCGCTCATTTCGCCTCCTCCATGGCCAGGAGCTCCTGGCGGCGCTGATCCATGCGCTTCTGCTTGCGGCGATCGGCCCGGCGCTGGCGTCCCAACTCGAAGGTCGTGTACATCACCGGCACGAAGAACAGGGTGATGAAGGTGGACACCGTGAGGCCGCCGATGATGACGGTGGCCATGGCCACCCACATCTCGGAGCCCTCCCCCTTGCTCAGGGCCAGCGGGATCATGCCGCACACGGTGGTGATGGTGGTCATGAGCACCGGCCGGAGGCGGGAGGCGCCGGCGGCGGTCACGGCCTCGATGACCCCCAGGCCGCGGTGGCGCAGCAGGTTGGTGAAGTCCACCAGCACGATGCCGTTGTTGACGACGATGCCCACGAGCATGATCAGGCCAACGAACGAGAGCATCGAGAGGGTTTGGCCCGAGATGACGAAGCCCCACAGGGCGCCGAGCATGGCGAACGGGATGGTGAACAGGATGATGAACGGATCGCGAAGGGACTCGAACTGGGCGGCCATGACGAAGTAGACCAGGAACACGCCCAGGATCATGGCCAGGATCAGCAGGCCGAAGCTCTCCTGCTGGTCCTTGCGGGTGCCGCCCGTGAGGATCTGGAAGCCCTCGGGCACGTGGATGGACTTGATCAGCGTCTCTACGTCCTCGGAGACGGACCCCAGATCGCGGCCCATGATGTCGGCCTCGACCTTCACGATGCGCTGCTGGTTCTTGCGCTCGATGGCGATGGGACCCTGGTGCTGGACGAGGGTGGCGATGTTGCCCAGTTCGACGAACTTGCCCGTGACCGTGGGGATGCGCAGGTCCATCAGTTGCTTGAGGTTCTGGCGGTCCTTGGGATCCAGGCGCACGAAGATGTCGTACTCCTTGCCGTTCTCGCGGTACTTGGAGACGGTGAGCCCGTTGAAGGCCGTGCGCAGCGTGTTGCCGGCCGTGTACATGTTCACGCCCATGAGAGAGGCCTTGTCCCGGTCCAGGATCACGCCCATCTCCGGGTTGCCGTCCTTGCGGCTGACCTGGAGGTTGGTGATGCCCGGGATGGTCTTCATGCCGGCCTCCAGCGTGCCGGCAAGGGAGGCGGCCACCAGGTCGTTCTCGCCGTAGATCTCGACCGAGACGGCCTTGCCCTGGCCGCCCATCATCTGGGCTCCCTGGTCCTGCATCTGGATCTTGATGTTCGCCCCGGGGAACATCGTCGTCAGGGGCTGGAGCGCCTCGGCCACCTCCTGGGCGGAGCGTCGGCGATCCTCCTTGTCGACCAGCGCGATCATGACCTGCCCGTAGTTGTCCCCCTGCTGGTTGCCGCTCATGGCGCCGCCCTGCTTGTTCTGCCCCCACAGGGTCATCATGGTCCGGACCTCGGGTACCTGCATCCGGATGCGGGCGGCCAGCTCCCGCACGTACTTCTCGGTCACGGCCGCCTTGGTGCCCGGCGGCAGCTCGACGCTCGCCTGCACGAAGCCGCTGTCCATCTGGGGCATGTACTCGGTGCCCACGTACGGGACGATCAGGATCGAGGACAGGGAGACGGCGGCCACGATGGTGAAGGTGATGAGCTTGTTGTGCAGCGCCAGGGTCAGCAGCCAGCGGTAGCCCTCCTCGAGGCCGCGGAAGGCCTTCTCGGACTGTCGGAAGATCCAGCCGAGGATCCCCATGGGCCGCGGGGGTTTCAGGAGGAGGCCGGCCAGCGTGGGGACCAGCGCCATGGCCACCAGCAGCGAGGTCATGAGCGTGAAGGTGATCACGAACGCCATCTGGGAGAACATGATGCCCACCACGCCACCGACGAACAGGACGGGGAAGAAGATGGCCACGGTCGTGAGGGTGGAGGCGAAGATGGCCCCGAGCACCTCTTGGACGCCAGCCACGGCGGCCTCCCGCGGGCGCTCTCCGCGCTCGAGGTGCTGGAAGATGTTCTCGAGGACGACGATGCCGTTGTCGACGACCATGCCGATGGCGATGGACATGGAGGTCAGCGAGATCATGTTGATCGTATAGCCCTTGAGGTACATGAAAAGGAAGGCCACGATCATCGACGTGGGGATGGTGAGCGCCATGATCAGACTGCCCTTGAAGTTGCGCAGGAACAGCAGGATCACGACGATGACCAGCGCGCCGCCGGTGGTGACGGTCCGGGTCAGGTTGTCGATGGTCTTGGTGATGTTCTTCGTGAAGTCCATCACCGGGACGAGCTGGACGTCCTTGGGGAGGGTCTCCTTGATCTCGGCCAGGCGCTTCATCACGGTCCGGCCGACGGTGACGGTGTTGGCCGAGGACTGCTTCTGCACCATCAGCATCAGGGAGGGGCCGTTGAGTCCCACAACGAAGAACGTCTGCTCCTCGTTGGAGTCCTTCACCGTGGCCACGTCCCGGAGGTGGACCACGGCTCCCGTCTGCGGGTTCATGCCGACGACCAGGCCCTCGAGGTCCGAGGGGCGGGTCAGTTCCCCTGGCACGCGCAGCAGAAAGGTGGTGTCGTTGACCGTGAGGTCGCCGCCGGGGACCGAGACGTTGGCGGTGGCGATGACGGCCTTGACCCCGTCGTAGGTCACGCCGGTCTCCTCGATGCGCTGGCGGTCCAGCTCCACCCGGATCTGCCGGATCAGGCCGCCGAGCATCTGGACCTGGGCGACCCCGGGCAGGTTCTTCAGCGGCGTGACGATGTGGTCCTCGGCGAACTGCCGCAGGGTGGGATAACGCTCGGGCGTCGCCTGGATCGACATGAACATGACCGGGATCATGGACATGTCGAACTTGAACAGGTAGGGTTCGTCCACCTCCTCGGGGAGGAAGCGCTTGGCCAGGCCGATCTTGTCGCGGATGTCGTTGGAGGCCTCGGCGAGGTCGGTGTCCCAGTCGAACTTGAGCGTGACGGTGGAGATGTTCTCCTGGGACTTCGAGGTCACCTCGTCCACGCCGCTGACCGTGGAGAGCTGCTCCTCGAGGATCTTGGTGACGTTCTTCTCCACGTCCTCGGGGCTGGCCCCGGCGTAGACCGTGACGACCGTGATGACCGGGATCTCCATGTCGGGCATCAGATCGAGCTTCATGAACTTCAGGCTGACCAGGCCCATGAGGGTGATGGCCAGGAAGAATATCAGGGTGGCCGTGGGCCGATGGACGAAGGTCTTGCTGAGGCTCATGGGGTCACCTTGCCCCAGGTTTCGTAGTACTTGAAGGGATCCTCCTCCATCAGGCGGACCGGCTGGCCGTCGAAGAGCGCGCGCTGGCCGAGCACGACCACCTGCTCACCCTCGGTCAGGCCGGCCACGACCTCGGCGAGCTTCTCCTCGGTCACGCCGGTCTTGATCAGCTTCTGGGCCACCTTGCCGTCCTTGTGGACGAAGACGAAGTCGTAGCCGTCCCGGTTGATGATGGCGTCCACCGGGATGGCCAGGGTGGCCTTGCGCTGCTCGAGGAGGATGGACACCCGGGCGAACATGCCGACCTTCAGGGGCCGCTCGATGGTGCGGGGCCGGCCGCCTTCCTGGACGGTGAGCGGCTCGTTGGTGATGTGGATGGTGACCTTCAGGGTCTTGGTGACGGCGTCGAGCATCTCGCCCACCTGGTCGATCTCGCCGGGGAAGACGTGATCGTAGGCGTCCACGCGGACCTTGCACTGCTGACCCTTGCGCAGATAGAGGATGTTCTTCTCGGGCACGTGGACCTCGATCTTCATGACGTCCAGCTTGGCGATGATCATCAGCGGCGAGGTCTTCATGGCCTGGGACGAGGTCATCAGGTCGCCCATTTCCACGGCCTTCATGATGACGGTGCCGTCGATGGGGGCCCGGATGGTCGCGTCGGACCACGAGGCCGAGGCCAGCGACACCGCCGCGCCGGCCTGGGCGACCTGCTGCTCGGCGACCTTGAGCCCGAGCTCCATCTTCTCATAGTCATTGCGCGAGACGGCCTTCTGCTCGTAGAGCGTCTGGATGTCCTGGTAGTTCTTCTTCATGTTCTCGAGGTTGAGCCGGGCCTGGGCCTGGGCCGCCTGGGCCTGCTGGTAGCCCAGCGCGCTCTTGGCGGCGTCGAGGCGGGCGAGAACATCCCCTGTCTTCACCACGTCCCCCTCCTGCACCTTGAGGCCCAGCACGATGCCCGGCACCATGGAGAACACGGTGGCCTGGGTTTTGGCCACCAGCGTCCCAGAGGCCGAGAAGGCGCGGTCGAGGTCCCGGCGAACGACCGGGGAGACCCCCACGATGAGGCGGCGGTCCATGGCGGCGATCTTGCGCTGCTTCTCGAGGGCGGCCTTCTTTTCGGCGATGCCCTTCTGAATGTTGCGGACCACCAGGACGGACAGGCCGCCCAGAACGGTGATGGCGATAAGGATGCTGATGACGCGCTTGAGCATGTTGAATCCTTCGGTGCGGCGTCGGAACATGGACGCCCGGGGGCCGGCGGTCGCGGGGGAGGGACGCCGCCGTCGTGGCGTTTTATAGGGCGATTCCCCGGGACTGTCAACGGTCTGAAAACGGCTTTGACTTTCCCTTGATTTTCCTGCAAAAACGCTGGGGGACCCGCCATCGGTCTGAAAAACCCGGCCCAGCGTGGCCCCACAGGAGTCCGTCATGTTCGACAACAACAAGAGCTGGCCGTTCACCGAGGCCGCCGCCCTGCTGCAGTCTCACGGCCCCTTCGACGGCGCCGAAAACCAAAGACCCGTGCGCTTCGAGACCGGCTTCGGTCCGTCGGGGCTGCCTCACATCGGGACCTTCTCCGAGGTGGCCCGCACCACCTGGGTGCGCCGGGCGTTCGAAGCCCGGTGCGGCCTGAAGACCGAGTTGATCGCCTTCTCCGACGACATGGACGGCCTGCGCAAGGTGCCGCTGAACATCCCCAACCCCGAGCTCGTCGCGCCCCACCTGGGCAAGCCCCTCTCCTCGATCCCGGACCCGTTCGGCTGCTGCGAGTCCTACAGCGCGCACATGAACAACAAGTTGTGCGCCTTCCTCGACGCCTTCGGCTTCGACTACCGCTTCCAGAGCTCGACGGCCGCCTACCGGGCCGGCGACTTCGACGAGGGCCTGCGGCTGATCGCGCAGAAGCACGACGAGATCCGTGCCCTGATCACCGCCACCTTGCGCGAGGAGAACCGCGAGACCTGGTCGCCCTTCATGCCCGTGTGCCCGGCCTGCGGCCGCGTGTACACCACCCGCGTGGTGCGCTGTGACGGCCCGGCGGGCACGGTGGACTTCGTCTGTGACGGCACCTTCGGCGCGGTCACCGGCTGCGGCCACTCGGGGACGATGCCGGTCACCGGCGGGAACGTGAAGGTGGGCTGGAAGGTGGACTGGGCGCTGCGCTGGTTCTCCTATGGCGTCCACTACGAGATGTACGGCAAGGATCTCATCGAGTCGGCCAAGCTTTCGGCACGCATCTGCCAACTGCTCGGGCGGAAGCCCCCCGCTGGCCTCTTCTACGAGATGTTCCTCGACGAGAACGGCGAGAAGATCAGCAAGAGCGTGGGCAAGGGGCTCACCGTGGACACCTGGATGGAGTACGCCCCCGTCGAGAGCCTGCTGTACTACATCTTCCAGAACCCGCGCAAGGCCAAGCGCCTGTTCTTCGGCATGATCCCCAAGGTGGTCGACGACTATCTGGACGAGCTGCGGAAGTACCCCCAGGCCGCCCCCGAGGCGCAGGCGGACCAGGCGGTGTGGCACGTCCACGGCGGATCGCCCCCGGCCTACGACTGCTCGGTGTCCTTCTCCACGGTGAACAACCTGGTGTCCGCCCTGGGCGCCGACGAGCGCGACCTGCTGCTGTCCTACCTGCGTCGCTACGACGCGAAGTCCGACGCCCACGCAGCCACGGTCGAGGACCTCGTGGGCAAGAGTCTGGCCTTCTACCGCGACTTCATCCTGCCCACGAAGGTGTACCAAAAGCCCGACGAGACCTGGCGCCCGATCTTCGAGGAGTTGCTGGCGGCCCTGCGCTCGGGGCGGGACCTGCCCGTGGACCAGCTCCACGCGATCCCGTTCGATCTTTCCAAGAAGCACGGCGTCGAGGCGCCGGCGCTGTTCACCGCGTTCTACCGGGCGGTGCTGGGGCAGGAGCGGGGCCCGCGCTTCGGCTCGTTCGTCCAGCTCGTGGGCGTGGACACCATGATCGCCATGCTCGAGAAGGCCCTGGCGTGAGGATCATTTCCCCGTTGTTTCCCACCGGAATTCTGATAGAAACGACGACATGAACCGGTTTTCCTTGCTTATCTTCGTGGTCGTGTTCCTGGGCGCCTGCGATCCGGGCACCGAGCCCGGCTTCGCCCCCATCGCCCGGTTGACGGTCAATCCCCTGTTCATCTCCGCCGGAGAGAACGCCGAGGTCGTTCTCGACGCCCGGGCCTCCTGCGACGAGCTCGACCACCCCGAGGCCTGCGACTCCGACCCGGATGGCTCGGGTCCGGACTCGGTCTGCCCGGGCGGCGTCACCTTCTCCTGGGACATCCCCTTCTCCCACTCCACTGTGGCCTCCACGCCCAACCGGGCGCAACTGCGCATCGCCACCCGCCTCACGTCCCCCCAGCCCGTCACCCTCACGGTCACCGACTGCGACGGCCTCTCGTCCTCGGTCACCCGCGTCGTGGGCGTCACCGTCGACTGACTATAATCTGCCAATACTGCGGTCCGGCATCCGCGGGTCTGATGAGCCGTGACCACGATTTCGATTTCGATTTCGATTTCGATTTCGATTTGGAATTCGACATCACCCCAATCAGGCTACCCGTGGGGATTCCGCGGTCACTGCACCTCGCGGCGGAACTCCGGGGGATCGCCGGCGGGGCGGTAGGGCTCGGGGGGCGGCGGCAGGGGGGCGGCGGGGTCGGCGGGGGGCTTCGTGCCCTCGCGGATGATCATGGTCGCGGGCGGATAGTACAGGGACCAGGTCTCGGACTTCACCTCGACGCCCTGCTCGTCGAAGAAGATGCGGCGGCGCCGGACGTGGTAGCCCTTCTGGCCGCGCTGGTCGAGCTTGTAGGTGCCCCGGACCAGTTGGTCGTCCGGGCGCATGGCGGTGGTGAACGGCACCTCGCCGACGATCTTGCGCTCGAAGCCGACCTTGGCGTAGGGCTTCTCGCGCCCCAGGATCTCGGCCCGCACGCGGCCCCGGGAGACGTCCATGCGGATGGCCACCGGGAAGGGGTACGGGTTGCGCAGGATCAGGTCGACGTTGGGGTAGACCACGGTGGCGTCCAGGCCCAGGTCGATGTAGTGGGAAACCTGGGTGTGGACCTTGAAGTCGACGATGTCCAGCCCGGCGAAGAAGGCGGCCGCGAAGATCGTGGACGCGATCTGGCACATGCCGCCGCCGATGTCGTCGACGAGCTCGCCGAGGCTGATCACGGGGGCCATGCGGTAGCCCTCCTTGGTCGTGCGCGGGCCGACGACGAGGTTGAACGAGAAGTCGCGGTTGGGCAGAAGGACGATGCCCGTGATCTTGGAGGCGCCCATCTTCAGGTTGTGCGCCCGGTAGGCGAACTTCCCGTGGTCGACGAACGAGGTCTCGTACCAGCCCAGCACCTTCGAGAGGGAGAGATCGGCCAGGTCCTCGGTGGTCTGGGACGGCTTCACCGTCTCGACCGAGAGCCGGACCTCGTCGCGGCCCCCCAGGATCGCGCGCTCGGCGGCGGCGATGGAGGCGGCCACGTCGAGGAGGCGGCCGTCCACGCTGGGCACGACCTGCCGGCGCAGCAGGTCCAGCCGGGCGGGCATGGCGGGCTTGTCCACGGTCTGCTTGAGCTGGGTGAAGAAGGCCTCCATGGCCGACCGGTCGTACGAGAAGGGCGTGAACAGCAGCACCTGCCCGGCCGCGGCGGCCCGGCGCAGCGCCAGGCGCTCCCAGAGCCCGGTGCGCGAGGCGAGCAGGGCGTCGAGCTCGCGGCGCACGGCCGGCACGTCGAAGCGCAGGCCCAGTTTCTTGACGGGGACCTCGAAGCGCTCGTCCCCCAGGACCACGGTGAGGGGTCGGGCGGCGTTCTCGCGGGCCTGGGCGCCGACTTGCGCCTCCAGCTCGCCGGGGGTGCAGGCTGGCTGGGGGTGCCCGTCCACGACGACGCCGGCGGGCACGCGGGTCATCGGGCGGGGGATCCACGTCCACGCGCTGGCGGCCACGGAGGCGGCCATGATCAACGAGAGCAGGATTCCGGGCGCGTTCATGGCAGGGTGACGGTCCCCCGGCGGGCCACGTCCCGGGCGAGCCGGACGGCGCCGAGCTTCTCGGCGTAGCAGCGCAGATCGGCCTCGGGGAAGCGCTGGCCGGGCGCCAGGAAGACCACGCCGCCGGGCTCGGCCTGGACGTTCACGGTGGCCGCCTCCTTCGTGCAGGGGGCCAGGGCCTCCCGCACGGTCTGGAGCTCCTCGGCGGTCAACGGCCGGGTCGTGGTGACGGGCTCCGTGGCGGCGACCATGGGGGCCGGACCGGAGGAGGGGAGGTTGTCGAATTCCTCGGGCGTGAGCCGACCCCGCTCCGACTCCCGCTCGGCGCGGGAGCGCTCCTCGGAGAGCCGACGGGCCTCCTCGGGGGAGAGCCCCGGGGAGGGCGGGGGATCGGTCAGTTTGCCGCCTCCGCCCGAGCAGGCGCCGAGGGCCAGAAACAGCAACGGCAGCAGGAGACTACGCTTCATCCTGGGGATCTCCGTCTTTCTGAAGGCCCGCCGCCAGCACGGCCCGCACCCGCTCCATCAGGTCCGGGAGCGTGGCGGTGTCGTAGGCCGTGGTGTCGATGGCGGGGTGGAACCGCACGTGGACGCTGGTGGGGCAGAGGTGGAGGGTCCCCCGCGGCATGATCCGCCAGGAGTGGGCGATGGACACCGGCACGATGGGGGCGCGGGCGGCCAGCGCCAGGTGGAACACGCCCTTCTTGAAGGGGCCCATCCGGGGGCGGCCCGAGCGCGTGCCCTCGGGGAACACGAGCAGGTTGCGGCCGTCGCGCACCATCTGGGCGGCCTGGTCGATGCTCTGCATGGCCCGGGGCCGGTCGTGGCGGATGATCGCGACGTTGCCCTGGCGGCGAAGCGCCCGGCCGATGACGGGCATCTTGTCGAGGGTGTGCTTGTACAGCCAGAAGAACGGCACCGGCACCGTGGCTCCCAGGATCAGCACGTCGATGTTGCTCTGGTGGTTGACGAAGAAGACCTGGGAACGGTGATGATGGACGTGCTCGAGCCCGGTGGCGCTGACCTGGATCCCCAAAATGCCGAGCACGCGGCAGGACCAGCCCGGCAGCGCGGCGTTGGGCCCCGCCGAGAGGGGGTTGTACGGGTCGACCAGGCCATAGTGCAGCGTGGTCCCAAGGAACTTCACCCACTGGCGGGCGTGGCGCGGGATCTCGAGCAGGTTGTCCAGGTGCTTCCAGAGGTGTTCGGGTGAGAGCAGGGTCTTGTCCAAGGTCCACTCCCGGGCCGTCGGGGCCCACGGCGGTGACATCTTAGGGGAAACCGCGCCCGGGTTCAACCGTTCCGGGCGTGGGGACCGCTATTTATGGGAAAAGAGGTCGGCGAACTCCCAGAAGAGGGAGACGCCGAACCAGCCGCCCCGCACGGCCTCGTCCCCGAAGCCCCAGCCCGCGGCGAGCCCGGCCCCCACGGAGCCGGCCGGGCGGCCCGGAGGGAACGGCTCGAACGCCGTGAGGTGGGCGGACACTGTGTATCCGCTTTCATCGCCCACGAGGCGGGGACCGAAGGAGATGCCGACGGCGGCGGCGTTGGCGCGGAAGAACCACAGGTACTCGAGGGTGCCCGCCACGGCGCCCGAGGGCCGTCCGTCGAAGGTGCCGCCGTCGACGCGGACCCCGGCCAGGCAGACCCCGCGGCCGCAGCGCAGGCCGCCGGCCCCGGAGACGTGCGCCTCGGCGCCCAGCTCCGTGAGGTCGCGCACCGTGCCCGTCGCGCCGGCCCGGGCGGAGTAGGCGCATCCGGAGAGTCCGGCGGACAGGAGTCCGGCGGACAGGAGTCCGGCGGACAGGAAAACGACGGACAGGAAAACGACGGACAATGGTACAACCGCCAGCGAGACGGCGCGCGGGACGGAGGTTCGCGGAGACGGGCGCATGCTGGAGGGGACATGCGCCGAAAAAACGGCCGCTGTCAAGCGGAATCGGCCTTGGAACCGGGCGCCAGATCGGGTAAGGTGACCGCCTGAAGGAGATGTACGCGCATGAGATCACTTTGTAATCTCTCGATCATTCTGGTGTTTTCGACCGGCATCCTGTGGACCGCCTGCAAACCCGAGCCCCCCAGGCGCTGTTTCCTGACCAGCGAGGAAGAGCTGGAGAAGAAAGTGGAGGAAGCCCCCATGACCGACCTGACGAGCAAGGCCGACGAGGCCCCGAGCAAGAAGCCCAAGTCCGCGGCGGTCACCCTGCCCGAGCGCGACACCATCGACGCGAAGTACAAGTGGGACGCCACCGTGCTGTTCCCCACGCCGGAGGACTGGGAGAAGGAGCTGGCCCAGGTGGCCGACCTCGTGAAGGACAGGAAGCTCGAGCGTCACAAGGGCAAGCTCGGCGGCGCCCCCAAGGCGGTGGCCGCGATCATGAAGGACCTGAGCGACCTGGAGCTGCGCCTGGAGAAGCTCGCCTTTTACGCCCAGCGCACCGCCGACGTGGATCTTCGCAAGAGCCAGGGCCGCGAGATGAGCGAGCGGGTCAAGGCGCTGGCGAACCTGGTCGAGAGCGACCTGAGCTACCTGGAACCCGAGCTCATCCGGCTCGGCGCCAAGAAGCTCGAGGCCCTGCGCGACGCGAAGGAGTTGGCCGACCACAGCCGGTTCTTCGAAAAACTGCTGCGCCTGCAGAAGCATGTGCTGTCGGCCCCCGAGGAGGCCATCCTGTCCCAGGCCGGGATCATGGGCGACGTGTCCTACGAGACCTACGAGGCCTTCTCCCACGCGGACCTCACCTTCCCGACAGTCACCGACTCCGAGGGCAGCAAGATCACCCTCTCGGCCGCCATGTACGGCAAGTACCGCAGCGCGCTCTCCCGCGCCGACCGCAAGAAGGTCTTCGAGGCGTTCTGGCCCGTGTTCAAACAGTACCGAAACACCTTCGCCTCCCTGCTGAGTGCGCAAATTAAATATTACACCTACGTCGCCAAGGCCCGCAACTACGTGACCGCGGACCAGAAGCCCGACCCCCTGACCGCCGCGCTCTACCCCAAGAACATCCCCACGCAGTACTACCGCGGACTGATCAAGGGCATCCACGAGAACCTCGACGCCTTCCATGACTTCCTCAACCTGCGCAAGAAGCTGCTCTCCCTGCCCGACGCCGCGCGCTACTACGACATCTACCCGCCGCTGGTGAGCGCGCCGCCGAAGAAGTACACCTTCGAGGACAGCAAGAAGCTCATCCTCGAGGCGCTCGCGCCCCTGGGCGACGACTACCGAAAGTTGATGGAGGACGCCTTCCGGGAGACCAGCGGGTGGTTCGACGTGTTCCCCAACGCCGGCAAGCGCTCGGGCGCGTACATGGACAGCGTCTACGGCGTGCACCCGTTCATGCTGCTCAACCACAACGACGACTTCGACTCCGTGAGCACCCTGGCCCACGAGCTCGGGCACGCGATGCACAGCGCGTACTCCATGAAGCACCAGCCCTACCCGAAGAGCTCCTACGTCACCTTCACCGCCGAGGTGGCCTCGGTGGTCAACGAGACCCTGCTCATCGAGCACATGCTCAAGCTCGAGAAGGATCCCGAAGCGCGCCGCTTCCTGCTGTCGCACTACCTCGACGGCTTCCGCGGCACGGTCTTCCGCCAGACCATGTTCGCCGAGTTCGAGCTGGCCGCCTACGAGGCCTACGTCGCGGGCAAGGTGCTCACCGCCGACGCCCTGGACGAACTGTACCTGGGGTTGCTGCGCACCTACCACGGTCACGACAAGGGCGTGATGGACATCGAGGCGCTCTACGCGGTGGAGTGGGCCTACATCCCCCACTTCTACTACAATTTTTACGTCTACTCCTACGTCAACGGCCTGCTCGCGGCCACCGTCCTGGCCGACCGGATCCTCGCCGGCGGGAAGCCGGCCGCCGAACAATACATCAACGGCCTGCTCAAGGCCGGCGGCGCCAAGGACCCGCTGGAGATCCTGAAGGACGCCGGCGTCGACATGCTCGACCCCGCCACCTTCAAGAAGGCCATCGACAAGTTCCGCCAGCGGACTCAGGAACTCGCCGAGTTGGCCAAATAGGCCAACTCACCCACCGATCCCACCCGGCGTCGCCGCCGATCCGGTCCCGGCCGCCGGTCCGCTTTGACAAACCGGCGTTTCCTGCTAGAAATACGGCATGCCTAACTTTCAACTCCTGCCCCTGAACATCCTTTGGTCGCTGGCTCCGCTGGCATTTTTGTCCAACGCTTGCCTGGTGCAGGGGCGCTCGGCCCGGGAGACCCCCGACGAAGTCCTGACCTGCGAAAAGACCCTCGACTGTCCGGACTCGGACGTGTGTGAGGAGCGGGTCTGCGTGCCCGCCGCCGGGTGTCTCTCGTGCTCGGATCGTCCCCAGGCGGCCACGGGCTGTTTCCACGGGACCTGCTACACCGCGTTCTGCGACGAGGGGTGGTTCGACGCCAACGGATTGTACCAGGACGGCTGCGAGTACGCCTGCGTGCCCAGCCAGGGCGGGGTCGAGCTCTGTGACGGCCTGGACAACGACTGCAGCGGCCGCGCGGACGAGCCCTTCGACCTGCAGCGCGACCCGGAGAACTGCGGCGCCTGCGGTCACGCCTGTCCGATGCCCGATCACGCACAGGCCTGGTGCCACCTGGCCGGGTGCGGCTACGTCTGCGATCCCGGCTGGTATGACGTGGATGGCGACTCGGAGAATGGCTGCGAATCCCAGGTCTGCGTGCCCACCCAGGGAGGGCAGGAGGTCTGCGACCTGGTCGACAACGACTGCGACGGCGCCGTGGACGAGGACATCGTGAAGGACCAGCCGGACTCCTGCGGACCGCTGTGCGAGTTCTGCAGCTTCGAAAACGCCCTGGCGCTGTGCGTCTCGGGCGCCTGCGCCCTCGGGCCGTGCGACGCCGACTGCCAGGACCTCGACGGCGACCCCGAGAACGGCTGCGAGTACTGCTGCACGCCCACGGCCGGTGGCCAGGAGCTCTGCGACGGCCTGGACAACGACTGCAACGGCCTGACCGACGACGGCCTCGTGTGCGCCTGCCCGGCGGACATGGTCCTGATCGAGAGCCGCTACTGTATCGATCGGTACGAGGCCTCCCGCCCGGACGCGACCGCCGCCGCGCCGGGGAGCGACAACTCCCGGGCGACGAGCCGTCCGGATGTGGTCCCCTGGTCCAACACCTCGCTGGCCGACGCCGCGGGCGCCTGCCTCGCCGCCGGCAAGCGCCTGTGCACGGCGCTGGAGTGGGAGACGGCCTGCCGGGGTCCAGACCAGACCGTCTACAGTTACGGGGACGTCTACGATCCCGCGATCTGCAACGGCATCGACACCCACTGCTACTGCGGACCGGGCACCACCTGCGAGGCCGCCGAGCCCTGCCCCTACGCGCACTGCTACGGCACCTGCGGCGCCTACTTCCACCCCATGGCCACGGCGCAGTTCCCGCAGTGCACCAACGGGTACGGCGTGTTCGACATCACGGGCAACGTGTGGGAGCGCGTCGAGGGCGGCCCCGGCCGCGGAGGCGCCTTCAACTGCCTGAACTCCGAGGGGCTGCACCGCTGCGACTACGTCGCGAACTGGGGTGCGCAGAACATCAGCAACTTCGGTTTCCGTTGCTGCTGCACGCAGTGTCCGTGAACCTGGGAGGGCGTCAGATGAGCGACAACGAGACGACCGAGAATCACGCCGCGCCGCACAAGGCGGGGATCCCCTGGCGGGAGCTGGTCGTGGCCTGGCGTGACGCCGGCCTGCTCGTCGCGGTGGCCGCGGTGGCCGCGCTGGCGTTCAACGCCCTGCGTCCCGCCGGCCTCCCGCTCCTGCGTTACGCCCCGTTCGATCTGCTGGGACCCTGTCCGGAGCTCGCCGACGAGATCCCGCGGCTCGCCCCCGAGAAGTTGAAGATCGGCGACCCGAACGTGGTCGTCGTGGACGTGCGGTTGCCCTGGGACCACCTGGAGGGCCGCCTCCCGGGCTCCTGGTTCATGCCCATGTACGAGACCGCCCCCCTGGACCCGGCGGTCGTGGCCCGGTTGAAGGCGCAAAAGCCCGGCACCTGGATCGTGCTCGTGGGGACCGCAGGGACCGCCACCGCCGAGCGCGCCCTCACCGCCCTCTCGGGGCAGGGCCTGCGCGGCCTGTTCGTGCTCGAGGGCGGCCTCGAAGCCTGGAGAAAGCTCGGGCGTCCGGTCGACTCCACGACCGTGCCGGTGCTCGTGCGGGAGTCGGGGAACCCGGCCGCGCGCCTCTACGTCGACGCCCGCGACGACGCGGCCTTTGCCGACGGTCACCGGGACGGCGCCGTCCACCTGCCTTTCGACGATCTGCTGCCCCCGGAGCCTGAGATCCTCGACCGCCTGCGGCAGGTGCAGGACCGGGAGCTGGTGGTGTACGCCGGGGAGCCCGTGCCCGATCGGCCGGGCGGGCATCGGCCGGTGCACCCCGCCTACGGCGTGGCCGCCGAGCTCGTCGCCCGCGGCTTCCCCCGCGTCTCCATCCTCGCCCAGCCGTACGTCGCGCCCTCTTCGGCGTCTGATCCGCCGGCTTCCCCGGAGGTGACCCCCTCCGGGGACGGGACCCCGGTGTCCTCGGGGGTGACCCATGAATAAGCCGTCCTCTTCCTCGTCGTCCCCTGCGGCGCCCTGGCTCGCCCTGGCCTGGAACCACCCGGTCCACGCCTGGGTGTCGGTGCCGGTCCGGCTGGTCGTGGGCGTGACCTTCCTGATCGCGGCCTGGCCCAAACTGATGGACCCGGAGGGCTTCGCCTGGAGCATCGCCATGTACCAGATGATGACCCCGAAGTACGTCCATCTGCTGGCGGTCATCCTGCCCATGGTCGAGCTAGTGACGGCGATCACGTTCATCGCCGGTTTCCGGGTACGCGGCGCGGCGGTGGTCATGTGCGGCATGTTGGTGATGTTCATCGTCGCGCTCCTCTATGCGTTCATCCACGAGCTCGAGATGACCTCGTGCGGGTGCTTCACGCCGGCGGGCGCGAAGGCGCTCTCCGAGCACCGGGAGACCGTGGGGACCGGTCTGTTGTGGCGCGACGTCTGGATGCTGTTCGCCTGCGGCTACGTGTGGCTGTTCGACACCGGCCGGTGGGGAGTGGACGGCTGGCTGAGGTCCCGGAAAAGGAGTACGAAGGATGCGTAGTTTCCTCTTTTTTCTGACGCTGACCCTCTTCGGACAGGTCGGTGGCGCCGTCGCCCAGGAGATCGCCTGGGACCGCGTGCTCGGGGCGTCCCCGGGGAAGTTGACCTCGGCCCAGAAGTCCCGGGCGACCGAAGCTCTGAGGACCATCCACAACTACTACGGGTGTTCCCGCACGGTGGCGGACTGCCTGAAGACCGATCCGAAGTGCGAGACCGCCCGGCGGGTGGCCGGTTTCATCGTGCGCCAGGCGGCCTTCGACCGCTCGGTGGCCGAGCTCCGGGCCGCCGTGCTGGAGCGCGCCCGCAGCGTGCACCCCCTCAAGCCCCACGTCCTCAAGCCGAACGCCGATCACTGCGTGGGGAACCCGGCCACGGCCAAGGTGACCGTGGTGGTGTTCGCCGACGTGCTGTGCCCGTTCTGCGCGCAGATCGTACCGCTCTTGCATCGCCTGGTGACCGCCCGGGGCGCGTCCTTCGCCCTGTGCTTCAAGCACTTCCCCACCACCGCCCACGAGCAGTTGGGCGTGCGGGCCTCCGAGGCCGTCGCAGCCGCCGCCCTGCAGGGGAAGGGATGGGAGTACCTGCTCGCGGCCTACCCCCAGCGTCGCTCGATCAGCGAGGGCAAGCTCCTGGAGCTCGCCCGGAGCCTGAAGCTGGACTTGGCGCGGTTCCAGAAGGACTGGAGCGCCCGGCCCGTGAAGCGGTTCGTGGCCCAGGACAAGCGCGAGGGCCTGGCGCTGGGCATCGTGGGGACGCCCACCCTCTACGTCAACGGCAAGCAGTGGCTCGGGCGCCAGGACGAGGCCGAGCTGGCCGACCGCCTCGACGAGGAACTGATGCTGAGAAACGGCGGCAAGTGAACGATGTCCCACGTGCTCTGGCTCTCGTTCGTGCTGTGGGCGCTACCCCAGGATCCGCCGCCTGCGACCCCGCCGCCTGCGACCCCGCCGGTCGTGGCCCCCGCCGGGGAGATCGACCCCAAGCCCATCGCCCCGGACGCGGCCCCTGCCGCCCCGGATGCCGGCCCGGTAGATCGGAAGAGCACACGTCTGAACTCCAGTCACCGAATACGATC
>CALKWH010000046.1 GCA_938004375.1 uncultured Pseudomonadota bacterium
AGGTCCGACAAGTCCGACAGGTCCGACAAGTCCGACAGGTCCGACAAGTCCGACAAGGCCGGCGGCGTTCCCCTGGGCGTGGTGGTCGGCATCGTGGTCGGACTGCTGATCGTTGGCGCCCTGGTGTGGTTCTTCGTGCTGCGCGACAAGGGCAACGAGGGCACCGCCGCGACGCCGACCCCGCCGCAACCGCCCCAAGTCGAGGCGCCCATGCCCGCCGAGGTCCCCCCGGTCGAGGCCCCCATGCCCGTCGAGATCCAACCCGTCGAGCTGCCCATGCCCGTGGACGCGACGCCGGTCGAGCCGGCGATGGTCGAGGTCCCCGTCGAACCGCCCATGCCCGTCGAGCCGCCTCCGGTCGAGCCGCCCATGCCCGCGGTCGAGGCCCCCATGCCTGTCGCGATGAAGCCCGTCATGAAGCCGGTCGAGGCCCCCATGGAAGAACCCATGGAAGCGCCCATGGAAGAGCCCATGGAGGCCCCCATGGACACGCCGCCTCCGCCGCCCCCGCCTCCGCCACCGCCGCCCGCGGATCCCGCCCCCGTCGTCAATCCATAATTCGGCGATCGTCCAGCTCCGGTCCCCCCCGTAGCTTGCGGGCCGGCTGCGCAGCAGTCCGGTGCAGTCTTCCTCCACCGGGCAGCGGCGCTGCCCGGGAACGCCAAGTTCCCGACAAGCTAGCCCCCTGTAGCTTGCCGGACTGCGCAGCAGGCCCGCAAGCTACGGGGGGGGTGGAAGGCCGACCAATTATCAGATAGCGGTCTGTCTTTCTTCCCCGTCGAAATCGAAATCGAAATCGGTCATGAATTGCCATGACCGCACTGGTTGATGATTCCCAGATTAAGACGGGATGAAATACCATCGTCGATGAAGCAACTGCATAAATGAGGTATTCAAACGCCCGCCTACGCTCCAGGCGGCATCCTTGATCCTGAAAACGATTTCGATTTCGATTTCGACTTGGACTTGGACTTGGACTTGGACTTGGACCCAGAGAGCCTCACGGCAGCAGAAACACCCGGAAGCCCGACTTGGGATCCGGGACGCCCCAGGGACCGAGCTCGGCGCGGATCATCGGCGGCGTGATCGCCCGCAGGCCGTCGGTGGTGGTGATCACGCGATCGGCCGTCATCCACTTGTCCACGCCGGGGTACAGGGTCTTCACTGCCACTTTCGAGACGGTGGTGTATTTCACGGTCTCGACGACCTGGAACTCGCCCTTCGTGAACACGTACAACTTCGAGGCGTCGGCCGACAGGCCGAGGTGGGCCATCCCGCCCGGGATCGACCATTGCTTGATCAGATCCCCCGTGCTCAGTCTCCGCACGACCAGCTTCGCGGACTGGTTCGAGCCCAGGAACACGCGGTCGTTCTTTTCGTCGAGGGCGAAGCCGTAGGTGGTCATGAGCGCGTCCATGCGCCGCACGCTCTTCTGGGCCACGTCGACCACCAGGGCCGACACTCCGGGGTTCTGCAGAAACCCCCGGGTCTTGTCCTGCAGCTCGTCGTACTCCACGAGCAACAGGGTCTTGCCCGAAGCGGAGATGGCCGAACGATACCCGGGCCCCTTCTCGCGGTACGGCACGTCGACCTGGAACTCGCTCACCTTGGCGCCGGTGGCCGTCTTGACCGAGAATAACGTGAGCTTCTGGGTCGCCTGGCACGTGGGCGCGCACGGCTCGAGGCGGGCGAACCAGAAGACCCCGCCGGTGAAGTCGTTCCCCACGCGAAAGAGCCAGCCGTCGGGCAGGGCAGCGCTGGTGGCCTTCTCGGAGGTGAGATCCACCACGGCCCACTCGTTGATGTGGTTCGAAATCATCGAATTGTAGGGGGCGACCAACTGATTGCACGCCGGACAATAATATTGCTGCAACTTCTCGTGGATCTTCAGTTCTCCGCCGCACTTCTCGTGCCTCGGCGGCGTGTCGGGGTGCACGTAGTGGTAGCCGGAGACGTGCACGCCCACCGCGCTGCCGCTGGTCCACAGCACCTCGTAGGAGGAGTAATCGCGGTGCTTTCCCGTCATCAGGCTGGCGTTGCGCAGGGTCCGGTCGGCCACCTGCGTGGACTGCGGCATCCCCTCGTACTCCTTGAGAACCCGGAGCACGGTCGTGGCGCCGTTGTGAAGGTTCACGATCACCGGCTGCCATTTCTCGTTCTTGCAGACGGCGAACTTGTCCCCGTGGACCGCGTGTTCGGGGGAGGAGTTGCACGCGTTGATCTCGCGCTCCAAACGGAAGGTGGGCTTCGTCGGGGCGGAGAAGGCCACGGCCGAGAGAACGAGGGCGGCACCGGCGAGGGCGAAGAACGTCAGGGTGGGGGTTCTCATGGGGGACTCCTGGGTACCGTGGTCGTCACGGTCGACCGTGACGGTACGCTCGGGACCGTGGATGATTCTATGGGAATGGGCGCAAGAAGAGAAGCCGCAATGCCGGGCTGTCCGACGACCGCGGTCAGCCTTCGTGCACCATGGCGTCGCTGCCGACCCGGTGGATGACCTTGCCCAGTACGCGGAAGTCCTCCCGACAGGTGACGTCGATGGGCTCGTAGGAGCGGTTCTCCGGGCACAGCAGCACCGAGAGGGGGTTCTTCTTCAGGCGCTTGACGGTGGCCCCGTCCTCGAGCAGGGCCGCCACGATCTCGCCGTTCTCGGCCATGGTCTGCTGGCGCACGACCACGTAGTCACCCGGATGGATGCCGCACTCGATCATGCTGTCGCCCTTGACCCTGAGGGCGAAGAAGTTGCCTGGTCTGAGGCCACGGCTGATGGGAACCTCGAGGTGCCCGTGGTAATTGGCCTCGGACAGGAGCGGCAGACCGGCGGCGATCTCGCCGAGCAGGGGGACGCGCACGCTCTCGTCGTCGGCCCGCCCCCCCGTGGCCACGCGCCGGGGCATGCGCAGGATCTCGATGGAGCGGGCCTTCAGGCGGTTGCGCCGGATGTAGCCCTTCTCCTCGAGGCGGCCGAGCTGCTCGTGCACCGACGGGGCCGAGACCCCCAGCCGGTCGGCCAGCTCGCGGGTGGAGGGTGGGTAGCCGGTCTCCTGCAGGAAGGCGGCCATCGCATCGAGAACCCGACTTTGCGTTGGAGTCAATGAGATCATGTCCTTCTCCCGGTGAACGCTGGCCATCGTTTTCGCACAGATCCGAACAGATGGCAAGTTTTCGATGCACCGCCCAGCAAAAAAGTGCGGATCCACAATTCTCTTGATTTTTCGGGCGGCATTTCGCATTCTCGTGCCAGCTGTGTGCCCGGAAAAGGCCGTGTCGTCGGACCACGACGCCCTCCCCGGGAGGCCGGCCAGAGGATTTGTATGGGAAAAATCATAACTGTGGCGAACCAGAAAGGCGGCGTGGGCAAGACGACCACGTCCATCAACCTCTCGGCGTCCCTGGCGGCCGCGCGCCGCCGCGTCCTGCTCGTGGATCTGGATCCCCAGGCCAACGCCACCTCCGGGCTGGGCCTGTTCCTCGCCGAGGGCGAGCCCGATGTCTACCGCGTGCTCACCCGCCAGGTCCAGGTCGACGCCGCCCTGCGGGCCACCGACCTGGCCACGCTCAAGCTGCTGCCCGCGTGCCCGCACCTGGCCGCTCTCGAGGTGGAGCTCGTCGAGCACGTGGAGTTCGGCGAGCGCGCCCTGCAATTGCGCGAGGTCCTGGCTCCCCTGCGGGACCGGTTCGACTACATCCTCATCGACTGCCCGCCCAGCCTGGGCCTGCTCACCCTCAACGCCCTCACCGCCGCGGACTCGGTGCTCATCCCGGTCCAGACCGAGTACTACGCCATGGAGGGCCTGGGGCGCCTGATGAACACCGTCGGGCGCGTGCGCGAGAGCGCCAACCCCGCCCTCGAGTACGAGGGCGTGCTGCTGTGCATGACCGACGACCGCACGGTCCTCTCCCGGCAGGTCTCCGAGGAGATCCGCGGACACCTCGACTCCCGCGTGTTCGAGACCACCATCCCCCGCAACATCCGGCTCTCCGAGAGCCCGTCCCACGGCAAGCCCGTGCTGATCTACAGCGTGGCCTCCAAGGGCGCGCAGGCCTATCTCCAGCTGGCCGACGAACTCATCCGCGCCAACGAGTCCAAGGCCAGGAAGCGTGAAGACTGACACCATGAGCAAGAAACCTGCCCCGAAGAAAGCCCTCGGACGCGGCCTGTCCGCGCTGATCCCCGACAAGAAGTCCCAGGCCGCCCCGCCCCCGCCACCGGTCATCCCCGACGACCAGGAGATCCACGCCGCGCAGCCCTCGGAGTCCCTGCTGTGGGTGAACATCAACGTCGTGCACCCCTCCGAGGTGCAGCCCCGCACGGCCATCGACGAGGCCCGCCTCGAGGAACTGACCGAGAGCATCCGCGAGAAGGGCCTGCTCTCGCCGCTGATCGTCCGCACCGACGGCGCCGGCGGCTACATCATCATCGCGGGCGAGCGCCGCTGGCGCGCCTGCCGCCGCGCCGGCCTCACCCGCGTCCCCGTGCTGCTCAAGGAGACCGACGAGCTCGAGGCCTTCGAGCTGGCCCTGGTCGAGAACATCCAGCGCGAGGACCTGAGCCCATTGGAAGAGGCCGAGAGCTACCGGCACCTGATCACGAGCCGCAACTACCAGCACGACGAGGTCGCCCAGCGCGTGGGCAAGCAGCGCTCCACGGTCACCAACGCCCTGCGCCTCCTGCGCCTGCCCTCGGACGTAAAGGGCCTGCTCTCCGAGAAGCGGCTCTCCGTGGGCCACGCCGTGGCGCTGCTGGGCCTCGAGGACGAGGCCGAGATGCTCGACGCCGCCACCCAGGTCATCCAGAAGGGCCTGAGCGTGCGCGCCACCGAGAAGCTCGTGCAACTGAAGAAGGCGAAGAAGGAGCCCAAGAAGCGCCCGGCCCCGCCCGCGAGCCTGACCGAGCTGCAGGACCGCCTGCAGACCACCCTGGGCACCCGCGTGAAGATCAAGGCCCGCTCCAGCGAGAAGGGCTCGATCACCATCGACTACTACACCCTCGACCAGTTCGAGGCCCTGTACCGCCACCTCACCCGGGAGACGAAGAAATGACCGCCCGCATCCTCGACGGGAACGCCGCCGCCGCCGCCATCCGCGCCGAGCTCGCCGCGCGCACCGCCGCCCTGCCCGGCCCGCTCACCCTCGCGGTCGTGCTCGTGGGGGACGACCCCGCCTCGGCCGTGTACGTGCGCAACAAGGAGAAGGCGTGCCAGAAGGCGGGCATCCGCTCGGTGGCCCACCGGCTGCCGGCCGACACCCCCGAGGCCGACCTGCGCGCCCTGGTCGCGTCCCTCAACGCCGACCCCGAGGTCGACGGCATCCTGGTCCAGCTGCCGCTGCCCCGGCCCCTGCCCGAGCGCGCGATCCTCGACCTGATCGTCCCCGAGAAGGACGTGGACGGTTTCCACCCGGTGAACCAGGGCCGCGTGCTCCTGGGTGACCGCGCCGCGCTGGCGCCCTGCACCCCGGCGGGCGTCCTCGAGCTGCTGCGCCGCAACGACGTCGCCGTGGCCGGCCTGCGCGCGGTCATCGTGGGCCGCTCGACCATCGTCGGGCGCCCGCTGGCCGCCCTGCTCATCGCCGCCGACGCCACCGTCACCGTGTGCCACACGAAGACCCGGGATCTGGCCGCCGAGGTCTCCCGCGCCGAGCTCCTCGTCGTCGCCGCCGGCCGCCGCGACGTGGTCAAACCCGAGTGGATCGCCCCCGGCGCCGTGGTCGTGGACGTGGGCATCCACCGCCTCGACGACGGCACCCTCGCCGGCGACCTCGATTTCGCCCCCTCGGCCGAGCGCGCCGCCGCCATCACCCCCGTGCCCGGGGGCATCGGCCCCATGACCATCGCGCTGTTGCTCACCAACACCGTGCGCGCGGGCCTCGCCCGCCGCGGGTGGCACACGCCCTAGCCCGACGTGCTCCGTCCTCCCGCCGGACGCGTCGCCGCCGGCCCCAGGTCTCCCCTCTCCCCTCGGGCCGTTTTTTCCAGTAAACTCCGGCAGCACAGCCCGACTCCAATGGACGGAGAGAAGCGAGGGCCGTTCCGGATGGCACCGAACCCGCGGGAGACCGCCTTTGAAGATCTGGCCCGTGAGGTCGGCCCGATGGCCCTCGCCATCGCCAGGCGCATGCTCGGCAACGAGGAGCACGCCCGGGACGCCGTCCAGGAGGCCTTCCTCAATGCCTACCGTGCGCTCCCGGGCTTCCGCGGGGAGGCGCAAATGAGGACCTGGTTCATCCGCATCGTGATCAACTGCTGCCGCCGGCAGCGCGGCCTCTGGATGAAGCTCAACCGCCTGCTGTCCTACGGGGATCCCGCGGTGGAGAACGCCCCTGCGCCCTACGCAGGGCTGCCGGATCCCGGCCTCGCCGCCCGGATCCAGGCCGGGGTCGACCGGCTCCCGCACCGGCAGCGGACGGCCTTCGTGCTCCGATACGGGGAGGAGTTGAGCCTCGAGGAGATCTCCGCGATCATGGAGTGCCCTGTCCAGACCGTGAAGTCCAATCTGTTCAAGGCCGTGGAGAAGATGAGGCTCCACCTGGGGCCGGAGGTGTAAAATGCGCGAATCGTCCACCGATTGTCGCAGAATCGAACGCGAGCTGGCCGCCCTGGCCGGCGCGCAGCCCGACGAGGCGCTGGAGAGGCACCTGGCCGCCTGCCCGGGCTGCCGGGACTACCGGGCGCGAATCCTTCACCTGAGCGCCGGGATGCGCCGTGAGCTCCCCGGTCCGGCGCTGGCGCTGGCGCTGGCCCGGGCTGCGCGCGACGGAGGCGGCCTCTCGCGACGCGGGACCCCCCTGCTCTGGCCGCTGTTCTCCGCCTCCCTCACCGCGGCGGTGCTGATCCTGCACTTCGGCCTCGCCCCGACCCCGGCGCCGCGTCAGGAACCGCAGGTCCCGTCGGGCGCCGAGGCACACCGCGGCCTGCCGTCCGTGGAGCCTGAGTTGGCGCTCCCCGAGGCGCTCGCACCCTACGAGCGGCTCGCGTTTCCCACGGGCACCGGGAGGGATCCGTCATGAAAAACCAGAACTGGATCGCCCTGCTCATCGCCGTCCTCATCCCCTCGGCGGCCCTGCTGGTCGTACGCCTGCGTCCCGAGCCCCGGGAACAGGAGCGCCCCCGCCCCGGCCGGGACGCGCCCGCCCACTCCAGGCCAGACGGTTTCGAGCGTGTGGAGCGGAACCTGCTGCACCTGCGGGACTCGCTGGGCCTGACCCAGGACCAGCTCAAGACCATCCTCGACACGACCCACGCCGGCCGGCGCGAGCTGGCCGGGATCAAGCTCGAGCTCGACGGGCTGGAGCGGGAGCTCGACGAGGTCCTGCGACGCCCGGAGGTCCCCCGGGAGCTCGCCCTGACGCTGCTGCGACGCATCCACGAGCTGCGCCTTCGGAGCGACACGCTTCGTTTGACGATCCCGCTGGACATCCGCGCGGTGTTGACCCCCGGGCAGCGGGAGAAGCTCCGTCGCCTGAGCCCCGCCTACGGCGATGATCGCCCCGGCGACGCCATGCCCCCGCCCGAAGACGACGACCGCCGTCCCCGCGACGCCATGCCTCCCCTCAGGGACGACGACCGCCGCCCAGACGACGCCATGCCCCCGCCCGAAGACGACGACCACCGACCCGACGACGCCATGCCTCCCCCCAGGGACGGCATGCGGCGTCCCCACGGGATGCGGCCCCGGCTCGAGCCTGGCCTGTAGCCCAGAGGGCCGATTAATTATCAGATACCGGTCCATTTTTCTTCCCGGTCGAAATCGGAATCGATCTTGAATTGCCATGACCGCATGCTTCAAGAGGAATTCAAACGCCCGCCCACACTCCAGGCGGTATCCTTGATCCTGAAAACGATTTCGATTTCGATTTCGACTTGGAGGGATGAAAGGCAAAAAGGCTAAATGGGTCTTCTCTCTGGTGGCCTTCTCCCTGGTCCGATGGATTTGCCAACCGGGGGCGGGTTCACAGCCCGAGGAAGTCGATGACCAGGTCCTGGCGCGTCTGCACGTGGGCCTTGAGCTGGTCGATGGCGACGTCGAAGTCCGAGGGGGTGCGCAGGAAGGTCCTCGGGGCCAGATCGGAAGAGCGTCGTGTAGGGAAAGAGTGTAGATCTCGGTGGT
>CALKWH010000047.1 GCA_938004375.1 uncultured Pseudomonadota bacterium
CCGATCTACACTCTTTCCCTACACGACGCTCTTCCGATCTCCGGTCTTCAGGTGGGCGTCGGGGGACAGTTCGGTGGCGGCCAGGGTGCGCTCCCGTCGTGGGCTCTCGGGCCGCCCGCGGCGCCCGGTGACCAGGACCTCGTCCTCTTCCGTTTGGGAGATTAGAAAAAGCGCAACTATCCAGAAAGCCAAACTGGCCGCCCTCCGCAACCGTCGGGCACGAACGCGAAGCTCCTGCTTCGCCGCTCGTGCCGACGCGAATCGGGTCGGTCTCCTGGCTTCCGGATCGTCCTAGGATGACGCCTTCCCATGCTGATTGCATGGTGGCTTGTTGTTGCCTTCGGCAACCGTCATCGTCGTCCCCGGTTACAGTGGCGGGGGCCGCGCCGGATTTTCACCGGCTTCCCGGCCGCCGGCGGAAAAGGCCGGCGGCACCCGAACGGCCTCCTCGTAACAGATGCGGGGCGCGCCGTCAACCGGCGATTGGCCGGTCGGGCAGGGCGTCTCAAAAAAAGTCGGACTCCACCATTTGCACGGTGAAAGAAAAGCGCTACACTCAATGGCACTGGAAAAGGAGGGCTCCATGCGCACCCTGACCGTCTTGATACTCACCCTGACTCTTTCTCTCTTTGCTCTTTCTTCCTGCGACGACGACATCAACAGCGTCAATAACCTGAACAATGTCAACAACAGCAACAATGGCAACGAGGACTGTGACAACGGCCAGGACGACGACGGCGACGGCTTCGTCGACTGCGACGACCAGGACTGCTTCTCGGCCGACGTCTGCAACGTCACCCCCGAGGACTGTGACAACGGCCAGGACGACGACGGCGACGGCTTCGTCGACTGCAACGACCTCGACTGCGGTGGCGAGTGCGAGTACCGCGAGCTCTGCGACAACGGGCAGGACGACGACGGCGACGGGTTCCCCGACTGCGAGGACCAGGACTGCTTCCGTCATCAGGCCTGCACGGTCGTGACCGACGAGATCTGCGACAACGGGATCGACGACAACGGCAACGGCCTGATCGACTGCGACGATTACGCGTGCGAAGGCACCGAGCCCTGCACGGTCCCGGCCGAGGACTGCTTCAACGGCCTCGACGACGACTGGGACGGCTTCGTGGACTGCGACGACGCGGACTGCCTGCCGCCCAACGGCTTCGATTCGCCAGGTGATCAGTACGAGGCCCCGCCGCTGAACAACCAGAACAACATCAACCAGTACTGCACCTACCGTGACATCTGCGACAACGGGATCGACGACGATAACGACGGCTGGACGGACTGCGAGGACCAGGACTGCTTCCGCAACCAGGTCTGCACGGTCGTGACCGACGAGGTCTGCGACAACGGCATCGACGACAACGGCAACGGCCTGATCGACTGCGAGGACTACGCCTGCGCCGGCACGCCCTGGTGCACGGGCCCGGTCGAGCTCTGCGACAACGGTCTCGACGACGACGGGGACGGCTTTGTAGACTGCAACGACGTCGACTGCGATCCCAATTACTGGGGCACCGACGGGAACGGGGCGGACATGATTCCTCTGCCGGTCTGCGAATACCGGGAGATCTGTGCCAATGGATATGACGACGACGGGGACGGCTGGCTGGACTGCGAGGACCAGGACTGCTTCCGTCACCAGGCCTGCGCCACCCAGACCTGGGAAGACTGCGGCAACAACTGGGACGACGACGGCGACGGCTGGGTCGACTGCCAGGACCCGGACTGCATGAACACCCCCGGGTGCGGGCAGGTCGACTACGAGTACGACTGCTCCAACGGACTGGACGATGACTGGGACGGCGCGGTCGACTGCGCGGACCCGGACTGCATGAACACCCCCGAGTGCGGGCAGGTCGAGTACGAATACGACTGCTCCAACCGCTGGGACGATGACTGGGACGGCCTGATCGACTGCCAGGACCCGGACTGCATGAACACCCCCGAGTGCGGCGTGATCTCCCCCGAGGACTGCGGCAACGGCCTCGATGACGACTGGGACGGCCTGGTGGACTGCGCTGACGACGAATGCCTGTGGGATCCGGGCTGCTTCTCCGTCGGGGACTGCGACGCCGTGGATCTGTCCGGCTGTTCGCTGCCCATGCAGACCTGCTACTTCCAGCGCTCGGACTACCTGGGGCACTGCATGTGGGTCAGCGGCTCCGCCGGCATCGGCGCGTCCTGCCAGACCGAGACCGACTGCCAGCCCGGCCTGTTCTGCAACGGCGCCGACAAGCGCTGCCTGAAGCTCTGTCACGTGGGCAACAACGCCGACTGCAATGCCGGCCAGACCTGCCGCACGGTGCAGTCCTGGAACGGCAGCCCCTACGGCGGCTGCCTGTAAGCTGCCCGTCCGATCTCCCGCGTCCCTGAGACATCCAGAAAGGAAACCACGATGAACAAGCTCGCCTGCCTCTCGCTGGTCCTGACCTTGCTGGTCCTCGCGTCCTGCGATGACGACCCGAAGACCAACAACAACGTCAACAACGTCAACAACGTCAACAACGTCAACAACGTCAACAACGTCAACAATACCAACAACGTCAACAACGTCAACAATACCAACAACGCGGTCTGCGGCGACGGGGTCCTCTCAGGCGCCGAGGTGTGCGACGGCGTCGAGCTGGGCGGCGCCACCTGCGTCACGCAGGGGTTCGAGGCCGGAGAGCTCGCCTGTGAGACCTCGTGCCTGGCCTTCGACGTCTCGGGCTGCACCGGGGAGCCGGGCCCCTACGGCTTCACGATCCGGACCCCGCAGACGCATTCCGTCGATTGTGACGGCACGCTCACGGACTTCGCCGACGCCGATCACGTCTGCACGTTCGACTACGACGGAGTCGTGGGGACCGTGTACTTCCAGGCTACCCCGACCGAGTGCGAAGTGCTCTTCAGCGAGCTACCCCTCTACACGACCGTCGCCTGGATCAGCGTCGACGGGGTCGTCACCGCGCTGACTTCGCCCGTCTACGACTTCGGCGGCAACCACCACAACGATTCCTTCGACTTCACCCAAGACGGCACGATGGTTCGATACTACCATTCGTCCTTCGGCTGGGGCTGGCGCGCCTGCCAGCCCATGGATTGCCTCCAGGTGCTGGACGGTCAGGGGACGATCCTCGTCGACGGCTGCACCGCCGATCGGACGCAGCCCATCGTCTGCCGGCCCGTCCTCGAGGACGGCACCTTCGCGGACCTGATCGACGACTTCGAGAAGTGCGCGGGTGATCCCAACGCCAAGTGAGCCCGCCGTGCGCGCCCGTCCGATCCTGTCGATCCTTTCGCTCCTGTTGATGCTGGCCGCCGGCTGCGGCGAGGATCTGAACTTTGGCTCGGGGCACGTTTGCCTGGCGCCGCCCGCCGGCACGGCGCCGCCCGCGACCTACACCGTGATCGTCGCCTCCGGGGATGGCGCGACCGTGGCGCGGCTGCAGTGCCCAGGCCCCCCGGCTTCGCCTGCCCCCGGACTCTCGTGCACGCCCGACGGCTTCACCCTGGCCACGCTCCCCGAAGACCCCGTCATCACCGTGAAGGCGCCGGGCTTCGCGTTCGAGACCCGCACGGTGACCCGCGCCGCCCTCGCCGCCGGCCTGTCCTGGCCGCTGGTCGCCCTGCCGGTGCCGGTCCGCAACGCGGACTACGCCACCGGTTTCACGACGGAAACCGGGGTCGACGATTTCCAGGAGACGGGGTACCCGTCCGCGACCGAGCTCGGCCCCGCCTGGGTCGTGAAGTTCTACGTCGACGGGCTCGACGGGACGCCGGCGGTCTATTTTCAGGACACCCGACGGCACCCCATCCACTACGACTTTGTCCGCAACGTCCTCGGGAAGTCCCTGAGCCAGTCCGAGTTCTACCGGCAGACCTACCAGGGGACCGACCGGACCGCCATGGCCGGCTCCATCCTCTACTACCCCGAGTTGAGGACGCGCAGCGCCTTTCTGGGCGATCCCACCACCGCGCCGTTCGTGGTGACGTTCTTCCCCAGCGACGACCTCACGCCCGCCCAGGCCCGCCTCGCCCACCGCCTCCTCGAGGAGCGCCTCGGGTGCGTCGCACTCTCGGGCGGCGACCGACGGCTCGCCTATCTGCCCGCCGGCGCCGCGCAGGAGGACGCCGCCCGAAGCGACGCGCCGGTCTTCGCCGCGAGGGACGCCGCCTGGCTGGTGCGCGCCGAGTTGTACGGCAACATGAACCTCCAGTTGCTCAACCCGGGCGTGGCCTACGGCACCCTGCGGCTGTTGACGCCGGAGCAACTGGAGAGCGAGGTCGTCTCGTACACCGACATCCTGCTGCTCACCCGCCTGCCCAACAATCTCCCGGTGGTGGGGGGCACCATCACCGAGGAGCTGCAGACGCCGCTGGCCCATGTCAACGTCGCCGCGCGCAACCGGGGCACGCCCAACCTGGCGCTCCTCGGGGCCTCCACGGACCCGCGGGTGGCTCCGTTCCTCGGCCGCCTGGTCCGCTTCGAGGTCACCGCCGGGGGCTTCACCCTCGCCGAGACCACCCTGGCCGAGGCCGAGGCCTTCTGGGCCTCGCAGCACGGGGACCCGCTGGTGCCGGCGTCTGATTTGGAGCCCGGCGGCCTGCCGGGGTTCTCCGGGCTCGCCTTCGGGGACTCGCTCAGCGTCGGCGTCAAGGCAGCCAACCTGGCCCAGTTGCACCAGCTCCTCCCAGACGCCACCTCCGACGGCTTCGCCGTGCCTTTCCGGCACTACCACGAGTTCACGCTGGCCGCAGTGGTCGACGCCCCGCGTTGTGAAGAGAGCCACGTTGCCTGTCTCGCCTCCGGGCGTGCGCAGGCCGCCTGCGACGGGGCCCGCGGGCTCTGCCTGTCGGTGGCCGCGTCCCCGCTGGCGCTGCGTGACTATATTGTCGCCGCCCTCGACGACGCCGGTTTCCGGAGCGACGCGAGGCTGCGCGACGCCGTCCTCGACGGGGTTCGCTTCCTGTTCACCCGCAGCCCGATCGATCCCGCCTTCGCAGTCGCTCTCGATGCCCGGGTGGCCGAGGTGTTCGGCGCCGCCAAGGTCAAACTGCGGTCCAGCACCAACGCCGAGGACCTGCCGAACTTCAGCGGCGCCGGCCTGTACTCCTCCCACGGCGCCTGGGCCTCGGGGGAGCGGGCGGCCTCCCTGGTGATCCGGGAGGTCTGGGCCTCGGTGTGGAACCGCGACGCCTTCGAGGAGCGCGCCTTCTGGAACATCGAGCACCTGGCTGTCCAGATGGGGGTGGCCGTGAACGTCGCCTTCACCGACGAGGCAGCCAATGGCGTGATCATCACGCAGAACATCGCCGATCCCACGGTCGAGGGCATGTACGTCAACGTCCAGTTGGGCGAGCTCTCGGTCACGAACCCGGAGGGGGGCGCGCTGCCGGAGATCTTCTCCATCATCCGGGATCCCGAGGGCGGCGTCCAGGTCTGCACCCTGCGCTACTCGAGCCTTTCCCCGGGGCGGTCCATCCTCACGCCGGAGGAGGTGGAGGCGCTGTATAGTGTTTCCCGCCAGGCTCACGACCACTTTGCCGCGCTCTATGGCGCGAACCCCTTGGCCTTCGCGCTGGACATGGAATTCAAATTGTGGGGATCGCCCCGACGGGTGTTTCTCAAGCAGGCCCGGCCTTATGTGGAAGCCGACTAGAAAAATAATGATCGTTTTTTATGGTCGCGAGGCATTTGCACGTCCCTGGAATTGCGGTATTTTATGGGCACCTGAAAGGAGGTCGCTCCATGCGCACCCTGATCACCCTGGTTTCCATCCTCTCCCTGAGCATCTTTACCCTCTCCGCCTGTGACGACGACTCCACCACCTCCGGCGTCGAGATCTGCGACAACGGGGTCGACGACGACGGTGACAACTGGACGGACTGCTTCGACCAGGACTGCTTTGCCGATGAGGCCTGCAATGCCTCGGGTGAGAACTGCACCAACGGTCAGGATGACGATGGCGACGACTATGTCGACTGCGACGACCAGGACTGCGCGAACCATGCGTCCTGCCAGGCGGCTGACGAGATCTGCGACAACGACACCGACGACGACGGCGACGGCTTCGTCGACTGCAATGACCTCGACTGCGTCGAGGTCTGCGAGTACAACGAGGACTGCATCAACGGCGAGGACGACGACGGCGACGGCTACGTCGACTGCGAGGACCAGGACTGCTTCCGCAACCAGGCCTGCACCGTGGTCGAAGACGAGATCTGCGACAACCGCTGGGACGACGACGGGGACGGATTCATCGACTGCGAAGATGACGACTGCGCCGAGTATCCCGACTGCCAGGCTGCCGAAGAGATCTGCGACAACGGCGCGGACGACGACGGCGACGGCTACGTCGACTGCCGCGACGCGGACTGCGTCGGGGTGTGCGAGTACCTCGAGACCTGTGACAACAGGCAGGACGACGACGACGACGGCTACGTCGACTGCGAGGACCAGGACTGCTGGCTCCACCAATTGTGCAACGCCACCGACCCCGAAATCTGCTATGACGGGTTCGACAACGACGGGGACGGGATGATCGATTGCGAGGACACCGACTGCTATAACTCTGATTATTGCCCTAACGAGCGTGAGTACAACTGCGGCAACCGTATCGACGACGACTATGACGGCATGATTGACTGCGAGGACGAAGACTGCTTCGGCAGCGAGGAGTGCGGTGGTGATTACGAATACGACTGCACCAACCGTTGGGACGACGACGGAGACGGCCTCTTCGACTGCGACGATCCGGACTGCGCCATGGATCCCGTCTGCCAGATCGTGCAGGACTGCGATGCGGTCGATCTGACCGGCTGTGGCCCCAACGGCGGGACCTGCTATTTCCAGCGCTCGGACTATCTCGGCCATTGCATGGACACCCTCGGCGATAACGCCGTGGGCGACTGGTGCCAGACCGAGACCGACTGCGTGCCCGGTGCGTTCTGCAACCGCTCCAACTTCCGCTGCGCGATCCTGTGTCACGTGGGCTCCACCGACGAGTGCGCGAGCGCCAACGGGACCATCGCCATGTGCCAGCCTGTGCAGAACTGGGGTTCCAGTCCGTACGGTTACTGCCCCTGAGCGATGCCTGACGCATCGTCTCCTGTGCTGGCCATCGCGATCATCAAGAAAAAACGAATTCCCGTTTGACAATTTCCTTTATTCAGGTAAACAACTTCACCGAAACGCCTCCATGATGGAGGCGGTGTCCTGCTTCTTGTTTTGTCTTGAAAGGAGAATTTTATGAAACGCTTGACCTCGATTTTCTTGACCCTGGCGCTCTTCGCCTTCGTCACCGCCTGTGACGACGATCCCAAGAAGAACAACAACACCAACAATGCCAACTGCGGCAACAACATCATTGATGAAGGCGAGACCTGCGACGGCACCGCCTTGGGCACCGCCGACTGCACGACCGAGGGCTTCACGGGCGGCACGCTGGGCTGCCTGACCTCCTGCGCCGGGTTCGACACCACCGGCTGCACCAACGTCACCAACAACACCACACCGGGCCATGTGGGCGATCCCTGCACGGAGACCGAGCAGTGCGTGACCCCGGAAGCCACCTGCTATCCCGAGGTGGGCGCCGGCCTGCCGTCGGGCTATTGCGTGGCCGAGTGCGACGAAGAGGGTGGCTGCTCCGAGGACGGCACCCTGTGCGTGTCCGCCGGCAGTGCCAACTTCTGCGCCAAGACTTGCACCCTTGGCGGCACCGACTGCCGCGTGGGCTACGAGTGCATGGACATCGGCGACGGTCTGGGTGTCTGCTGGGCAGCTTGCTCCACCGCCGCCCACTGTCCGACCACCGGCATCTGCGACTCCGAGTCCGGTTACTGCGCGACCCCCCCCGAGGTGTGCGACAACACCACCGATGACGACTTCGACGGTGACGTGGACTGCGACGACGAGGACTGCGCCTCCCTGCCGGCCTGCGGCTGCGCCGAGGACACGTACGAGAATCATGACGGCGGCGACGCCTACACGATGGATCTCGGGTCCATCCCGTCCTCCCTCGACGGCTACATCTGCGGCCCCGCCAACGAGGACTGGTTCGCCATCACCCCGTCGATCTCCTTCGCCGGCAAGATCCAACTCGAATTCACGCACGAAGTGGGTGACCTCGACCTCTACCTGAACGACGACGCCTTCGAGGAACTGGCCAGATCCTGGGGTTCCACGAACACCGAGGAGATCGAGTGGAACTTCGTGGGCGGCACCACCTATTACATCATGGTTCAGGGCTACGCTGGCGCCATCGGGGCCTACACCCTGACCGTCGACTACAGACCGGCCGAGCTCGAGGCCGTGATCGTCGCCAATCCCGTCAACGGCGCCCCCGGCGGCACCGTCGCCCTCGAGGTCACGCTGAACAACGTCGGCGGCATGGACGCCCCCGGCGTCACCGCCAACCTGACCACCACCGACGCCGACGTGACCCTCGTCGACGGCGCGGCCACCTTCGGCGACATCGTCATGGGCGGCAACGCGGCCAACACCGCCGACGCCCTGAGCTTCACCATCGCCGCCACCCACAAGAGCAACCTGCCCGTGACCCTGACCCTCGAGGTCACCGACACCGACGGCGGCGCCTGGTCCTTCCCCGTGTCCGTACCCGTGCCTTATCCTTCCCTGGCCGTGGCCGACCTGTTCATCAATGACTCCCTGGACAACAACGACACCTATCCCGACCCCTCCGAGAACGTCAAAGTCGAGTTCAATGCCAGCAACATCGGCGCGCTCGTCGCCACTGGACCGATCAACGTCACCGTCGAGATCGACCCCGCCTCTACGGTCACCGACGCCGGCCTCACGCCCAACGGCACTGAGTGCAGCGCGACCGACATGGCCGCTGGTGCCGTGGTCCCGTGTCCTCCCCTGGATCTTGCGGTGCCTGCCGGAGCGACCGTTGATCAGACCATCATCCTGAACTTCACGTTCACCGATGGCGCGGCCAACACCTGGACCGAGCAGAAGACCCTCATCATCGGGGCCCCCGAGTTCGAATCCATCCTGAGCACGCAGGATCCTGCCGGCGACAACGGCAACTACGCCTGCGATCTCCAGGATGTGTTGTACTACGTCGACATGTACGGCATCCTCAAGATCAAGACCACCTTCTATTCCGCCTGCAACATCACGGGCATCCACGACATCTACATGTTCGACGGCGCCACGATGATCACGCTGACCCTGGAAGATGGCGCCAAGTCCGTTTGGACCAATGCGTCCGGTTCCTGGGCCGCGACCACCAACCCGGCGAGCTTCACCATCACCCCGCTCTCCGGCTCCTCGGCCGAGATGGTGTACTCCATCCCGGTGTCCGCCATCCCGAACCTGACCATCGCGGGCAACTCCCTCCAGATCGCCGCAGCAGTCATCGCCTCCTGGTCAGAGGACGACTACAACGACTACGCGCCCAACAGCGTTGACGGTGCCATTTCCTGGGTCACCATCACCTGGTAATCCATCGATTCGCATGAACCCGGGACCGCCTCGCGAAAGTGGGGCGGTCCTTTTTTTTCCACAAGGTCGGTCATGAGCACCCAACCATCCAAGGACCTGACGACGTTCCCCAACCCCCGGCCGGGTCGCGGCTACTCCATCGAGATCGAGACCGACGAGTTCACCGCGCTGTGCCCGATGACCGGCCAGCCCGACTTCGCCACCATGCACATCACCTATGTGCCCGACGCGCTCTGCGTGGAGTTGAAGTCGCTCAAGCTCTACCTGTGGAGCTTCCGGCAGGAGGGCGCCTTCCACGAGGAGCTCACCAACCGCATCCACGACGACCTCGTCGCCGCGCTCGCCCCCCTCTCGATCACCGTCCGCGGGGACTTCAACATCCGCGGCGGCCTGCACACGCAGGTGACCGTCTCCTCCGAGAAGAAGTGATCAATACCGGAAACGCATGACCTGGTTCCACCCGAAGGGGTTGCCCCAGGAGGGGAAGGTTACCGGCTGTGCCGGGTCCAGGGTGAACCAGGCGGAACCGTCGGGGGCTTTGAGGACGTGCAGGTCGCGGGCGGGCGTATAGCCCTGGGCGATGACCGCGCGCAGCACGCCCTTGGCGTCGCGGGCCACGTCGAGCACGATCAGCGCGTGCCCGAGCACGGCAGCAGACGGCGACGGCTCGATGAAGAAGTCGCCCGGGGCGAGCGTGGCGGCGGACACCGGTTGCTCGGTGTTGTTGTGGGCGGTGCCCGTCATCGCGAACATGAAACGCAGGTATTTCTCGAAGCTCTTCCGACCGCTCGCGGCGGCGGCCTTGGGCTCGAGCCGGGTGCGCCCGCCGACCTTCTCGGGGCGCAGGCCCGCGCGCCAGTCGGCGAAGCCGAAGTACAGCCCGCCCGCGTAGCGGAACTTCACCGCGTCGGCGGTGCCCTTCCACCAGTGCCATTCGCCGCGCAGCCGGATGATGGTGTCCATACACTGCTGCAGATCCTGGGACCCCACGTCGAGGTCGATCACGGAGACGGTGATCGCGGTCGCCGACATCAGGGGCGTTCCCTGGAAGTCCTTCACCGGGGTCCCTGCGGGCAGGGCCGGCAGGTGCCGCAACCAGTGGGCGTAGGTGCCGGCGTCGGCGGCCACGCGGGTGAAGCCGGCGGGGGCAGGGTGTCGCGCGCACCAGCTTTCGTAGGTCGCCGCGCGCCTCGGCCAGGCGTACATCTTCGCGGCGACGTCCGCGGTGGGGACATCGGCGCAGGCTGGATCGGCCGCGGGTACCTTGGCTGTCGTTGGCGTCGTCGGGGGCGTGACAGGGGGTGTCATGGCGGTTTTCTTCACCACCGGCTCCACCAGGGGGGCAGCGGGTTCCCCCGAGGCCGAACCCGGGTCCGTCGGAGCGGGTGACGGATTCTGTCGCGTGGGGACGGAGATCGGAAGAGCGTCGTGTAGGGCAAGAGTGTAGATCTCGGTGGTC
>CALKWH010000048.1 GCA_938004375.1 uncultured Pseudomonadota bacterium
GACCCCCGAGATCTACACTCTTTCCCTACACGACGCTCTTCCGATCTCCGGGCCGCCGGGATGATCCCGAACATGGTCACCAACGGCGTCCACTGCACGCCGGAGCTGGCGCGCGACATGAAGGCCTGCGGGCTCTCGAACGTGGCCGTGTCCATCGACGGCCCCCCCGAGGTCCACGAGCGCATCCGCGGGCGCGGCACCTTCGCGAAGACCTGCGCCGCCGTGGCCATGATCCAGGAGGCCGGCCTGCCGGTCACGATCATGACGACGATCAACACGCTCAACCTCCCCCACCTCGAGGCGACCTATGACCTGTGCGTCTCCCTCGGGGTGGACCGATGGCGGCTCCAGCTCGGCAAGCCCATGGGCAACCTCGAGGACCACGAGGACTGGGTGATCGAGCCCAGGGAGATCCTCTACGTGCTGCCGCGCCTCCACCGGCTGGCCGAGCGCGGCCCCGTCCCCGTGGGCATCGGCGACTCGCTGGGCTTCCACAGCGTCTACGACACCCCCCTGCGCGCCACGAGCTGGAAGGGCACCCCGCAGCACTGGGGCGGCTGCCAGGCCGGCCTGCAGGGCATCGGCCTCGAGAGCGACGGCGGCGTCAAGGGCTGCCTGAGCATGCAGGACGGCTGCCGGGGCCCGGAGACCTTCCGCGAGGGCTCGGTGCGCGAGCGCAGCCTGTTCGAAATCTGGACCGACCCGGCGCTGTTCGCCTACAACCGGAGGTTCACGCCCGCGGACCTCACCGGCGGCTGCGCCTCCTGCGCCCACGGCCGCACCTGCCGGGGCGGCGCGCACTGCGTCTCCATCGCGGTCAACGGCACCACCACCGAGAACCCCTATTGCTACTACCTGCTCGCCGAGCGGGCCCGCCGCAGCCCGCTGGGCCGCGTTCGCAACCATGTGGCCGCCGCCGCCGCGCTGCTGTTCGCGGGCGCCGGGGTCTCCTGCGTGCCGCCGGTGGTCGAGCCCACCTACGGCGTCGACCCCTGCACGGACGTGGAGTGCTGCTCCGGGGATCTCGACCCCGAGCTCGAGGCGCAGTGCTGTGAGGACGCCTGCTGCAACTGCGACTACGGCCATGATCCGTGCTACGATCTCTCCTGCTCGGATCCCGATCTGACCGTGGAGCAATGGGACGAGTGCTGCAACATGGACTACGGCACCGCCCCGCCCTGCCACCTGATCGACTGCCAGGATCCGCAGGGCCCGTACTACGAGGACTGCTGCGCTTCGGACTACGGCAACGAACCAAACTGCGAGACGGCCGACTGCACCGATCCCATGCTCCCGGACGACTCCTGGCAGGCGTGCTGCGCAGGGCTGGACTACGGCGTCGAGCCCTCCTGCGACAACGTCGACTGCGAGAACCCCTATCTGCCGGCGCACACCTCGGACCTGTGCTGCTCCAGCCCCGAGTACGGCGTCGATCCCTGCGAGAACGTGTGCTGCGAGTGCGACTACGGCGAAATCCCCCCCGAGCTGGCCTACTGCTGCGAGACCCCTCCCGAAAAGAAATAGTTAAAAAGAACCTTGGCGAATTGGCCGATTGTAGCCGATTTTAATCAACAGGAGGTGTGAAAGGGCAAAGTCACGCGCGTTCCTGCTGCCGCTCCTGCTCGCCCTGCTCCTGGTGCCCGCCCCGGGCCGGGCCGCGCCCCGGGAGTTCCCGGCCGGCTCCCTGATCATCCCCATGGACCTGACCTACCAGGACCACGGCATGTTCCAGGCCTACGGGCTCCTGTTCCAGCTGCTGCGCCAGGGCGTCACCGTGTACTGGGTGATCGACCCGGGCAAGGTGTGGCACCACGCCCCCTGCGACGCCGCGGCCGACCCCTGCGACTGGGACTGCGAGGAGGAGGGCTCCGGCGTCAAGTGCCCCTACCCGACGGCCTCGCCGGACTTCTACGCCGCCGCCCGCGTGGTGTGGGACGACCAGGACGCGCGGCCACCGGACACCGCCATCACCCTGCACGGCTACCGCGGCGGCCCGTTCGTCATCGACGCAGCCGAAGCGACCGCCGCACGAGAGATCGTCGACGCGTGGAACGACCCGACCACCTGGGACGACCACCCCTGGGCCCGTCGCACCGTGGTCGGCGTCGTCTCGGTGCACGAGGCCACCGCGGCCTTCACCGGCGACGTCCGCAAGACCATGAGCGCGGCCCCCACCATCGCCGTCTTCTCCGACGGCAACGAGGACATCGCCACCGGCTACCTGCGCGCGGCGGGCATTCCCCAGTCCTCGGGCGCCGAGTTCCCCGCCGCGAAGTGCCAGGCCGGCGGCTGCGGCCCGGGGACCGCCAACCCGGACATGCTCACCGTCGAGAGCGTGATGGGGGAGATGGGGACGTGCGACGCGCCCGACCAGAACCACCGCAACGGCGCGCTGTTCACCCCGGAGGGCCAGCCGGCCTACTGCCAGATCATGAGCATGCACTGGAACGTCACCGCCCGCGAGACGGTGAAGTGTGGCGGAGCCAATTGCCCGGCCACCCAGGGAGAGTGCGGCGGCGTCCCCATCACCTACCACGGGCACGAGGTCGTCGCCGAGGTGCGCGAGTTCCTGCAGCACCGCACCCATTTCTTCGCCGAGTGCCAGGCCGTGAACGCCTACGAAAACACGGTGCCCGAGCCCGCCTGGCCGTTCCTCGACGACGAGGGCCGCCGCGGCCACTTCCTCACCACCGCGGGCACTCCGCCGGACTGCCCCTGCGCGGACGCCGACTTCCAGTGCGTCACCGGCGGCTGCGACGGCGGGACCCGGGACTGCTGCATCCCGCGGGATCTCAAGGAGCGCGGTGCAGGGTACATGATCGCCGCCCAGCCCGCCTCCGCGACGCTGCAGATCCTGCATCCCGAGGTGCCCTACATGCAGATGGACGGCGCGTTCGCCACCGTGGGGGGCTCGGAGCCGGCCTACAACCTGAGCGAGACCCTGGGCTCGACCTACATCAACGACCTCGATGTCACCTTCATCACGGGACCGGACGGCCCCGGGGCGGCGGACGTGTGGATGACCGGCTACATCGACGGCGACTGCTCCATCGTGGAGGACGACGTCTGGATCCCCGAGGACTGCAACAAGGGCAAGGTCTCCTACCTCGGCGGGCACGAGTACTCCGTGAACCTCCCGATCTCGGCCAACGGCGCGAGCCAGGGCACGCGCCTGTTCCTCAACGCGCTGTTCGAGGCCGACTGCGTCTCGGCCGAGGGGCAGCCGAACCTCTCCCTGTCGTGGATCGGCGAGCTCGCGGTCCCCGCCACGGAAGCCACCCTGCCGGTGACCCGCCGCTACACCGTGCACTTCACCAACACCGGCGGCGGCGGCGCGCTTGACGCCGTGCTGCGGGTCCGCTTCCCCACGGCGCTCGCCCCCCTGCCCGCCTTCGAGGACGGCGCCACGGTGGGCGACGGAGAGCTCGCCTGGACGGTGGGCGGCATCGGCGCGCAGGGTTCCACCACGCCGCCGGCCTCCGGTTCGCGCTGGTTCGAGGCGGCCTTCCCCGCCCTGGGCGACTATGACTTCGAGGCCGAACTGACTTACCGGGTCGGCGTGAGCGACCTGCGCGTCACGCAGCCTGTCGAGGTGCGGGTCCTCGTGGACTCCGACGGGGACCTGGTGCCCGACGAGCTCGACCCCTGGCCCCTCGATCCCCTGCGCTGCGGGGATGACGACGGCGACGGGTGCGACGACTGCGCCGCCGATGGCACCTGCGATCCCGACCCCGACGCGGGTCCGGACGGCGGCGACGACCCCGCCGGCGACGCCTCGGGCGACTGCAGTTGCCGGGCGGGCACCGGTGGCGGCCCCGTGCCCGTCACCGCGCTCTGGCTCCTCGCCGGAGTGCTGATCGTGGTGCGTCCGCGCCGGCGCGGGAACGTTCAAAAATAGAGCGACAATCCAAAGGAGAGCTTCAGGGCGGAATCCGTGAACCCGTAGTGGTTGTCCTGCACCAGGGCCAGCTCCAGGTCGAACGTGCCGCCGACGGCCAGGTACCACAGCCGGGGAAAGAGCACGAGGCGCACGCCCACCGCCTCCTCGAGATAGGAGGAACTGTGACCGGCGGCCGGCGCGCCGTTCTTCTTGTAGTTCCGCGAGGACTTCTTGTCCCAGTCGTCGTCGTCGTCATCATCGTGGGAGCCGTCGTCGAAGTGCTCGTCTGGGAGCCAGAGTCCGCCGAAGCCGAGGCGTACGTAGGGCTGCAGGCGCCTGCGCTCCTGATCGCCCCGGAACCAGTGATAGCCCGACAGGCCGAACGTCCCCAGCGAGTGCATGTAGTTGTCGTCATCCCGATCCAGGCCGCCGCCGACGCGCCCGTCCAGGGAGAACGACCACTTCTGGGCCACGTGGAACTGGGCCGAGAAACTGACCCCGGTGTATAGGTCGGTGGGATGACCGGAGATGAAGAAGAGCGTCTGGAAGCCGACATGAGGATCGTACCGGTTCGAAGGCTTTTGCAGCCCGGGCACGAGGGACGGGCGGGCCTTCGCGGGCGGCGAGGGGCCGGGGCCGGGACCGTCGAGCACCACCGTGTTGGCCGGCGGCGGCGGGGTGGGCGACGCGACCGGCGGCGGCTCTTCTTCCCCGCCGGAGGCCTCCGTTTCGTCGGAGCCCTCGTAGTCCGGCGGCGGCTCGAGGTCCCCCTCGTCGTCGTCCCCCCCCTCCTGGGCCAGGGCCGGGGCCGGGGAAAGCGCGAGGGCGGACACTGCGACCAGGGCACACAACCAGGCGCGAACCGTCCACCACAGCATGGTTTTCTTCATGGGGACTCTCCTGCCGCCGGCCGGGCGGTTCCCGATCGGGGCACCTGACTATGCCACAAACCCGGGAGTTTGCGAGCGGGATTTTTCGGTTGTCCGCGGACCCCGTTCATGGGAAAAACGCTCCATGCGTCCCGACACCCGCGTCCCCGGCTTTCACCGCCTCCCTCCGGGGGAGCGCCGATCCGCCGTCTTCGGTGGGACCGCCCCGGAGGTCGACGCGCTGCTCTCCTCGGGGGGCTGGTGTGAGACCGACGCCGACCGCTGGGTCGAGGACGTGGTGGGCGCGCTGGCCCTGCCCTTCTCCGTCGCGCCTAACTTCGTGATCAACGGCGAGCCCCGCTGGGTGCCCATGGTCACCGAGGAGCCGTCGGTGGTCGCGGCCGCCGCCCACGGCGCCAAGCTGGCCGCGGCCTGCGGCGGCTTCACGTGTGAGGCCGGAGAGGCCGTCGCCACGGCCCAACTCCAACTGGTCACGGGGAACCCCGCCGCCGCCTGGGCCGTCATCGAGGCGCACGCGGATGCGCTCGTGGCGGGGCTGCTGCCGCTGGATCCGGTCCTCGCCGCCCACGGCGGCGGGCCCTTTCTCCTCGAGCGAGGCGCCGTCTTCGAGGACGAGCTCATCGTTCATCTCCACCTCCGGACCGTCGACGCCATGGGCGCCAACGCGGCCAACACCCACGCCGAGGCGCTGGCTCCCCGCCTCGAGGCCCTCACCGGCGGAACCGTCGTCGGGCGCATCCTCACCAACGCCTGTCCCCGCCGGCTCACCCGCGCCACCGCTGAGCTCCCCGTGGCCGCGCTGGCCCACGGCGGCCTTTCGGGAGAGGCGGTCGCCGACCGCATGCTGCGGCTGGCCCGCTGGGCCGAACGCGACCCCCTGCGCGCGGTCACCCACGACAAGGGCATCCTGAACGGCGTCCTGGCCGTCGCCCTGGCCACCGCCAACGACACCCGCGCCGTGGCCATGGCCGCGGCCGCCCACGCCTGCGGCCCCGCCGGCCTGCGCCCGCTCACAGTGTGGTCCCGCAGCGGGGACGGCCTGCGCCTGCGCTGCGAGCTGGCCCTGCCGCTGCCCCTTGGCACCGTGGGCGGCCTCACGGCGGCCCATCCCCTCGTCCGCCGCGTGCTCGCGGCCCTGGACCTGACCTCGGCCGCCCGCCTGTGCGAAACCGCCGCCGCCTGCGGGCTCGCCAACCACCTCGCCGCCCTGCGCGCGCTGGCCGGCGAGGGCATCCAGGCCGGCCACATGGCGCTGCACGCCCGCAAGGGGGAGTGCGCCGGACCATGACCACCCGCGCGGCCCCGCCTGACCCGGTCGAAGCCTTCCTGCGTCACGAAATCGACCGCCTCGTCGTGCGCGGCGTGGAGTTCTTCATGGTGCAGCCGCGCGCCCTCGAGTGGGCGGCGCTGGTGCGCCGGCGCATCGCCGGGGATCCGCCCGCCGGGGTGGCCGTCGCGCTCCCCGAGACCCTGCGCCCGCTGGTCCCGGAGGCCCTCGGCTTGCTGCCCGCCATGGGGCTGTTCACCCACGCCCGGGACGCCGCCGACGGACCGGCGCTCGCGTTCTGGCCTGTGGAGGCCACGGATCCCCGCTGGGAGGCCCTGCGCAGCGCCGCCGAACTGGACCTGCCCTGGCGCCTGGTGGGCCCCGACTCCGGGGACGGCGAGGCCCTCGACCCCATGGAGCCCGACACCCTGCTCGCCGCCACGGTGGCCGAGGCCGAGCTCATGCGCCTGGCCCTCCTGGAGGAGAAGACCCCGGTGGACGCCGCCGCCGCCCGCGTGGCTGCCTTCCACCTGCAGGAGCTCGCCCAGCCGGGTGAAAACCCGGTGCTGTTCGTGTGCACGGCGGCCTGGATCCGTCCCGTGGTCGCGGCGCTGGGCGAGGGTGAACAGCACCCGCCGCTGCGCCGCGTGCGCCGCGAGGATCTGCGCCTGCACCTGGCGTCAGACGATCTGGCCCGCTGGGTCAGCGCCGAACCCACGGGCTTCGTGCGGCAATACGAGGCCTGGCGCGCGGCGACGACCGTCCGCGCCGGAGAAGGCGCCTGGCACCTGCTCGGCGAGGCCGGCCTCCCCCCGGACCGCTACCGCATGACCCGGGCGCTCCTCGACGAGACCCGCCGGCGCTACGACGCCGAGTTCTCCACGCGGCTGCCCGCCTCCGTGCTCGCGCCGCTGGTACGCTACGCCCGCAACCTGGCGCTCACCCAGAGCCGCCTGTTCCCGACGCGCTACGACCTGGTCATCGCGGCCCGCTCCTTCGTGGATCACAACTTCGGATGGATCTTCTTCCAGTTGCTCACCGCCGACGTGCCGCCCCCCGCCGGCGCCGACGCCCCGCGGCTGGACCTCACTCCCGAGGAGCTGGGCATCTCCACGCGCACGGTGAGCTTCGCGCTGCGCCTGCGGCAGCACGTGCCCCGCTACCTGTCGACCTACCTGGAGCGCCCGAAGGAGCCCCGCCCCGGCGAATGGAAAAAGGGCTTCGACGAGGCCGCCATGTGCTCGTACCCCCCCGAGGACATCCTCATCGAGGGAACGGCCCTCCAACTCAAGGACCGTGGTCGCGAAACCCTGGGCGAGCGCCGCCAGCGGTCCCACCCCTTCACCGCCACCCTCCTCGACGGGCTGGACGTCCGGGAGACCGTGCGCCACTGGTACGAGAAGCGGCTGTGGGTCCGAGAGGACTATTCCGGCCGCGCGAAGGTCGGCTCGGTGGTGATCATTTTCGATGAAGACGACGGTGAGCCGGGCGGCGCCGACGCCTCGCGACGATCCCCCGATCCCGACCTGATCTCGGGGAACCCCGCCGCGCGGGACCAGGGGAACTACCCCTACTGCGCCCACTGGCATGGTGAACACAACCAGGAGAGCGACATGGCCTTCTACGCCACGGATCCCGAGGCCCACGTCGTGGGACCGGGCATCTGCCGGTGCGAGTACGGCGGCCTGCTGCTCACCACGCCTCCGGGCCGGATGTGGCCCATCTGGGAGGATCCCCACCTGCGCCACTTCCGGCACAAGAGCCAGGTGCTGCTGGCCGCCGGCCTCCAACTCACCCGGGAGCCCGTCGTCCTCTACATCGCGCCGCGACCGCCTCACCCGTTCCTCAAGCGCATCGCCCTGCGCATGGGCCTGCGGGTGCTCCACCTGCCCCTGGGCCAGCTCTCCCCCCAGCGCATCCTCCGTCTGCGCACCTTCCACATCCTGGCTTCCCACCAGACCCGCACCTGGGCCCACCGCTTCATCCCGGAGCCGTGACGGCCCCCGGCAAGGACGCGTCTATCGGCAGCCCCGGGGCTCGGGCGCTTCCTCGGGCAGCGCGCAGAAGCCCGCCGAGAACGGCCCCGCCAGCTTCCCTGCCGCTCCGAACGTGAGGTTCAGACGGCCCGCCGCTGCGCCGCCCTCCTGCGACGAGATGGCGTCGAGCACGAGCTCCCCCGCGGTCGCGCGGACGGCCCCCTCTGCCAGCGTGTTCCGGCAGTCCGCGTCGAGCTTCACGAAGCCGGCGCGCTTCACGTCCTGGTCCGCCACGGCGCCTTCGGTGCGGACGGCGTAGGTGCCGGGCCCGAACGGGGCATCGCGGTTGGCTGGCGTGTTGTGCTTGAGCGTGATCGTCAGGAGCGCGGCATCCCGGGGCATGGCGCCCCCGGCCAGCAGTCCGCACAGCCCGGCCCGGTCCGACAGGATCAACGTCAGGTCGTCCGCCTGGTCCCGCCACAGGAACACTGCGTCTTTGACGGCGAACGTCACACCCGACACGGTCCCCAGCGACTCGCCGATCCGACCCACTGCCGCGCCCGGAGCCACGGTCATGGACCCTTCGGCCGGCGTCGCGGCGACCGTGCCCTCCCCGGACGACCCCGACCGCGCGCGCCCGCATCCCGGGAGCGTGATCATGACGGCCAACGTCAAACACAGACTGGCAACACGCTTCGCTCCGACCTTCCATTTCATGGCTGCACCTCGCTGATCCCATACTGTGCGCCCTCGGGACCTCACCTGTCAAGACGGAGGCGCCCGGCTACGGCAGGCGGAAGGTGGCCAGAATCGGCAAGTGGTCGGAGATGCGCAGCGTCCCCTCGGAGAGGACGGTGGGGGCCTCGACCCGCAGCTCCTTCGAGAAAAAGAGGTAGTCGATGGTCCGGTCGGGACCCGCGACGCGCGGGTCGTTGGGGAAGTGGGTGAACCAGCGCGCGAAGTCGGGGCCCTGCGTGTGCTCCGGGGCCGGGATCGACGCCCACCGGGCGCGCAGGGAGGTGAGCTCGGTCTCGGGCTTGAAGTACGCGCGCTGCGGAGGTCCCAGGCGGTCGTAGGCGGCGCGATCCGGCAGCAGGTTGAAGTCTCCCCCGATCACGAAGGGGCGGGCCGCGGCGTCGTGGGCGCCCAGGATGCGACGGACCGCCAGCACCTGGCGCTCCATGGTGTCGGTTCCCTGGGCGAAGGCGTCGAGGTGGGTGGAGAGCAGCGCCAGCTCGCCGCCCTCGGCCAGCGGCACCCGGACCTCGAGCACGGCGCGCTTGAAGTTGAACTGCTGGACAACCCACCAGTCGGGCATGAGGGGCAGCTGGTACCGGGTGGCGGCGCCCAGACGATGGCGGGAAATCACGGCGAGCTTCAGGCCCGCGCGCCCCCACACCTTCGGGTGCGGCACGAAGGCGGCCTTCCAATACCACGCCGTGGCATGGGAACCGTACTCCGAGGGGAGCTGCGCCAGGAGCTTGGCGAGCTGGTCCTCGCCGTCGCTGCGCGCCGCACCGTCGTCGAGCTCCTGGAGCAGGATGAAGTCGGGCCGCTGCTCCCGGATGACCCGGGCCACCTCCGCGAGGGTGGCGTCGAGGTCCGCGCGGCGGGGCCGGGTGTCGGGGCCGCTGCCGTCGAGCAGGTCATAGAAGAAAACGTAGTTCTTTCCGGCCATGTACTGGACGTTCCAGTTGAGCACGGTGAAGGGACGCGATCGCGACAACAGGGGCGCATCGGGCCGGTTGGTGACCGGCACGGATTCGACGGGGGCGGGATGATACGTCAGGGACCACACGAGCAGCAGCAACCCCATAACTAGGAGGCCCAGGCCCAGCAGGACCCAGCACACGACCCGCAGGATCTTCCCCGCGCGGCCGGGGCCGGACGGAACGGACGGATTCTCGTTCATGGAACTCCTCGCGTCGCACGGCGTTGTTCCCCGCGCCGCGCGTCCGAGCATGCCGCCCCCGGCCCCCGGGTGTCAAACTGATTCGTACTTGAATCCCGATCCAGTTCGCCTATACTTCACCGGTTCGCCGACCGAACGGCACGCGGAGGCTCCCCATGTCCGACTGGATTTCCCACCTGCAGCACGGCTACAAGGCGCTCGCCGAGAACCACGCCACCATCGCCTACACCCATTTCCACGCGGCCTGGGAGGAGAACCCCGAGCATCCGCTGGTCCGCTTCGCCTGGGGGCAGGCGCTGGCCCAGACCGGGCACACCCGCGAAGCCGTGGCCCTGCTGGAGCAGGCGGCCCGCGCCGAGCCGGAGCTCGTCGAGATCGCCTGCGCCTGGGCCAAGGCGGTGCTGGATCTGGGCGACTTCGCCAGCGCCGAGCGCATCCTGGCCGAGCTCGAGCAGCAGCACCCCGCCGACGCGCTGGTGCGCATGACCCTCGTGGAGCTGGCCGTTCGCCGGGGCGATCCCGACGCGGCCGAGCGCCATCTGGCCACCGCCGGGGACGGCGCCGACGAACGCACCCGGCGGGTGGCCCGCGCCCAGATAGCCCAGGTCCGCGGCCTTTTGGCCTCCCGCGCGGGGAACACCGACGAGGCGCGCCGGCACTTCGAGACCGCCATCGAGCACGAGCCAGCCTGGGCGGGCCCCTGGATCAACCTGGGCGTGCTCGCCGAGGGCGCCCCGGATCCGGCTCGCGCCCGGACCTGCTACGAGCGCGCGCTGGTCCTCGAACCCGGCCACCCGGTGGCCCTCTACAACGCAGCCCGACTGCGTGCCCGGGCCGGGGACACGAAGGCCGCCCGCGAGCTGGTCTCGCGGCTGCTCGAGGCGGTCCCCGAGTACCCCGGGGGCCGGGAATTGATGGACTCCATGAAGAAGAAGGATTAGGCGCGCCGTCATGTCCGAGACCGTGGTGCGCGAGGGCACCGTCCTCAGGGTCGACGGCGACGTGCTGCGTGTGGTGGTGGGCCGCCCCGACGCCTGCGGCCACTGCGCGGCCGCCAACGCCTGCCACACCTTCTCCGGCGGGCGCCGCCATGAAGCCCGGGCCCGGAACGAGTGCGGGGCCGCGGTCGGCCAGCGCGTACGCCTGGAGATGGACGCCGCCCCGCTCCTGCTCGCCGCCTTCCTGGTCTACTTCCTGCCCTCTTTGGGCATCCTGCTGCTGGCCTGGGCAGGCCACGCGCTGGGGCCGGACCTCGGGCTCTCCGAGAACGGCGGCGCGGTGGCGGGCGCGGCCCTGGCGCTGGCCGCTGCCGCCCTGTTCCTGCTGATCCACGGTCGCCGGCACCGACAAAGCCCCCCGGTCTTCCGCGCCACCGAACTCCTCCCCGACCGCCCCGAGGCCCCATGCGGAAGCTCCCTGCCCGAGTGAAATGGGCGCTGCCCCGACTCGCGGGCCTGGCCATCCTGGCCTGGGTGCTCCACCGCGTGGGGCCCGGCGCCTTCGTGGGCGCGTTCGTCCGCGTGGGCCCGTGGTGGTTCCTCGCCGCGCTGGCCCTCAACGTCCCCCACCTCGCCTGCAAGATCGAGCGCTGGCACGTCCTGCTGGGCCGCTGCGGCATCGCCCTGGGGCGGCGGCGGGCGGCCAGGGCCTGGCTCGCGGGGGTCGCCCTGGGCGCGTTCACGCCGGGGCGCGCGGGGGAGTTCTTCCGCGCCTGGTTCCCGGTCCGGCAGGCGGGCGCGCCGCTGGCGGCCTCCCTGGCGACCGTCCTCGCGGACCGGCTCTGGGACCTCGCCCTCATGTTCGCCCTGTCCGTGGCGGCCGCTTTCCTCCTCGTCGGCGCCCCTTGGGTGGTCACCGGCGCCGGCGCGGCGGCCGCGATCCTGGGCGCCCTGTTCCTGGTCCGCCGCCCCCTGCGCCGAATCCTCTCCCGGCTGCGCACACGCCTGGGGCTCTCGACCGACCAAAAGGATCTGTTCGTGGGCTCGCTGGCCGCCTGCGCCCGGCCCTGGCCGGCCCCCCTGGCCTGGACCGTCGCCGGGCACCTGTTCATGAACCTGCAGGTCTGGCTCCTGGCCCGCGCCATCGGCGCCGAAATCGGCTTTATCGAGTCCCTGCTGCTGTTCTCGGTGGCCAACACGGTGGCGCTTTTGCCCGTGAGCGTGCTGGGCCTAGGCACCCGCGAGGCCGTCCTGGGTGCGCTGTTCGTGCTGGCCGGCCACGCCGAGCTCCATGGGGTGACCGTGGCCCTCTCGTTTTTCCTGCTCGGATCGATCCCGGTCACCGTCGTCGGCGCCGGGCTGTTGCTCCACCCCGCCGGCCCGTCTTCTCCTGCGCCACCCGCAAATCCGTGAAAAAATCGCAGGACAAAACGATGTCGCGCTGCTATATTAAATGCGCAGTTGGTATTTAACTTATTTGTTCCATGAACGCGTCACCCCAAGCCGGAGCCGAATCATGTCACCTGCCCGCATCCCGTTCATCCTGTCCTTCGTACTGGTTCTCCTGCTGATCGTCGCCTGCGACGACGACGGAGACAACAACGTCAACAACGTCAACAACGTCAACAACGTCAACAACGTCAACAACGTCAATAACGTCAACAATATCAACAACGTCAACAACGGCACCTGCGGCGACGGCGTCCTCGCCCCGCCCGAGGCCTGCGACGGCGACGTCTTCCCCGACGGCGCCGACTGCCTCGCCCTGGGCTACGACGGCGGCACCATCGCCTGCGCCCTGGACTGCACGCTGGACACCTCGGGCTGCACGGGCTGCCTGGACGCGTGCGAGGAAGGCGTCAGTTTCTGTCGCGTCGACGACGCCGGTTACGACTACTGCGCCGTCAACCCGGAGACCGGCTGTCTGCAGTGGTTCTCCGCAACCTGCCCCATCACCTACCCGATCTGCCTCGAGTACGAAGGCGTCGCCAACTGTTACACCAATGAATGCGAGGTCCAGTGCGGCCTCGGCGAGGCCCGCTGCAGCGTCGGCGGAGACGCGATCGAGACCTGTGAGCCCGGCCTCGACGGCTGCAACCTGTGGACGGCGACCACCTGTCCACCCGAGGCCTCGCGCTGCGCCGAGGGTACCCCCCCCACCTGCGTGGATCCGAACGCCTGCGTGGACGAGTGCCTCCTGGGGACTGACCCGGTCTGCTCCATGGACCAGACCGGCCTGGAGTCCTGCGGAACGGGCCCCGACGGCTGCGCCATCCTCGAATACGCGGCCTGCCCCCCGGAGCTCCCCGCCTGCGAGATCGACGCCAACGGCGTTTCCGCGTGCATCGGCGGCGGCTGCGTGGACGCCTGCCTTTTGGGCGAGGTCCAGTGCAACACCGCGGGCGACGCCATCGAGACCTGCGCCACCGGTCCCGACGGTTGCACCGCCTGGGAGATCGCGGCCTGCCCGCTCAACAAGCCCAACTGCGTGATCTTCAACGGCGCCCCCACCTGCCGCAATTAGAGGGCCGATTAATTATTGGCGGCATAGTCCGTATCGGCTGCAACGGATGATGTGACCGCTGGCGATTGGGTTGTGTGGTTTTTCAACTAGATTCCATCGTTCCCTGAGGTCACGACATGACGGAGAGTCAGCCCAACTACATTTATGCGTGTCGCCAGTGCGGTTCACAAACGAGCCGGGATACCTTTGAATTCTTCATTAAATGTCCCTTCTGTGGGACCGCCATTGCGCCCGACTGGGAACAATATCGCCGATCCCCACATTTTCAGAAGGCAAGCCAAGGTTATTCTTTGCAGGACGATCCCGAGATGATGGCGGCCCGCCAACTTTTCAGTGACTTGGCCATTCAAATGGAATCAGCACAGAAGAAAGGCCATCGGAAAGCGTGGCGTCATGCAGCTGAAAACTATTTCCGCCTGAACCTGTTCATCAATCCACAGGTCATGGCGCCCTATGTCGAAGCTGCCGGCGGGGGCGAAGCATATCTTCGCCGGACTCTAGATTCCCTGGAAATCACATACTTTGACCGATGGGTTTCCTTCTTGAGCAAACTGAGCGACTTCATGCACTGGTTGTTCTATTCTCTATGGAAACCCCACACGTTGTTGCGCGTCAGTCTGTTGCTTTGGGCTTCAAGGCTTTTCGCACGCGCCAACGGTCGAGCCATGTACGCGATGGCCAATCCACCGGTCTCGGGCGAAGCGTTGAAAGACAAGCTCCGAGAGGGTGACCAGACAATGATGGCCGCAGAAATCCTGGGCTTGATAGACGCCAATAATCAGCGGCTTACGCTGAGGCTCAAGAAAAGGCTGGCCCTCCGCTATGGGCATCTGGATCCGAAGATTGCCATGTGGAATCCCCAGCGGCCTTCCATGAGCGATGCCATGCCGAGCGCCGTAAAAATGGTGGAATGTCCGCTTTGCGGCAAGGTCAAAGCTGTCACCGGAGTGCATGACAGCCTCCTGCTGTGCCTGGAGTGCCAGTATTACGAAGACCCCGTCGATTCGACGACCGAGTCGCAACCGAAGAGTGCGGAACCGGCGGTTTGTGCCCAGTGCGGCAATCCCTTGTCCGGCGACATCGCCAGTGAAATATTTATCTGTGGTCACTGTGGAACCCGGCGCGCGCTGCCCGCGGATCCAGGCTCAGCACGCAGCCAGATTCAGACCCTGGCCAACGCCATGTCCATCCAATCAGTTCGTTCCCTGGCCCAGCATCCCCGCTTCAGTGAGTATATTCGGAAAACGGTGAAGCCCCTGTTCAAGGAAATGATGGATCTTCCCGACGACCCGTCACGCATCCGACACGTAAAACAGGTGTTGAAAAAGAAGCCCGACCTGCTGCCCACCCTCTCCCGATGGAGCCAATCGCCGCATCCCGATCTGGACTTCATTCGGCGCATGGTCAAAGTACTGAGCGAATACTCACAATAATTCCGTGAACGGCATATTGAAACCAGGTCAACTTGAGGTGAACCAAGGGATTGGGTCATTACCAGTCCAAGTCCAAGTCCAAGTCCAAGTCGAAATCGAAATCGATCCCCGTCCCGATCCCGTAGCGCAACTTTTTCCTAACATCTCCCGACGCCGGCGTGTCAACATGCACGGGGCGGCTGGAACGCCGCGTGACGGGAGACCATGAGCCAAGACGACGATCGCGACCTAGTGCGACGGATCCTCGACGGCGACGCGCGGGCGGCCGACGCCTTCGCTCGGCGCTGGTTCGGGCCATGCTACGCCGTGGCCCTGGCCGTCGTGCGCCACCCGCAGGACGCCCAGGACGTGGCCCAGGAGAGCCTGATCAAGGCCCTGCGCCGCCTGGACCAACTGGCGGACCCGGGGACGCCGGGACCGTGGATCCACGCCATCGCCCGGAACACCGCGCTCTCGCACCTGGCCCGGGCGCGCCGACGCGGCCGCAGCGTGGACCTGGACGCCGTGACGCCCATCCCGGCGCCCGCCGCCCCGGACGGGGATGAAGGCGCGCGCCTCGTCCACGCCCTGGGCGTCCTGAAGGAGCACGAACGGGCGGTGGTCCTGCTCCACGACCTCGACGGCCTGCCCCACGCCGAGATCGCGACGTTTTTGGGCGTCACCGAGACCAATTCCCGCCAGCTGCTGTTCGTCGCGCGCAAGAAGCTCCGCGCCGTCCTGCAGCCGGAGGAGGCAATGTCATGACCGACCATCCCATCGATTTTTCCCCGCTGGATCCGCGTCGGGACCCCGACCGCTTCGACGGCATGATCCGGCACGTCGTCGCCCGGGGCCTGCCGCCCCCGGTGTCCCCCCTGACCTGGAGCCTGGCCCGGCTCTTCGCCCCCGGGTTCGCGACGGCGCTCGTGCTGGCCCTGGTGTTCGGCGTGCTCGCCGCGCGCGTGCCCGCCGCCGGCCCCGCCCCGGGCGACGGTGCAGGGACCGCCGCGACCGCCACGTCGACCGGCCCGTTCGCCTTCGCCACCTGGGCGGCGACGGGCGGCGACGATCCCTGGAGCGACCTTGACATGCTGCGGAGGTGACCCATGACCACGCCGACCCCACGTTCCCGCAGACTGGCCACCTTGTACGCCGCACTCCTGCTCGTCGCCGTGTTCGGCGCGGGCGCCGCCGGCGGCTTCTGGGCCGGACGTTCCTCGTCCGCCGCGCGTTCCCCGTCCGCCGGCAGACCGGACGCGCCCCCGCCGGGCGGGCTCGCGCCCCCGGAGCTGCGCCAATTGAATCTGACCCTCGAGCAGCAGATACAGGCCCGGGACATCGGCGACCGCTACCGCCCGCACCTCGACGCCCTGCGCCGCCGGATCCAGCCCGAGGCTGAAAAACTCCACCGCAAGATGCGCGCCGAGCTGCGAAAGATCCTCACCCCCGAGCAGCGCGACCTCCACGACCGTCTGGAGCCCGAGCACCGCCTGGGCCGTCCGGACGGCCCCCGCCCCCCCGGCGGTCCAGAGGGACCCCATGGAGGCCCCGGCGGCCCCGACCGTCCACGGTCGCACGGCGGCCCCGAGGGTCCCGGTCGCGCGCCCGCTGAAGCTCGCCGCGCCTGCGAGAGCCAGGCCGTGAACGCGCCCTGCAGCTTCACGCTCCCCACCGGCGCCGCCGTCACCGGCGTCTGCCTCAAGCCCCCGGATGAATCCACCCCGGTCTGCGTCCCCCACGAACATCTGCGGTAGGCGGTCTGGAAAGCACGGACTTGAGCGGCCACGGACTTGGGCGGCCACGGACCACGGACAAGAGACACGGACGAAAGTGGACGGACACGGACGCCGCTGGAACACGGAGTGACAAAGATGACGCCGCGGCCGTGCATCCCGGTCCGGGTGGAATCGCGATGCGATTCCGCAAAGCGACCGGTCCTCCGGTCGCCGTGCGGCGGTCCGTGGTCCGTGCCGGACCGTGTCCGTCCACTTTCGTCCGTGTTCCCGCCGCGTCCGTGTTCCCGGTCCGTGTCGTCCGTGTTCCCGGCCGCGTCCGTGTTCCCTCCGCGGCAGTGCTTCCGGCTACTGTCAGCTTCTTCTACTACTGGGCGGGGACGCAGAGGCCTTCGGCGTTGCAGGTGAGGGAGGCGCCGCCGGGTCCCGGCGGGCAGTCTTCAGCGGTGGTGCAGTTGGGGATGCAGGCGTCGAAGCCCATGGGCGTGGGCTCGCAGGTGCAGCCCTCGGCGGCCTCGAGGGGGCAGGCGCCGGGTTGCTCGCAGTCGGTGTTCGAGTCACAGGCGGTGGGGCCTTCCTGGCAGTCCTGCGGGCAGGACTGGGCGGTCTCGCCGGTGTCGCAGGTGCCGTTGCCGCAGTCCTCGCCCGTGCCGCCGCCGCAGTCCTGCGGGCAGTTGACCGCCGTCTCGCCGGTGTCGCAGGCGGCGTTCCCGCAGGTGGCGGGCGCGAGCACCGAGGCGTCCCAGGCGGCGCCGCCGCGCACCAGGCGCACGAAGTTCAGGATGCGGATGGCGTCGCCCTGGGGGCCGAAGCCGGTGGGATAGTCGGCCGGGTCGCCCGTCTTCGGATCGCTGCGCTGGGCGCCGGCGCCGTGCACGTCCACCCATTCGTTGTTCATGTACCCCAGCGCGCGCCCGAAGGCGACGTAGCTGGCGGCCGTGCCGGCCCCGCCCGAGGCGGCGTGGGTGGTGGACGACCAATAGTACGGCCAGTCGGGCTCGCCGTCCTCGTTGGTGATGCCTGTGGCCTGGAAGACCGGATCCAGGGCCGGCGAATCGGTCAGATCCGGGCTGCGCGCATAATCGACCAGCGTGTGCAGCTCCTTGATGTTGGGCAGGCGCCAGTCCGAGTGCCCGAGCCAGTTCTCGAGGTTCTTCTGATGGACCCACGCCAGGGCCTCCTCCCAGAGCATGCCCTCGCCCGAGTCCTCCCGGCTCCACGTCAGGCCGGTGGCGCGGTCGGTGACGGTGCCGTCCCCGTTGTCCACGAAGTCGTTGACGCCATAGTTCTCGTTGCCGCGCACGCACAGCAGCAGGAAGGTCTTGTCGGCGCCGCCGGGTCCGATCAGGCCGTAGCCCTTGATGCGGCCGTCGGCGAAGTTCACGCCGAAGAGAAGGTCGCCGCTGACGTAGAGGGTGCCCGAGGCGTACTGGCTGTCGATGGTGCGCTCCCCGGCCGCCGTGTCGCCGTAGGCGAAGCCGAACACGGCGTCGTCGATGAACGGCACCAGGTCGTTCTCGTTCCCGTTGGACGGGTCCGTTCCGCGAAAGTCGATCAGGCTGTAGAGCTCCTTGATCGTGGGCAGGCGCCAGTCGGAATGGCCGGCAAACGCCTGCCCGTTGAGGGTGACCACGTGGGCCTGGAGCTCGCTCCAGGTGAGCTTGTCGTCCACGTCGATGACGCCATCGGCGTTCAGGTCCGGCGTCTTCACCCACATCAGACCGGTCACGCGATCGGTGACGGTGCCGTCGCCGTGGTCGGTGTACGCCGGCTGGTTGCCCCGGAACTGGGCGTCCTGACCGCCGAAGGCCTGCTCCACGCCCACGCAGCCCAGGGCCGCGGTGTCGCCGTAGCAGGCCGCCTGGCCGGTGTCGACCACCGCGTAAGGCAGGTCCCCGTTGTTGACGTTGTTGGCGTTGTTCACGTTGTTGACGTTGTTGACGTTGTTCGCATTATTGACGTTATTGACGTTGTTGGCGTTGTTGCCGTTGGAGCTCGACGAGTCGTCGCAGCCCGCGGCCAGCACCAGGGTGAACATAAGACAAGGGATAATGGTTCTTCGTTTCATCGTCGCCTCCATGCCTCGGCTCGAGGGAAAGGGACCGGAGAAAGTTCCGGCGCCCGTTCCCCAGACTCCGGCGACGTCCCCTGCGTTAGAACCTGATGGTCGTATTCGGGCTCGAAAACCGCGCCGCCAACCCCACCCCGGTCGTTCGGTCTCCTCCGAAACACGAGGACAACATCGGAATTTCCTGCTGAAAAATGTTCTAATAAACAGCTTGACATGGGGGCCAAGGATCGACTATCCATCACCCCAAATTCTGGACCACGCGCATCATCATTGTGATGCGCAGGGACCTTTCATCCGAAGATGCGGCCTCCATCTGTGGACCGCATGAAACCACGTTTCCGGCGGGAGACGCTCCCGGCCGCAGTCGAACATGAGGAGTCACCGCAATCATGAAAACCAAGAGAAGCTACAGTCCCATGGAGAAGCGGATCATCGGCAAGCGCTATGGATCCAAGGCCATCTCGCGACAAGCGTATGACGTCATCATCCCTTGGAAGTCGTTCCTCTCCACCTTCACCGAGTTCGGGCATGGCCCCGACGAACTGGCGGCCTTCGAGCGCGACACGCTTGCCCACGAGAAGCTCATCGGCAATCGCTCGGACACCGTCGCCCGCAAGACCCTCACGTTGGCCGAACGCGACGCGATCATCCACGCCGGCTGGGTCTGGGTGCACAAGGTCGCCGCCTCCCTGAGCGTGGTCGCCCTGAACGACGCCGACTGCGCCACCCGTCTCAACGGCGCTCTCCCGAAGGAGGACCTCGACCTGGGCTTTTCCATGGACGCGTTGATCCCGCTGCTCCAGGACATGATGCCCCGGTTGTCCCCCGCCATCCCCGCCCAGGCCCGCCTCGACGAGGCGCCCGAGCTGCGTAAGAACCTGGCTACGATTCTGTCCACGGCTGTTAACGCCAAACAACTGCCAGTGGTCGACACCGCCGAGATCGACGAGCGCGACGGCGACCTCTACCTGCGCATGCGCGACTTCTTCGAGGCAGGTCGCGCCGCGGTCCGCGCGGGTCTGATCGACCGCCCGATCTCCAACTTCCGCTTCACCCACCTGCGCCGGGGCAGTGCAGGTCCGGTATCCCCCGAGGGTCCCGACGGACCCGGCATCGATCCCACCCCCGCCCAATAAGCTCATCCCTCGGCCTTGCAGCCCGCCCCCGCCCGCCGGCGGTTCCCCCATGCCGCCGGTGGCCTCACCTTTGCGCTGTTCCTAAACCAACCTGACTTGAGCGCGCGTGTACCTGTCGCCGACAGCCTCATGTCTCGCGTCGGAGGGTCCAAACATGCGGTTTTCCTGAACCAACATGACCCCGGCGCGCTTGTACCTGTCGCCGGCGGCCACCTGTCTCTGGCCTGCGGCCTCAAACATGCGTTTTTCCTGAACCAACATGACCCCGGCGCGCTTGTACCTGTCGCCGGCGGTCATGTGTCTCTGGCCGGCGGGCTCAAACATGCGTTTTTCCTGAACCAACATGACTTCGGCTCGCTTGTACCTGTCGCCGGCGGTCATGTGTTTCGGATCGCCGGCACCCCGCTTGACAAGCCGGCCACCCACGGCAATACTCGCCGTGGAGTGCGAACCACATGAAGAAGACCTTCAACCGTGAATACCTGCCAGAACGCATTTTTATCGAAGGTTTCCTGGGTCTTCCGCCGATGCGACTCGACCTCAGTCCGATCACGGTGCTGATCGGTTCCCACGGGACCGGCAAGAGCGTCTGTGCCAAACTCGTACACTTGTTCAGGGATTACCCGACCCAGTTATTCCAGCATGCCCAGGTTAAGAAGACAGTCCGGCAGGCTGACGAGGAATGGTTGCGCATTTTTCGCCGAGTCTTCAAGGAACAATATTGGAAAAAGACCCCGTTCTCGATTCGGTACGAAATCGGTAGCCAATGGATCGCACTGGAATGGGAAAAAGGCGATCTCCTTTTCACTACCTCCGCCTATTACCGAACTTGGTTTACCCACTGCAAGAAGGAAATCCCGGAATTATTCAATACTGTTCGGGGCCGGTTAGTAAACCAGGAGTTCTATGACGCACTGGCTGAGCTATTCGCGGGCGCACAAGCACGATTGGGCATTCAGGCAGGGCTGACTCAACTTTTCATCCCTGCCGTGCGAACCTACTTCGCAATGCTACAGAACAACATCTTCACCTTCCTCCAGCGAAACCAGGATTTGGATCCATTGTTGATCGAGTTTGGAGGGGTTTGGGAACAGATTAGAAAAACACAAAACTGGTACTACCGCAACGACGAGGAGCAAGTTCTTCACCAGAAATTGAAGAAGAAGGCCTTTGAGATTCTCCACGGTGAGTTCCTCCACCTCAAGGAGGATGACATCCTCAAACTCGAGAACGGCAGAAGCGTGAAGCTCGTTGATGCCTCCTCCGGGCAGCAGGAAGCCGTTCCGATGATACAATCACTCATCTCCTTGCCATTCCGCACCTATGGCAGTCGGGGTTTCTCCGTCAGCATCGAGGAGCCGGAGACGCACCTTTTTCCATCGGCCCAGCGCGCGATCGTCGAATTGATCTCGACATTGTTGAACCACCACGGGAAGTATGACATCCATTTCTTCCTCACCACGCACAGCCCGTACCTGCTGACGGCCTTGAACAACGGCTTGCAGGCCGGGTTGATACGAGACCAGATGCCGAAGGAGTGGGAGAAGGTCACAAACAAGTACATCGACGAGGAACATGTGCTGAAACCAGGCTCGGTCAATGCCTACAATCTCGACGATAGCGGATGCCACCGGATCATCGACGATGAAACCGGCCTGATCCTGGCCGATGCCATCGATGAAGTATCGTCTCAAATCGCCGTCGAATTCGACGGGCTGCTGGAGTTCGCCTTTGAGGTGCGGCGTGACTAGCTTCGGTTCGTGTGAGATCCAAACCACGAACAAGATTATCCCGCTCGCAGAAAAAGGGGTAAGCGTGCATTTTCACAACGACGGGCAATCGCAGGTGCGGAAGATCCAAATCGACGGTTGCCACTTCAATCCGGGGGGTCAAGGCAGCACGCTCTGCTGCGACTGGCTCCTGATCGATTCGAAGCTCGTGCACCATTTCGTAGAACTGAAAGGATCGGATGTGAACCATGCAGTTCTGCAGTTGGGGAACACGATTAGCAGCCTCGGACTGACGAAAGCACCAATTGATAAAAAAGCCTATGTGATCACACGAAGTGACTCTACGAGACGAACTGACATCCAAAAAACGAAAGTAAAATTTCAGAGTGATTACAAAGCGTCCTTACTCATCAAAAGATCTGGTAGTCAGTTTCCCATACCTGCCAGGTGACAGTTACCCATGCCAGATCGGAAGAGCAAACGTCTGAACTCCCGTCACCGAATACGACTTCGTATGCCGTCTTCTGCATGAAAAAAAAAAAAAACAAAACAAAAAAAACACAAAACATAAAACA
>CALKWH010000049.1 GCA_938004375.1 uncultured Pseudomonadota bacterium
GGCGACCACCCAGATCTACACTCTTTCCCTACACGACGCTCTTCCGATCTCGTGCTGAAACTAGGTCCATTTTCAGAGAAAAAATCGGGATCGGACGCATCCCGGGATCAACCGCCGGGCCCCAGGCCCACCGCGGCCGCCGTGTCCGAGCACGAGCGGAACCTGCTCCAACTGGACCATGGCGCGCTGCTCGCGTCCTCCCGCGGTGAAGACATGATTCACTGCGAGTCCGCGCTGATCCTGACCTGGTTCTATCATGACCTCGAGCCGCTGGAGGCCTGCAAGAAATTCCTGAAGACCCCCATCGCCACGACGGGGGACGCCCTGACCCGGAGATTCCATTTCTTCCGCGCCCTGTTGCTGCATCAGAGCCCCTTGCCGTCGACGTTGGAGCGCTTTTATGAGGGGCCTCCGGTGCCGGATCCGATGAAGACGATGGAGGACATCCTCGCCGTGGCCCGGTCCGAGAACAACCGGGCGCCGGTGTGGAACTTCCTGTCGGGGGTGCTGCAACTGGAAAAGAAGGACCCGAAAAAGGCGAAGGAGGCCTTCCAGTTGGCCACCACGTCCGAGACGGCGCAGCCCTTCGGGGTGACCTGGTTCCTGGCCCACCTGGGGGACGAGGCCGCGATGAAGACGCTCCAGGACAAACCGGAGTGGGCTTTTTGGAAGGCCCTGCTGCCGGGGTTGAAGTATGTGTCGGAGCACCAGGGGACGCTCGGTTTCCTGGATTTTCCGGGTGAATTTCCCCGCATTGCCGTGGCAGAGCCGGTCGTTCTCGAGCAGGTGGGGCGACGTTTCCGGGCGATGAACCTCGCGTTCGCCGCGATCTCGGCCTGGGAGCAGGGCCAGCTCGACACGGCCAGCTCCCTGTGCGACAAGGCCATGACCGAGGATGAGCGGGAGGCCCTCGTGTGGAGCCTGTGTGGGCGCCTGCGGATGTTCCACGGGCAGTTGGGAAAGTTCGCCACCACGATCTCCCTGAACCAGGAGTTGCCCACCATCGTGGCCTGGTTGGTCGAGGGACGCAGAAATCCGGCGCAGACGGCTTGGGAAGAGTTGAAGAAGCGTGATCCGGAGGGGAGCCTGGCAGTGGCGCCATTGATCCTGGTGTTGTCCCAGGCCGAGGCCGAGGAAGTGGACGCGGCCGTCCAAGCGGGCCTCACGTCGGATCTGCCGCGGACCCTGGAGGCCCTGTGGACGGGGATCTGGCAGCGCCCCGACCGGGTCGCTGTCGTGGAGAAGGCCGTGCTGGCGTGGAAGGAAGCCAAGAAAGACGAGAGTCCTCAGGTGGCGCAGTTCCTGCGGATCCTCGGCCTGGTTCAGGCGCTCTCGACCCAGGAATGGAAGAAGGTGATCGAGGCTGTCCAGGGGATTCAACTGAAGGGCTCCGCCCGGCTCGAGCTCGAGGCCGTCGGGATGTTTGCCCGACTGATGGACAGCCAGGACCCGCAGGCGGTCGCCTGGGCCGACTCCCAGTGGCAACGTGTCTCTCCGGGCGCCCGGGCAGCGGCGGCGATGCTGCTCATCCTAGGGACAGCGGGCAAACTGCAGGAGGCACACCAGATTCTGGACAAGTACCAGGAGATCTTTCGGGAACCCCTGTTTTTTAAGGCGGCCGCGCAGTTGTACTTGGCCGGCACCCGCAAGGATCGGCTGATGCGCGCGCGCTTCTTCGCGGACAAGGCCATCAAGGCGAACCCCCAGGACGCCGAGGCCCTTTTTCTGGTGGGGTTCATCCAACTGGAGAGCGGCCAGCACGAGTCCGGGGGAAAGACCATCCTGCAGGCCGTGCAGGCCATGAGTCACCCGGTGCATGCCTGGTTCATGCGCTGGGCCGAGCTCGAGAGCCGGCTCAAGCGCCCGCACATGGCGCTCGCGGCGATGGACGCCGGGCTGCGCCAGACCCCGGATCATGGGCCGTTCCTCTTCCGCAAAGCCCAGATCCTGGCCACCCAGGACAACCCGAAGGAGGCGCTGCGCCTGCTGGAGAAGACCAAGGAGGCCGGCATCGAGGAGGTGCAGCGGTTCATCCTGGAGGGGCGCTGCCACGTCTCCCTGCGTCAGAAGCGGGAGGCCGAGGTCGCGTTCCAGAAGGCCGTCAAGGCCGACCCGAAGAACATCCTCGCCCGCTATCTGCTGGGTAAGACCCAACTGGGCAACGGCGCGCTGCGGCCGGCGATCCCGAACCTCGTGTTTGTTGTGGAGCAACTGGAGAAGCACTCCCGGGAGCAACGCCTCCCGGAAGAGGCGACCCATTGGCAGACGGACACCCTCGAGTCCATGCTCGCCGAGGCTTGCCGGCTGCTGGGCGGCGCCTACAAGGAGACCGGGAACCGGGCGATGGCTATAATATATGTCAAAAAATATGCTGCCCTGGTGCCCGACGGGCCGATGAAGGATGAGGCGCTGCGGCTGCTGCTGCTCCTGGGCGGGGAATGAGCCGATGACGCGCGCGTCCGACCTGGGACCGGAGCGCTGGCTTCCCAGCAAGGCCTGGGGGCAGAACTATCTCGTCAACGCCGGAGTGATCGACAAGATCGTGGACCTCGTGCCCATCGCGGGAGCCGGAGTGATCGAGATTGGTGCCGGCCGGGGCGCCCTGACCGGGGCGCTGCTGGAGAGGGGGCACCGGGTGCTGGCGGTGGAGCCCCACCCCGAGTCGGCCCGCTTCCTGGCCGGGCGGTTCGGGGCGGAGGCCGGGTTCTCCCTGCTCGAGGCCGACGCGACCTCGCTGGACTTCTCGTCCCTCGCGCCTCCGGCGGATGGGGCGCCGCCCTCCGGGGCGCCGTCCTCCGGGGCGCCGCCCTCCGGGGCGCCGTCCTCTGGACCCATCGCGGTGGTGGGCAACCTGCCCTACTGCGTGGCCGCCCGGATCCTGATCAATCTGGTGCGCACCGGCCGGGGGCACGGGCCCTGGATCCTGATGTTCCAGCGGGAGGTGGCGCAACGGATCGTCGCGGCGCCGGGCTCGCGGGACTACGGCCTGCTCTCGGTGATCGCCCAACTGGCGGCCGCGTGCCGGCTCTGCTTCCACGTCTCCCCGGGGTCGTTCTCGCCGGCGCCCAAGGTGACCTCGTCGGTGGTGCGCTTTGAGCCGTTGGAGCTCGCCTCGCCACCGGACTGGGACGCCCTGTCGGACTGGCTGACCCGGCTGTTCTCCATGCGCCGCAAGCAGTTGGGGAACAGCCTGGGATCCATGTTGTCGCCCGGACGGTTCGAGGTCCTGCGCGCGGCTCCCCCGGTGCCGTTGGATCGGCGTCCCGAGCAGCTCACACCCGCCACGCACCTGGCCCTGTTCGAGGCCTGGGGGTCGTGACAATTTGTCCTACAGGGAGACGCCCTGGGCCCACCCTTTGTCAATTTGTCAAAACACGACGATTTTCCTTGTAAGACGAGGAAAAATCACCATGATGCGGAATGCCCCGGCACCGGCCCGGTTCTTGCACAAGCGGCCGCGGACCGGCGTCCCCGACTGAATCTTCGCCGGGTTCCTGCAGGAGTTGGCATTCACATGGAAGGTCTGGCTCGATTTTATCCCCATTTGATTCAGGCGACCCTGGTGTTGCTGCAGGGGCTCGGGGCCGGCGTGATCGCGGCCGATATGGTGGCCTGGAAGTTGTACGCCGCGCCCAGCGCCGAGAGCCCCCGCCGCCCTGCGGCCACGGTGGCCTTGACACCGAAGAAGCCCGAGGTCGTGGCCGACCTGCGCGGCCTCTTGCGGCGGAACATCTTCTGCGCGACCTGCGAGCCCATAACATTGGACGATCTGGCGGGGACCCCCGGCGAGCCGGGGCAGCCACCGCCGGTTGCCTCCCTCGAGGGGGCGGAGTTGGTGGGCACCATGGTGGTGACCTCCAAGCCGGCGGACTCCCTGGCGACGGTGATCCTCACCGCCCACGCCGAGGCCAAGTTCGTCCTGCTCTCCGAGGGGGACTCCCTCGGGGACGCCACGGTGGTCTCCATCGAGGCCAAGCGGGTCGTCTTCACCCAGGGCGGCCAGGAGAAGGTGCTCAATCTCCTCGGCGAGGCCAAGAGCAGTCCGGTCGTGGCCACCACCACGCCGCCCCCGGCGGCCGGCGCCAAGCCCGAGGACAATCAAATCCGCCAGGTCGGTCCATACAAATACGAGGTCGACAAGGCGGTGATCACCGACTTCATGAAGAACATGGCCTCGGCCAGCAGCGGCGCCCGGGTCCTGCCCGACCCCAACGGCGGCTTCAAGGTTTCGTTCGTCCGGTCCTTCTCGGTGTTTTACAAACTGGGGATCCGCTCCGGGGACACCATCAGTTCGGTCAACAACATCCAACTGGATTCCATCGACCAGACGTTCGCCCTGTACACGAAGCTCAAGGACGCCAACCATCTGACCCTGTCCGTGAACCGCGGGGGGCAGACCATCAACATGGACTACGACATCCGGTAACACCTGGAGATGACGATGCGCGCTCTCTTTCTTGTTTCCCTGCTCATTGCTGGCTTTCTCCCCGGCCGGACGTCGGCCCAGCCCTCGCCGCTGAACCGCCCGGTCCGCCCGGTGCCGGGGCCGACCACGAGCCCCACCGCCGCCCCCGGCGGGCAGCCCGGTGGGCCCGGCGGCGCCAAGCCCCCGGCTCCCGGCTCCACGGCCGACGCCGGCTCGGCCAAGGACGACCCCAACTTCAACGAGTGCAAGAACGTCCCGGGCTACCGCAAGATGAAGGTCACGCTCAAGCCCGAGTCCACGCTCGCGGACCTGGTGTCCTGGATCTCCTCGATCACCTGCAAGCGCTTCATCGTCAGCGCCGGTTTGCGGGCGCAGCGGGTGACGATCTACAGCCCCTCCGAGGTGACCGCCTACGAGGCCTACAAGGCGTTCCTCTCCGCTCTGGAGGCGATGAACCTCACCATCCAGCAATCAGGCCAATATTATAAAATTATCGAGATCCAGGGTGCGAACGGCACGATCCAACCGCTCACCGTCCCCGGGGAGGCCGTCGCCAACAACGAGAGTTTCACCACCGCCATGATCCGGGTCAAGCACGCCAGCGTCTCGGAGGTGGCCGAAGTGCTGGGCAAGTTCAAGTCCAAGTACGGCGACATCACCACCTACACGCCCACCAACCTGCTGATCATCACGGACCTGGGTACCAGCATCACCCGACTGATCAAGATCCTGGGCCAACTCGACGTGGAGGGCGTCCACGACGAGCGCGTGTGGGTGTTGAAGGTGAAGAACGCCGACGCCGAGGAGATCGCGACCAAACTCACCGAGGTCTTCGATATCGGCTCCGAGGGTTCCAGTGGCGGTGGCAGCGCGCCCCCGATGAACATGGGCGGACGCCGCGGCCAGGGCGCCAAGGTCTACAGCCCGCAGAGCCCGGCGAGCCCGGGCGGCGCCGGCGGCGGCGTTCAGAACGTCGGCACCAAGAGCCGGATCTCCAAGATCATCGCCGAGCCCCGCACCAACAGCCTGCTCATCGTCGCCAACGACACGGCCTATCTCGAACTGCTGGCGCTGTTCCAGAAGTTGGACGTTCCTCTGCCGGGTGGTGAAGAAAAAATTAACATCATTTATTTAGAGAACGCTGTCGCCGAGGACATGGCCAGCCTGCTCTCGGCGCTCACCGGCAGCTCGTCCACGGGTGGGCGCACCAACACCACGACCTCGCGCACGTCGCGCACGTCGCGCACCTCCTCGACACGCAACGCCCAGCGCGGCGGCCAGTTCGGCGGCGGCCAGTACGGCAACCCGTGGGGCATGGGTGGCGGCACCGACAGTTTGTTCCAGGGTCCGGTCCAGATCCAGCCCGACCCGGCCACCAACAGCCTGGTCATCGTGGCCTCGAACAAGGACTTCCTCGCCCTCAAGCGCGTCATCAAGGAGCTGGACCGCCCCCGCCGTCAGGTCTTCGTCGAGGTCACCATCCTCGAGGTGTCCCTGGACAAGACCCGCAACCTGGGCGTGTCCTTCCACGGCGGCGATCCCGTCGGCTCAGGCGACAAGCAGTCCCTGCTCTTCGGCGGCTCGATCACCAACTCCTCGATGAACTCGATCATCATGAATCCGCTGTCCCTGATGGGCCTGGCGGTGGGTCTGCGCGGCCCTGAGATCAAGGACGCCGAGTCGCTCCTGGGCATCCCCGGGCTCTCGTTCCCGTCCTTCGGCGTGATGTTCCAGGCGCTCCAGAGCGACAACGCGGTGAACGTCATCTCCTCGCCGCACATCCTGACCACCGACAACGAGGAGGCCGAGATCACGGTGGGCGAGAACGTGCCGTTCCAGAGCGGTTACTCCTCGCTCAGTTCCCTCGCGTCCTCGTTCTCGAGCTCGTCCGCCTTGACTTCTTTGCCCATGGTCTCCGTGCAGCGCCAGGACGTGGCCCTCAAACTCAAACTCACCCCCCACGTGAACCAGAGCGACTTCGTCCGCATGGAGGTCGAGCAGGAGATCAACGAGGTCAAGTCCATCGACGCCATCGTGGGTCCCACGACCTCGAAGCGCAAGGCCACCACCGTGGTCGTAGTCAAGGACCAGCAGACCGTGGTCATCGGCGGCCTGATCACCGAGAAAATCAAGGAGAACGTGCAGAAGGTGCCGCTTCTGGGCGACATCCCCATCCTGGGCTACATGTTCAAGTCCACCAAGCGCGTCACCGAGAAGACCAACCTGCTGATCTTCATCACGCCCTACGTCATCCGCGACGAGAGCGATTTGCGCCGGATCTTCATGGAGAAGGTCAAACTGCGCAAGGAGTTCATCGAGAAGTACACGTCCTTCAAGGACCACGACTTCGAGGCCGACATCAACTACAAGCACAAGCACGGCTTCTTCGAGGACATCAACCGCACCGCCCACCGCATGGAGGAGGACATCTCCCAGCGCAAGAAGGCCCTGGACGAGTACAAGGTCGTGGACTCCTCGGGACCGGTGAGCGTGAACAAGTCCGACGTGCGCGAGGTGCGGCGTATGTTGCAAAAAATGCGCGAGGAGCAGGACGCGGATCACGGAGACGAAGAGAAACCGGCGGAAGACAAGACGCCGCCGGCCGATGGTAAGACCCCGTCGGGCGACGGTAAGACCCCGTCGGGCGACGGTAAGACCCCGCCGGCCGATGGTAAGACCCCCGCTCCGAAACCGGCCGGGAGGTAGCGCATGTTGCGTCACCGACTCATCGGCGAGATCCTGGTCACCCACTTCGGGCTGTCTGGGCTGGACCTCGAGCGCGGGCTCACGGGGCAACGCAAGGACGGGGTCCGGATCGGCGAGTGGCTGGTCCGAGAGAAGCTCGTCAACGAAAAGGACGTGCTGCGGGCGCTGGCGCTCCAGCAGGGGGTCGTGTATCAGGAGCAGGACCTCAAGCCCGAGGACGTGGACCTCACGCTGCTGGAGCGCATCTCCATCAACTACGCGAAGCAGAACAAGGTGCTGCCGCTGTGGCGCGGCGAGGACGGCCGCATCCTGGTGGCCGTGGCCGATCCCATGGCCTACTGGATCATGGACGACCTGGCGGTGCGGCTCTCGGCCCAGTTCCTTGTGACGCTCATGGAGGCAGACCGCATTCTCTCCCTGATCAACCGCGCGTACACGCGCAAGAGCCAGACCGTGGATCTCGCCAACGAGGGCGAGGGCTTCTCAGAGGAGGATGTGGACGATCTGGTGGACAACATCGACCTCTCCGACGAGGCCCCGATCATCCGCTGGGTGAACGCCATCATCTTCAACGCGGCCAAGGAGCGCGCCTCGGACATCCACGTCGAGCCCGGCGAGAAGGAGGTCGTCGTCCGCTACCGCATCGACGGCATCCTCTATGAGACCAAGCACGCGAACAAGAATTATTTGAACTCCATCGTCGCGCGCATCAAGATCATGTCCGGCCTGGACATCGCCGAGAAGCGCCTGCCCCAGGACGGCCGCATCCGCCGGAAGATCGCGGGGCGCGACATCGACATGCGCGTGGCCACCATCCCCACCGCCCGGGGCGAGCGCATCACCATCCGCCTGCTGGATCAGAGCTCCATCCTCCTGGGGCTGGCCGACATCGGCTTCTACACCGACGACCTCAAGATGATGGAGGAGATCATCGAGCGGCCCCACGGGATCATCCTGGTCACGGGCCCCACCGGCTCGGGCAAGACCACCACGCTCTACGCCGGGCTGAACAAGATCAACAAGCCGGATCTGAACATTCTGACCATCGAGGATCCGGTCGAATACCAGCTCGCCGGGGTCTCCCAGGTGCAGGTGAACCCCAAGATCCAACTGACCTTCGCGGCCGGGCTGCGATCGTTCCTGCGCCACGACCCGGACGTGATCATGGTCGGCGAGATCCGCGACCTGGAGACCGCCGAGATCGCCATCCAGGCGTCGCTCACCGGCCACCTGGTGCTCTCCACCGTGCACACCAACGACTCCGCCGGCGCCCTCACCCGCCTCGTGGACATGGGCGTGGAGCCCTTCCTGGTGGCGTCGTCCCTCATCGGCATCCTGGCCCAGCGCCTGCTGCGCCGCCTGTGCCCGCACTGCAAGGAGCCCTACGTGCCCACCCGGGAGGAGCTCGCCGAGATGGGCGTGGACCCGGACCGGTTCTTCGCGGGCACCGCCGACTTCCACCCGGTGCCGGAGAACTTCCGCCGGCCCCCGAAGGGCCACGTCTTTCGCGCCAAGGGCTGTCATCACTGCCTGAACACGGGCTACGCCGGCCGGACCGGCATCTACGAACTGCTGATCATGGACGACGACGTGCGCGCGATGTCCATGAAGAAGATCGACGCGAACCAGATCAAGCGGCTGGCCATCTCCAAGGGGATGCGCACGCTGCGGCAGGACGGGGCCCGCAAGGTCATCTCCGGGATCACGAGCTTCTCCGAGGTCATGCTCGTGACCACCGAGGACCAGGCCTAGGAGACGACGCCCATGCCGATGTTTGTTTATAAGTGTCTGAACGCTTCCGGGAAAGCCGTGAAGGGCTCCCGGGACGCGGACTCGGAGAAGGCGCTGCGGGCGCAACTGCGCAAGGAGGGCCTCTTTTTGCAGGAGGTACGGCTCTCCTCCGAGAAGGGCAAGGGCCTGCAGCGCGAGGTGGAAATATCTTTTTTGAACAAAGTATCTCCCATGGCCATCGCCGTCTTCACGCGGCAGTTGGCCACGCTGCTCAAGGCGGGCGTGCCCCTCACCGAGAGCCTGGCCGCCATCGGGGACCAGCTCCAGAGCGACCGCCGCCAGAAGAAGTTGGCCGCCCTGGTGTTCACCGTGCGCCGCACCGTCAACGAGGGGCGCTCGCTGGCGGACGCGCTGATCGCCCACCCCCGGGAGTTCGACGAGTTCTTCGTGTCCATGGTCCGCTCCGGCGAGGCCGCGGGCAACCTGGACGAGGTGCTGTTCCAGCTCGCCGGGTTCCTCGAGCGCAACCAGAAGCTCAAGGACAAGGTCTCCGGGGCCATGACCTACCCCATCATCATGGTGTTCATCACCGCCGGCATGGTCGGTCTGCTGATGACCACCGTCGTGCCCAACGTGGTCACCGTGTTCGAGGACAGCGGCCAGACGCTGCCGATCTACACCCGGTTTCTCATCTCCGTGAGCGACATCGTGGGCAGCTCGTGGTACTGGATGATCCTCGGATTGGTCGCCGCCGTGTGGGGCTTCAGGAAGTGGAAGCGCTCGGACTCCGGGCGCCACGTCTGGGACCGCTTCCTGCTCCGGATCCCGCTGGTGGGCGAGCTGGTGCGCATCCTCTCCATCGCGCGGTTCTCCAGCACGCTGGGGACCATGCTGCACTCGGGCGTGCCGATCCTGCAGTCCCTCGAGATCTCCAAGAGCGTCATGGGGAACACCCGGCTGCAGGAGGTGGTCGACGACGTGGCCGTGGCCGTGCGCGAGGGCGAGAGCATGGCCCGGGTGATGGAGCGGTCGAAGGAGTTTCCGCCCCTGGTGAGCCATATGGTGGCCATCGGAGAAAAATCCGGGCAATTGGAGCAAATGTTAAACAATATCGCGCTCGCGTACAACAACGAGGTGGAGACCACCCTCTCCAAGCTCACGTCCGTGCTCGAGCCGCTGATGATCCTGTTGATGGGCGGCATGGTGGGCTTCATCGTCATGTCCATCCTGATGCCCATCATGCAGATGAACAACCTGGCCATGTAGGAGGAGAGAGATGCATTCCGAGAACCCTGAAACCATCATCCGCACCCCCGAGGCCGCCCCCGAGCAGGGCGCAGAAAAGAAATCCCGTCGGCAGCGGGGCATGACCCTCATCGAGATCATGGTCGTCATCGTGATCATGGGCATGGTCATGGGCGCCGTCACGGTGGGCGTGATGTCCTACCTGAAGAAGGCGAAGAAGAAGACCACCCAGACCCAGGTCAACCGCATCGCCCAGTCACTCACCGCAGAGGCCTCCGAACCCACCAACAAGGGCAAGGACGCCAAGGCCATCCTCGAGCTCATGATGTCCGAAGGCACTCTGAAGAAGAAGGATCTGTCCGACGCCTGGGGCAACGAGCTCAGGGTCGAGAAGCAGGACAAGTCCATCTGCGTGATCTCCGCGGGTCCCGACGAGGACTTCGGGACGGGGGACGACATCAAAGATGAAGACTGCGGCGAGTAGCGGCATCACTGGAAAAAGCGGATTCACGCTGGTCGAGGTGCTCGTCGTGGTGGTCATCGCCGCCATGCTCGTGGGCGCGGTGGCGGTGAGCTTCTCGCAGTTGCCCAAGATGCGCCTGCGGGAGGCCGCCCGGAAGTTCGCCGGCGGGGTGCGGTTCGTCGCCGGGCGGGCCCGCACCTCGCGCACCATGCTGCGCATCGTGATGGACCTGGACAAGGAGAACCCCACGCTGAGCGTGGAGCGCTTCCCCCCGGGCGTGGCGCTGCCCCACCGGGATCCCCGGGTGGATGACGAGGCCGGCGAGGACCTGGAGTGGCGCTACGAGAACTGGGTGCGTCTGGATCCGGGGAACCCCGTGGGACCGGTGGGCGCAGCCGACACCGGGAAGCCGTTCTTGCCGCCGCCCTCGCTCTGGGAGCCCCTGGAGACGTCGTTGAAGACCGCTCTGGTTCTGGAGGACGTGCGCATCGCCTCGGTGACTTATCCTTGTTTAAATAAAGAATACTCCAGCGGGCTGGTGAGCCTGGTATTCTTTCCCAATGGCACCAACTGGGGCGCGGTGATCCTGCTGCGCTCCACCGCCGAGCACGAACTGTCCCTGATCGTGGAGCCCATGACCGGGCACGTTCGCTTCGAGGAGGGCTTCGTGGTGCCCGAGGACCTGTGCGAGGACGCGGCCGGCAACGAGGCCCCGCCGGACGGGGAGGACGAGGAATGACGCGCCCGTCCGCGTCCGCCCGAACAGGCGGCTTTACCCTGCTCGAGGTCCTGGTGGCGCTCACCATCCTGGCCATGTCCCTGGTGTGGATCCTCAAGGGACAGACCGACTCCGTGGTTCGCAACATCGAGGCCCGCATGCACCTGCAGGGGGTGCATTTAGCAAATTATAAAATATTGGAGACCGAGCAACTGCTGCGCAAGGAGGGCTTCGGCACCTTCGAGGGCGAGCTCTGCGGCGACTTCGCCTCGGACCGGCTCGAGGGTACCGACTCGTTCGAATACTGCATCTATATCGAAAAAATCGTGATGCCGGACATGGCCATGCTCCAGCAGCAGATGGCCGGCGGCCTCGGCCTCGACGACGGCACCGGAACGACCACGGATGGGAGCACCCCCGGCCTGCCGCCGCTGATGCAGGACCTGCTCACCCAGTTGCTGCCCGACGGCGGCGGAGATCTGCTGTCTGGGCTCACCGGGATGATGGGGAACGTCCTCACCATGGCCCTCTCCGGGATCCAGAACGTCATGGAGCAGGCGGTGCGCCGCGTCCGGGTGGTCGTGGCCTGGCGCGTCGGTCGCAAGGAGCGCTCCTACGAGTTGGTGGCCTTCTTCACCGATCCCATGATCCTCGATCAGAACATCATGGATTTGACCGGCCTGACCGGTGGGGGTCAGAGCGGCGGACAGAGCGGCGGACAGAGCGGTGGACAAAGTGGTGGGCGCAGCGGCGGACAGAGCGGCGGCCCCTCGGGAGGGCGGATCCCATGAAATCCTCCCGCGGCTTCACCCTGATCGAGGTGCTGGTGGCCATGACCCTCGTGGCGTTCATGAGTTTCATCATCTTCAGCACCATCCGTTCGACGCGGGCGTCCCAGGAGGTGTCCGAGGAGCGGGCCGTGCAGACCCAGGCCACGGCCGCCGCGCTGGATCTGTTCGTCCAGGACCTGAACATGGCCTATCTGTCCCTGGGCGAGGACACCGCGGCCGAGTTCAAGCGGACCCTCTTCCGGGGCATCCCCGACACCCGCGGCGCCGAGCTCGTCTTCTCGACCATGTCCCACCGCCCCACCCGGCGCAACGCCCACGAATCGGATTCCTGCCTGGTCACCTACCGGCTGGAGCGGGACCCGGATCACCCGGGTCAGGACGCGCTGGTCCGCCGGGAGAGCCGACGCCTGGAGGCGGTGGATCCGGAGACCATGCCCGCCGAGACCCGCCGCCTGGTGGGCCGCGTCGAGTTGTTCGACGTGTGGTTCTTCGACGCAACCAAGGACGAATGGGTCGACTCCTGGGACACCACCACCATGGACGGGCAGAGCGGGCGCCTGCCCCAGCTCGTGCGGGTGCACCTGGCCGTGGACGTGGGCGGCGTGATCGCCCACTTCCACAGCATGGCGCGTCCTCACCTCGCGGAGCCGTTGAACCTGCTGCCGGCCACCGGCAAGGTCACCAACTTCTCGACTCAGGGCGGGCAGAGTGGACAGAGTGGACAGGGTGGACAGAGTGGACAGAGTGGTCGTACCAACCCCAACCAGGGTGGGCAGTCCGGCGGTCGCACGCCTCGCCCCATCGAAATTCCGAGGGTGCAGTGATGGACAGGTGCGTGCCCGCTTCCCGGAATCAGCGTGGGGTCGCCCTGCTCGTCGTCGTGTTCGGCCTTTCGCTGATCGCGGTATTGATTAATATATTTGTTTACCAATCCCGCACCCACAAGGCGGCCGCCATCGCCGAAGGCGAGCGCATGCGTGCGCGCTATTACGCCTACTCCACCCTCGAGATCACCCGCCTCTTCCTGCGGGTGCAGGCCAAGTTTATTGATAATAATTCCATGGTACAGAATCTGGGCATCGACATGTCCCAGGTCGTCCCCATGATGATCCCCATGTTCTTCGACGAGACCCTGGCCGCCCAGTTGCTCGGCGGTGAGGCCCGCGGGCTCGGCGAGCTGCCCGAGAAGGGGTCGGGGGTGCTCGAGCTCTATCGGCCCGAGGAAGGGCGAATCAATTTGAATTGCGCCTTCAACTCCACCCAACTGGAGCGGCTCACCAACCTCACCCTCGGGTTGTTCCTGGACCGGCGCTACGACGAGTTCTTCGGACGCATCCTGGATGACGGCCAGACATTGGACCGCTCACAGCAGGTGGGGGCGCTGATCGACTTCGTGGACTTCGACCAGAGCAACACCGGCGGGGCCGAGGATGAAGACAGTTACTACAAAGGCCAGCCGGAGCCGTACCTGTCCAAGAACAACCTCCTGGACTCGGTCAGCGATTTGCGCCTGATCCGGGGCGTCGACGACCTGTTCTGGGCGAACTTCGGCGACAGTTTCAGCGTGTACGGCGGGTGCCAGCTCCACCTGTGCGCCATGGACCCGAACAACTGGCAGTTGATCGCGGGGCTGATCATCCTGACCGCGGCCTCCCCCGAGGACCCGGTGATCAGCGACCCCGTGAAACTCAAACTGCTGGCCACCACTGTCGCCCCCCAGGTGCCGGTGCTGTGCAAGGACCTGCAGTCGTTCATCGGGGCCGTGGCCCAGCCGGGGACGGCTTCCACGATGATTTCGACGGTTTTAGGGACTGACATTGAAGATTCTGGGGATCTGGGCCAGGACGGGATCGCCGACGCCCAGGTCCAGGGTGTGGAGCTCGACGCTGCCAAGCTCCAGACTCTGGTCGTGGGCGGCGCCAAGCGCTACTACCGCATCCGGGCCGTGGGGCTCTCGGACGAGGCGATGTTCGCCATCGAGGCGGTGTGGGACCAGATGGCCGTCTCCACGCAGCCCGGCCGCGAGGGCGCCCAGGGCGCCTATATTTATTGGAAAGAGGACTAGGTGACCATATGACCATGGTAGGTGCCATCGACATTGGAAGTGCCACCATCTCCGGCTGCGTCGTCGACTTCTCCCGCAGCGGCGTGAAGGTGCAGCAGTACGAGACGCTGCCGCGCCCAGAGGATCCCGAACGGCTCGACGAGGCCGTGCGCTCGCTCGTCGGCCGCCTCGACCTCGCCCACGTGAAGGTGACCGCCAGCCTGGATCGACCCGTCTTCGTGCGCAACCTGGAGTTCCCCTTCACGGATCTGAAGAAGATCGAGCCCCTGCTCTCTTACGAGCTCGACGATCAGATCCCCATGGACGTCTCGGAGTTGATCATCACGCACGGCCACGTGACGCACAAGGACCGGACCGAGGTGCTGGTGCTGGCCGCCGCGAAAGACGAGATCGCCGCCGAGTTGCAGCGGTTCGCCGCCGCGGGCCTCGAGGTCAACCGGCTGGTCCACCCGGCCAACCGCGCCGTGTTCTTCGCTCCGCTGGGAGAGCCCTGCACGGCGGTCATCGACGTGGGCGCCCGGGTCACCCACCTGGCCGCGGTGGTCCAGGGGCGGCTCCGGGCGGTGCGCACCTGGGCCGACGGCATGGACTCCGTGGTGGAGGCGCTCTCGAAGTACAGTCATCAGGATTCCGATCAGGTGCGGGACTGGCTGCACCTGCAGGGGCGCATCTCGGCTCCCGGCCATCAGGAAGAGGGCTTCGAGCAGGTGATCCGCACCGAGGTGGAGCGCGCCTTCGAGGAGTGGCGCCGCTTTCTGCTGGCGTTTCAGACTCGGCATCACGAGACCGTGGAGCGGCTGGTCCTGATCGGCGACGGCGCCCGGTTGCCGGGGCTGGCCACGGCGGCGGCGGCCTTCTTCGGCGTGCCGGTGCAGGTGGGTCAGGTGCCCGGGGAGACCCTGGTGGATCCCAAGCAGGCCGGCCTGGTGGCGCTGGCCTCGTTGACCCTGTCCCACGAGGCGTTGAACTTCCGGCGCGGGGAATTCGCCCTGGGGGCCAAGGAGAGTCTGGTAAAGAAGAAGGCCCTGGCGGTGATCCTGGGGTTGAGTATCTTTTTTACAATGATGGTAGGCTCCGGGCTGTTCACGCTGTGGCGTTTGGAGAAGGAAGAGCGGGACCTGCTGGCGCTCACGGGACAACTGAGCACCGAGGTGCTGGGCAAACCCATCTACGACCCGAAGGTGATTCGCAAGCAGATCAAGCAGAAGACGGAGAAGAACAAGGGCACCGGCTCCACCGCGCTGTTGCCCCGCATGAGCGCCTGGGTGCTGTTGAGCCAGATTTCTGCGCAGATGCCGGCGAACGCGGTGGACGCGCCGGACGGAGCCGAATCGCCCGCGGCTCCGACGGAGGAGGTTGCCTCGAGCGACGGCGCCAAGCCCGAGGAAAAGAAGGACGAAGCGTTCACCGGGGGAACGCCGGCCGCGGGGGGGCCGACGCAGCCCGAGGACAAGAAGCCCGAGGACAAGAAGCCCGACGGGAAAAACGGTGCCTCCACCGGGGACGGCAAGGAGCCCAAAAAAGAGGCACCCATCACGCCGGTGCGGGTGGATATCAACAAGATCCACATCCGCTCCGGCAAGGTGAGCCTCGGGGGCACCGTGACCACCGCCCAGGAGGTCGACGAGATCGTCCGCGGCCTCAAGCGCATCGAGTGCTTCCAGGAGATCTCGCCGGGCGCCATCAAGACCGTGGGCACGGGTGAAGAGGAGCGGCGGGAGTTCACCATCGAGATCACGATGGACTGTCTGTGAGAAGGCGGTGTATAAATGAAATGGATGTCCAAAATTGAAAATACCTACGACCAACTGACCGTCCGGGAGCAGCAGATCCTGGTGGCCTTGGTACTCGTGGTGCTGGGCTTCGTGTTCTTCCTGTTCGTGTTCTTCATCAAGGAAGGATTTGACGAGCGGCGGGAGCGCATCACCGCTCTGCGCGACGCCGTGAGCCTGCTCCAGAAGAACCGCAGCGCGGTGCAGGAAAACCAGCAGGCCCAGGCGACGCTGGAGCTCAAGGCGGTGCAGAAACCCCCCATACTTCAGGGCCACCTGGACACCATCGCCAAGCAGTTCGAACTGTCCCCCAACATCACCCCACAGAAGCCCAAGAATCTCGGGGACAATCAGGAGATCCTGGTCGAGAGCGTCGAACTGAAGCTCCATGACGCGCCCATCAAGGGGCTCTTCCAGTTCCTAGACCAGGTGGAGCGCGGGAATTACTTGATGATGGTATCTGAGATTAAATTAAATACGCGCCGAGGTCAGCCGGACCGGATGGATCCAGTCTTGTTCGTTTCCAGTTATTACAAGCGCAGCGCCGAGGAGCTCAAGGCCCTGCATGACAAGGCGGCCGAATCGGACAAGGAAAAGACCAAGGGTGAAAAGAAAGACGCCACCCGGTCCGAGAAGGAAGAGATTTAGTGCCGGAATAAGGGACGCATGCAAAAGGACGACCCGTTGGAAGCCTCGAAGTGGCTGGATCATTTACTTTGTAATAAGAACGGTATCCGTGGACTTCACCACGGTTGTGAGCGTGAGGAGGCCATCATGTGGTGGAAGAAACTGGGCATCAAGATCGCGTGGAGCCTGGGGTACGGGCTGCTGGGAGGCCTGGCGTTCTATGCGGCCTTCTCCTTTTTCATGGACTGGGATCTGGTGAAGGTCCGCGTCACCTCCGAGCTCGAGAAGGCCACCGGCTACGACGTGAAGCTCGCCTCGGTGGAGCTCTCCGGCTTCTCCGGCCTCGCGCTCTCGGGGATCACCCTCACCGAGAAGACCCCGAAGGACCCCGAGAGCCCGTCGGTCATCCGAATCGAGTCCCTCGCGCTGCACGCGAGCGTCTTCTCGCTGCTGGGAGATTCGAAGAAATTTTCATTTGACGCCAATATGCTGGGCGGTCGCATCATCGGGAACGTGGACGTGAAGAAGAGCGCGCGGCGGCTGAGTTTGAACGTGGAGAACGTGAAGGTGGACAAGATCCCGGGGATCGGTTCGGCCATCACCCTGCCCATGACCGGGCGCCTCACCGCCATCGGGACGCTGGAGTTGCCCCCCGAGGGCATGCGCGGGGCCGACGGGGACTTCACCATCACCTGCAAGACCTGCGTTGTCGGGGACGGCAAGGCCAAGGTGAAGGCGGCGTTCGTGGCGGTCCCCAACAACCCGGCGTCGGCCGCCTGGGCCAAGGAGGGGTTCACCCTGCCGAAACTGTCCCTGGGCAAGTTCTCGGGGGCCGTCGAGATCAAGAAGGGCAAGGCGTCCTTCAAGGACATCATCGCCAAAGGCACGGACGGCGAGGCCGAGCTCTCGGGCTATATCACCTTCCGCACCCCGATCAAGACCTCGACGACCAACCTCTATTTCAAGTTTCAGTTCTCCGACGAGGTCAAGAAGACCCACCCCAACCTCGAGGGCATCGAGTTATCGCTGCAGGCCAAGGGCAAGCGCTCGGACGGCTTCTTCGGGCTCTCCATGACGGGACCCCTGGGGGCCATGAAGTTCCTGCCGACCAAGACCGGCGTGAAGGACTTCACCAAGTCCGTCAGCGAGAAGAACGGCGACAAGGACAAGCCCGGTTTAAGGTCCAAAGATAGAGACAAAGAGAAGACCCCGGACAAGGACAAGGACCGGCCGGCCCCCATGGGCCGCCGCTCCCGCTCCACCACGCCCAAGCCCGAAGGCGAGAAGTAAAATACTTATTTATTGACGTAGGTATCCACCAGGGCATCGAACCGCGGCCAGGTGTGGTCGATGGTCTGGATGGTCTTCTTTTCGGCCACGCCGCCCACCAGCGGGATCTTGATCTCCACGTCCATGGTCGAGACGAGGTGGGAGTGTTCGCCCTGGGGCTTGATCGTGATGGTGCCCGAGACGATCACCTTCTTGCCGTACTGGGAGCCCTCCCAGGTCCACTCGGCGTGCCGTTCCTTCAGATTCCAGCGGGTCTTGATCACCACGGCCTCGGTCTTGGACTTGTCCAGGCCGGTCATGCCCTTGGCGTACTCGGTGGAGTGGACCTCGTAGACGAGCTCGGCGTCGTTGCGCTTCTGCTCCTTGACGGAGGCGTCCAGCGCTCCGGAGACGTCCTTTTGCTTGGCGACCTCGAATCCGGGGTCGGTGAGCACGGCCAAGAGTTTGTCGGGGGAACAGGCGACGGTGCGTTCTTTCTTCAGGCTCTGCATGATGGTTGCGTCCTTTCTTATGGGTTGTTTCGGAAACTGCGGAAGCCCTCGCCGTAGACCTGGGCGGCGGCGTCCACGGCGACGAACACGTCCGGATCCAGGTCGTGGAGGTCGCGCATGAGCGGGGTGACCAGGCGGCGGGGCACGTAGGTGATGACGACGCGGCGGGGCTCGCCGGAGAACCCGCCGGTGCCCTCGAACACGGTGGCGCCGCGCCCGAGGTGTTCGACGATGTGCGCTCGGATCTCTTCGGCCCGGTCCGAGACGATCCAGAGGCGTCGGGTGGCCGAGAAACCGTTGAGCACCAGGTCGATGACCTGGGTCTCGATGAAAATCAGGATCAGACTGTACATCAGCAGGCGGGAGCCGAAGAAGAGGCCGGCCACGAAGGCCACGCCCACGTCGATGAACAGGAGCACGCGCCCCACGCTGATCCCGGTGGCGCTTTTGATCAGCGTGGCGATGACGTCGGTGCCGCCGGTGGAGCCGCCGGCGTGGAAGATCAGGGAGAGGGCGAACCCGGCGATGGTCCCGCCGTAGAACACGGCCAGCGTGAGGTCGTCGGTGAGGGCCTCGATCTGGATGACGTGGTTGAAGAAGTCGATCGCCAGGGTGAAGAGCACGGTGGCGAAGATGGTGCGGGCGCCGAAGCTGGGGCCGAGCTTAAAATAACCCACGACCAGGGCGACGGACATCAGGGCCAGGGCGACGGACCCGATGGGCGTATTAAAAAGATGGTGTAAAAGGATGGCGATGCCCGTGAATCCGCCATCCAGGATCCGGTTGGGGGCCATGTACGCGGTGACCGCGAAGGCCAGCAGGACCGAGCCGATGGTGAGCTCGAGGGCGTCGCGGATCCGAAGGAAGGGGTGGGAGAAGCGGGGCAACACCATAGTCAAGTGGTTGATTTATGGTTGAAACCGGTAGCCGAAGCCGCGCACGGTGATGAAGTGGCGTGGCTTGCGGGGATTGTCGAGTTTTTTACGTAAGGTCATGACGAAGTTGTCCACCGTGCGCTCGGTGGCGTCGGTGCCGGCCTGCCAGATCTCGGTCAGGAGCTGGTCCCGGGAGGTGATCTGGCGGGGGTTCAGCAGGAACCAGTTGAGCAGGTCGAACTCCCGGGGGGTCAGGTGGACGACCTTGCCCGCCCGCAGGATTTTGCGCTCCTCGGGGAACACCTCGACGTCGCCGAAGGTCACCACCCGGGACGAACCGAAGCGCCGGCGCAGGATGGCGGTCACCCGGGCCAGGAGCTCCATCAGTTCGAAGGGCTTGGTCATGTAGTCGTCGGCGCCGGCCTGGAGCCCCTGGACCTTCACGTCCACGTCGCCGCGGGCCGACAGGATGAGGATCGGCGTGGCATCGCCGCGGCCGCGCAGCACGCGGATGAGCTCGAGACCGTCGATGTCCGGCAGCATGAGGTCGAGGATGATCAGGTCGAACTTGCGGCTCTCGCACTGGGTGAGGGCCAGTTTGCCCCGGGGGGCGGCGGTGATGAGGTAGCCCTCCATCTGGAGGTTCAGCAGCATGCCCGCGAGTAGGGCGGGGTCGTCTTCGACGAGCAGGATTTCGGCCGGTGCGTTCATGGTGACTCGGTACCTTTCGCAGAGCCGTTGCCCTTTTTGCTGTTGGTGAGCGGGATCCGGATGATGAACCGGGTGCCCCGGTCGACCTCGCTCTCGACGAAGATCGAGCCGCCGTGCGCCACCACGATGGAGCGCGCGATGCCCAGGCCGAGCCCGACGCCGGTGGCCCCCATCAGGGAGTTGTCGGCGCGGTAGAAGACGTCGAAGATGTGGGACAGGTGCTCGGTGGGGATCCCGGGTCCATTATCAGAAATACTATATTCGAAGAACCGGGAGATCCGGGTGGCCTCGGTGACCATCCGGGTGGTCAGGCCGATGGCCCGGTCCTCGCCCGTGTATTTGTAGGCGTTGTCGAGTAAATTATATAATGCCCGCTCCAGGGAGTCGCGGTCCAGCTCCAGTTCGGGGGGTTCGGCCATCAGGTCGACGTTGAAACTGTCGGCCGCATCCGGGTGGGTGACCAGGAAGTGGTCGGCCGCGTCCTGGGCCGGGAGGTTGGCGAGACAGGCCTTGGGCTCGATGGAGTCGGACTTGGTCGTGATCCGCTTCCACTCGAGGATCTGTTGCACCAGCCGGTCCAGGCGCTCGGTGGCCGTCAGGATCTGGGCGAGGCACATCTGCGTGTTCTCGGGGGAGGGCCCGCGCTCGAGGGTCTGGGCGTACATCTTGATGGCCGTGAGCGGCGAGCGCAGCTCGTGGGACACGTTGGCCAGGAACAGGGTCTGCTTGAGCGCGAGCTCCTGGGCCTTGCGGGTCAGCAGCGCGACGATGATGAAGCCCAGGGTGATGCCCAGGGCGAACGTGATCGTGAGCACGCCGAAGATGATGTCCTTGACTTCGGAGTACAGGGCCAGGGAGACGATGCCGACGGCGGTGGTGAACACCGTGGGGAACAGGATCGCCAGCACCAGCACGGCCTGGGTGCGCCGGTAGAACTGGGACAGGCGGGTGAGGAGGGGCTCCTGCATGGGGCACTACATATCACATCCGGCCCGCCGACGTTACCATTTTCATTGCCATTTTTCCGGATTTTCATTAAAGGCAACGGCATGTCCGCCGGCACCCTCCACATGATCATCGCCTCCCTCGTCTTCTCGGTGGCGTACTCGTTCATCAAGGTGCTCACCCGGGAGCTCGGCTTCTGGGAGGCGGCTTTTTTGCGGGGCACGCTGGGCTTTTTCATCCTGAGTGGTTGGCTGGTCCGGGTGCGCCAGCCGATCCTGGGGCACCGCGCCAACCTCGTCCCGCTGGCCGCCCGCGGACTGTTCGGCGGCGTGGCCATGATTTTGTACTTCTGGGCGCTGCAACTGACGACGCTGGCCAACGCGTCCAGCCTGCACTACGCGCACCCCTTGTTCACCACGTTCCTGGCGGTGCCCGTCCTGGGTGAGCGCCTGGGTGCGGCCAAGGTGGCGCTGGTGGTCACGGCCATGGCCGGGGTGCTGTTGATCGTGCAGCCGGTGCCGTCGCAGTTGGACGTGGGCGCCCTGCCGGCCTTGGCCTCGGCGCTGCTCGCGAGCGCGGCCTATGTGTCGATCCGTTTCGTCTCGTCCCGGGAGCACCCCGCGGTGATCATCAACGCGCTGTCGTTCTGCACCATGATTCTGGCGGCGCCCATGGCGCTCTCGACCTGGACCACGCCCTCGCCGCGGCTGTGGGGCTTCGTGGCGGCCGCGGGGGTGCTCACCACGATAGCGCAGTACTTCATGACGATGGCGTACAAGCTCGAGCAGGCGGGGACGGTCTCAGCCTTCTCGTTCACCTCCATCCTCTGGTCCCTGATGATCGGGGCCCTGGTCTTCGGGGAAATACCGGACCGGCTGGAGGCGTTTGGCATTTTCATCCTGTTCGGGAGCCTGGTCGCGCTGGTGTTGGTGCGCGCCCACACGGCCCACCGGACGGAGCACCGGGAGGCAACCCTTGTCCCGAAGGAACTCTAGGAAAAAGCCCACGTCCGAGAAGGCGTCGGGCCGGTTGGCCCGATGGTGGGAGCGTTTCGGGCGGTGGCGGAAGCGGCGCCGGACGCTCGCCGATGGCAAGGCAGCGGCGAAGGAGCTCCGCCGCGTGCTGCGCAAGAAGGTCGGGCTCGATTCGGCCGTGCGCCGCGACGGCGAGAACGCCCTGCGGGTGTGGGACGATCTGCTCCGCGAGACAGGCGACCCGGCTTCCAAATCCACCGATCTGCAGGCCGCCGTGGCCGAGTTTGCCCGGCTCCTCGAGGGACCGCTGGCTTCCCATCGGCGTCACCCCGCCTGGGGCTACGTGATCTCGTTCCTCATCGCGGCGTCGTTCGCCCTGTTCCTGCGCGCGTTCGTGTTTGAGCCGTTCCGCATCCCGTCTGGTTCGATGATCCCTACTTTACAAGTAGGAGATTATATTTATGTCAATAAGTTCGTGTACGGTCTACGCGTCCCGTTCACCTCGGATCCGCCGAAACACTTCGTGATGTGGTCGGTCCCCGAGCGCGGCGACGTGGTCGTGTTCATCGAGCCGATCCACAACGGCGAGGACTGGATCAAGCGCGTCATCGGCCTGCCCGGGGACCGCATCCGCTTCCGCGACCGCACGGTCTATTACCTCCCGAAGGGGGAGACCGAGTGGCGCGCGGTGAAGAATCGCAAGCTCGACGAACCCTGTGCCTACATGGACCGCAACGAGAAGCTCAACGAGGATTGGCACCCGGGCCGACCATGTGAACTGTATGAGGAGCGCCTGGGTGGACGCTCCTGGCGCGTCATCTACGATCTGGCGCCGCGCCCCCTGCCGCCCGAGTTCCCGTCGGAGTGGGAGGTGCCCGGGCACTGCGTGTTCGTGATGGGGGACAACCGCGACAACAGCGAGGACAGCCGCTTTCTCACGAAAGACGGTGAGCCGGCGCCCTGCGTGCCCCTGGAGAACCTCAAGGGGAGGGCCGAGTTCATCTGGCTGTCCCCGGGGCCGGACGGTCAGCGCTGGGGCCGGCTTTTCACGGGAGTCCGGTGATCGTTTCCGTGCGACAATCCGCTTGACAATCCGCGGATTTTCCAATCTGATAAGGCCCTCAGAAACGAGGACGCCCCCGCGTGACAACCGCCCGGTGGCCCGTCCTCGGCAGAAAGGACCTCCATGGCTTCGTTTGAAAATTGTCCCCCCGATGTGGAACTCGTCTCCGTCGCCACCCTCGAATCCATCTTCGAGATGGAGCAGGTGGTGGTGCGTCTCGACGAGAACCAGATCCCGTGGCGGGTGGTCGAGCACGACTCCAAGTTGTTCAAGAGCCTGTCGGGCAACCTCGGTCACGCGACGCTGTACGTGGAGACCGGCCGCGAAGCCGAGGCCGTGGAGCTGGTCGTGGCCCACCGCAAGCAGCAGCTCGAGGGGCGCGAGTGTCCGGGTTGCAAACTGTGGCTCGGCCCCTCGGTGGACGTGTGTCCTGCCTGCGGAACCGACTACCAGGCTGCCATCACCCGCGGCGAGGGCGAGGAGGTCGGGGACGACGGGGACGCCGACCTCGACGACGAGCTCGACGAGGACGAGGACGAGGTCGATCAGTTGTTCACCGAGCTGGAGAACCTCCTCGACGTGATGGAGCAGATGCAGACCATGATGGGCAAGCTCTCGTCGCGCATCGAGGCCCTCGAGGAGGAGGTCGCCGGTCTGCGGGCCGGCGCGCCGAAGAAGGAAGAATAGGTCATGACTGAAGCCGAAGGACTGTCTTTCCAGGAAGCCTCCCGCGTCGTGGAGGAGACCCTCTCCACGCACTTCGGGCTCGATCCCCGGCAGAACCGGCTCGAGACCTCGGAGCCCTCGATGATGGCCTGGGGCCTGACCAAGGGATCGGCGAGCATCTTCATCTCGCTGACCTGGGGCCAGCGCAACCAGACGCTGCAGATCTTCAGCCCCATCGTGGTGCTGACCCCGCAGGTGAACATCAACCTGTATCCCACGCTGCTGGGCCTCAACGCCAGCAACGAGCTCGTGGGTGCCGCCTTCGCCATCCGGGACAACAAGGTCATCCTCAAGGTGGAGCGCAACGGCCGGGACCTGACCGTGGCCGCGGTGCAGGACATGATCCGCCGCATCGGCACGCTCGCGGACCGCTACGACGACCTGCTCGTCGAGCAGTTCGGTGGCCAGGCCTACGGCGCCCGCAGTTAGCCCCAAGGAGTCGCGCATGCTCAACACGACGTACAACGTGGCGGCCGACCGGCCGTGGTTCTCCTCCCACTGGCCCGAGGAGGTCCCCCGCAACCTGGAGTTCTCCGAGAAGACGGTGGACACGCTCATCCGGGACGCCGCCCACCGCTGGCCCAACCGCAGCGCGGTGTGGTTCCTGGGCTCCCGCTTCACCTACCGGGAGCTGGACCGCGACATCGACGCCTTCGCCACCGCGCTCTTCGAGATGGGCCTGAAGAAGGGCGAGACCATCGCCCTGCTTTTGCCTAACTCCTACCAGTACATGGTCGCCTATCACGCCGCATTGCGCATCGGCGCCATCGTCTCGGGCGTGAACCCCACCTACAAGCCCCTCGAGATCAAGCACCAGCTCGAGTGCGTTAAGGCCAAGGCGCTGGTCTTCCTCGACATCCTCTACAAGGACAAGGTCGCCCCGATCCGCAACGATCTGAAACTGCGGTTCCTCGTGGGCACCAACCTCGGCGACTTCCTTCCGTGGCCGAAGAAGCGCCTGGGCATGCTCCTCAAGAAGCTGCCCTCGGCACCGCTGCCCCACGAGGCGCTGGCGTTCTCCGAGCTCGTGCGCACCCGCCCCAACCCGCCGGTGGTGCAGGTGAACCCCCTCGAGGACCCGGCCGTTTTCATCATGACCGGGGGCACCACGGGCGTGCCCAAGGCCGCAGTGCTCACCCACTTCAACCTGCTGTCCAACACGATCCAGGTGCGGGCCTGGTTCTACAAGGCCAACCCCGGCATCTCGTCGCTGGCGGTGATCCCGTTCTTCCACGCCTTCGGCATGACGGCGATCATGAACGTGACCGCCACCTGGGGCGGACAGGTGATCATCTTCCCCAAGCCCCCCACCCCCGAGGAGTTGTGCCAGACGATCCAGAAGGTCGGGACCGGGGACCACGAGTTGTTGTACATCGGCGCCGAGGTGCTGTTCCAACGGCTGCTGGACTTTCCTGATCTGGAGAAGTACGGCGTCGATAAGAAGTTCCTGTTCTGCGTCTCGGGCGCGGGACCCCTGCACACCCACGTCCAGACGGGCTTCGAGCAGCGCACCGGGGTGCCGCTGGTCGAGGGTTACGGGCTCACCGAGGCGAGCCCCATCGTGTCGGCCAACCTGCTCTACGGACCCGACGAACTGCGCCGCTCGGGGACCATCGGCCTGCCCATGCCGGGGACAGACTGGCGCATCGTGGACCGCACGGATCCCCATCGGGATCTGGGCATCGGCGATGGCCCCGAAGACAAGGATCACATCGGCGAGCTGGCCGTATGCGGCCCGCAGGTCATGGTCGGCTACCTGGACAACCCCGCCGAGACTGAGGCCCACTTCTTCGAGGAGGACGGTCGACGCTGGCTGCTCACCGGCGACATCGGCTTCATGAACCGGGACGGCATGGTCACCATCCTCGATCGCAAGAAGGAGTTGATCAAGGTCAAGGGCTTCTCGGTGTTCCCCAAGGACGTCGAGAACCTGCTGGGCCGTCACCCGGCCGTCGGAGAGGTGGCGGTGGCGGGCCTGCCCGACTCCCAGTCCACCGAACTGATCAAGGCCTGGGTCGTGCTCAAGACCGAGTTCGTCGGCAAGGTGACCGAGGAGGAACTCATCGCCTGGAGCAAGGAGAACATGACCCATTACAAGGTTCCGCGGTACGTCGAGTTCCGCGAGAGCATCCCGAAGAACCTGGTCGGCAAGGTGCTGCGCCGCGAGCTGCGGGAGCACGACCCCCTGTGGCACGGATGAGCCGCTTTGCCCGGCCCGAGTGTGACGAGGACATCTGGATCGCCGGGGGGCGCGTGTGGGATCCCGCCTCTGGGATGGACGAGCCCGGCGGTGCCGTCTGGATCGAGGGTGGCCGCGTGCGTGCGGTCGTCCCCGCCGGCGCGACGCCTCCTGCCGGGCTCCCCGTGTTCGACGCCACCGGGTGCTGGGTGCTCCCGGGTCTGATCGATCTGCACGTCCACCTGCGCGACCCCGGGAACACCGCGGCCGAGGATCTGGAAAGCGGCACCCGGGCGGCCGTGGCCGGTGGTTTCACCACGGTCTGCGCCATGCCCAACACCACGCCGCCGCCGGACTCGCCGGAGCGGATCCGTGAGCAGGCGCGGCGCTTTGACGAGGAGGCGTACTGCCGCGTCCACTGCGTGGGGGCGGCCACCATCGATCGCGCGGGGAAGCTCCCGGCCGAGCTCGCCGCGGGCCGGGACGCGGGCGCGGTGGCCTTCTCGGACGACGGTGACGCGGTGGCCGATCCCGCGATCCTGCGCGAGGTGCTCCTGCGGTGTCGGTCCTGCGGCGCCGTGTTCTCCGACCACTGCGAGCGCGTCGAGCTCAGCGGCCGGCACCCGATGGCGGCCGGCGGGCCCGCGGATCGGCTGGGGGTGCCCGGGCAGCCCTGGACCGCCGAGACGGTGCAACTGGCCCAGGGGATCCTGCTCGCGGCCGAGACCGGCGCCCGTTACCACGCCCAGCACCTCTCCTCGCGCCACAGCGTGGCGCTGGTGCGCTGGGCCCGGGAGCAGGGCTTCCCCGTCACCGCCGAGGTCACCGTCCATCACCTGGCGCTCACGGCCGAGGCCGTGGCCGTCCACGGGGCCGACGCCAAGTGCGCGCCGCCGCTGCGCGACGAGGCCGACCGTCTGGCGTTGTGCGACGGCGTCCGCAGCGGTATCATCGGCGCCATCGTCACCGACCACGCGCCCCATCCGCCGGAGCGCAAGGCCGCCGGGCTCGCCGCCGCCCCCTTCGGGGTGATCGGCCTCGAGACGGCGCTGGCGGTGCTGCACGATCTGTCCCTGAGTGGGCACCTGGCGTTCGAAGACGCGCTGCGCGCCCTCACCGCCTCCCCGGCCGCGATCTACGGGTTTTCGGACCGTGGGCGGCTCGCGCCGGGCCTGGTCGGAGACGTCACCGTGTTCGACCCGGAGGAGCGCTGGATCCCCGCTGCGCCATTCGTTTCAAAGAGCCGCAACTCTCCGTTCTCCGGGTCGCCGCAGAAGGGGCGCGTGCGCGCCACCTTCGTGCGGGGCTGCCGCGTCTACGATGCATCCGCAGGCTGAGCTCTTCCCCCTCGCCTTCAACCTGCTGGACCGGCCCGACTTCGACCTGCGGCTGGCGTCCTGGAAGGAGCGCTTCTGGTTCCTGACGGGCATCCCCCACCCCGGAGAACCCGGCTTCGAGGCTCGCATGCACGCCTTCGAGGAGTGGGTCCTCCTCGATGACGACCCTGGCGACCCCGGCATGGCACCGACGGCCGTCGCCCACCGGCCCGGCGCGCTCCTCACACAACTCTTGCGCGAAGGCCGCCTCGAGCCGTCGCACGTGGCGATGGCCCGTGCCCTGCTGGCGGCCCAGCCGGGCCTGTGGGTGCTGATGGCGCCCTGGAAACGAGACGCCTGGTTCCGCGAGCTGGTCTCGGGGATCGACCTGGTCCTCGACGAAGGCCCGCCGGTGCCCGGGCTCGAGCCCGGCCAGCTCCTGCAGGCCCGGATCTTCTCCCTGAATGGACGGACCTGGGCGGGTCTGGGCCGGCTGGTCCACCCCCTCGCCGCCACCGAAGCCGTCCACCGTCTCGTCGGGCGCTGGCATGCGGAGGGACACGCACGACTGGCGATCCTGCACCTGCTGGCCAAGCTCGCCTGGCGCGCCGGGCACTACCCCCGTCACGCCCCCGAGGCGTTCTACGATCTCTCCCACCCGCTCGTGCAGGATCTCGTGACGGGGTGGCGGGTCTGAGCGTCGGACGGGTCGGACGGATCAGACGGGTCGGACGGGTCGGACAGGTCGGACGAGTCGGACGGGTCGGAATGTCGGACGGGTCCGACAGGTCAGTCTTTCTTTAGAGTGTAGAAATCTCCGGTGCGGGTGATCTGTCCGGTCTCGAGGAGGTGGGCCACCAGTTTGTGGGCCTCGTGCACGTGCAGGCCCGTCTGGGTGGCCACGTCGGGGAGGGTGAGGGGTCGGCGACGCAGTGTTTCGAGCACCGCCCGGGCCGCGTCCGGCGACACCGCGGCGGTGGGCACCGGGACGAACTGCCGGGCGACGATCTCCACATGCAGGCCCAGGGCGGGCAGAAGGACAGCGTCGAGGGCGCAGGCGAGCTCGAGGAGCCGCTCCGGGGTGGGCGCCTCGATGCCGGCGTAGGCGGGCGGACGGTCCAGGCTGTTGAGTTGAACCCGATCCGGGCGGATCCGGACGGCGGCGGCGGCCAGGGCGTCGAGCTCGGCCGGGGCGTCGTTGAGACCTGGAACCAGGAAGATTTCCAGCCACAACTGCCCCCGGTATTCCTCGCGGAAGCGCTCCAAACTGGCGATGATCGCGGCGTTGTCGAGCCCCGCGTGGGGACGGTTGACGGCGGTGAAGGCCGCATCCGAGACGGCATCCAGCGAAGGCACCACCCGGTCCGCGCGAGCGAGCTCGGCGCGCACGGCGGGGTCGGTGAGGAGGGTCCCATTGGTGAGCACGGTGACGGGATATTCTGGATAACGGTCCTTGAGATGGTCGATGATCTTCCCGATCCCGACGTGCAGGGTGGGCTCCCCGGACCCGGAGAACGTGATCGAGTCCAGAGCCGGCCGGTCGGCGAGGAGGGCGTCGAGCTCGTCGATCACCGCCCGCGTGGGCACGAACTCCCCGCGCTCGAGGGTGAGCTCCTCGGTGGGACCGCACTCGCAATAGACGCAGTCCAGCGTGCAGGTCTTGCGGGCCAGCAGGTCGATGCCCAGGCTGCGTCCCAGCCGACGGGAGGGGACCGGCCCGAAGAGAGTCCTACGCGCCATGGGAACCGCCTGCGCCGTGCGCACCGCCGGCCTCGAAGCCCGCGGGGATCACGACCTTCAGGGGAGCGAGCCGCGCGAGCCGGTCGTCGGAGAGCCGGGTGCCGCGCTCGGGGAACACGAGGCCGTCGGGCGTCCAGGTGGGCACGAAGAGGATGGCGTTGCCGCTCCCGTCGTAGCCCAGTTGGACCAGGGTCTCGACCTCGAAGGTCTTGCAGTTCTTCTCGCAGCAGGTGAAGCTCTCCCGCACCCGGTAGAACCCCTCGGGGGGCAGCGGTTGCAGGGCGCTGACGAAGTCGGAGTCGACGGTGAGTCCCTGCCCGGCGAAGGCGGCCTTGTTCCGGTTCCAGGAGACCGCCGGATAGACGCCCGGTCCCGGCTCCCCGTGGTTGTGGAAGTACACCAGTTGCGGCGCCTTCAGGCGGCGGTCCAGGGGTTGGGTCATGCGATACAGGCCGCAGGGGCGGTCCAGTTTCGGACGCGGGGGGAAGAGGTTGGGCTCCTTCATGGGTTCACATTCTCCGTTTATTTCGGGGTCGGTCACAGGCCGGACGCGGGCATCGAGCGGAACAGGTCCTTGAGCAGCGGCCGGAAGTCCTGCTCCCGGGCCTGCTGGGGGATGAACACGTGGGCGTCCCAGATGACGCGACCGGAGCGGTTGTCCACGAGCACCAGGGCCATGTGGTAGCCCGGGGTCAGATCCGTGGGCTGCAGCGAGGACACGCCCTGGAGGATGCCCAGGTAGCGGTTGGACATCAACTCGAGCTGGACGGCCTCGGGGTCGGGCTTGCCGTTGGCCTCGGCGGGCGGCTCGGCGAGGACGACGTCACCCTCGGTCATCACGGGTTCGACCTGCTCCAGCGGAATCTCGATCTGCACACCACCCTCGACGACCACGCGGGTCACCACCCGCGCCGAGATGCGGGCGGTCTGGGCGGCCGCCTTCCCCACCGTCTGGAGCACGGCCTTCACAGGCACCTTCGTGAAGAACTGGAAGAACCCCTTGCCCGCGTACATCAGCACGCGGCCGCCGGCCTCCAGGCCCTTGACCAGGATCTCGGCGCCGTCCTTGCCGCCGACGACGGCCAGGATCGACACCGCGACGATGGCTACGCCGAGGATGATCGCGCCGGTGTAGAGCAGGGTCTTGCCCACGGAGTTCGACTTCTTCTTCTGGAAATTCACCACCGACCAGGAGGCCGTGTAGAGCGTGGCGTCGGCGTGGACGGCCAGGGCGCGGAAGTCCGAAGGCGAGATCAGATGATTCAAAGGCTTGGGATCGATGCGCGAGACGAAGTGGGAGAGGCTGTACACCATCCGGGCCGTGTTCCGCGGGTTGAGGAACTCGATGACCTGGTTCTCTGCGTCCATGCCCTTGCCGCTCCAAGTCATGAAGTGCACGGGGTCGTAGTTGCGGGTCTTCAGGTAGTCCGGCAGCAGGGAGGCGATCAGGTCGCCGGTGCGGATCGCGCCGTGCCAGACTTTTTCCCGTTTTTTGCCGGAACACTTGCCCAGGATGGCGACGCGGCTGTCCACCGGCATCAGCAGCACACGATTGCCCCTCCACTGGTGCGGGGTGGTGCGCCAGAAGGTGCGGGGGGCCGCCGGCGGCCGCGGCTTGGAGCAGGAGAGGGACGTGAAGATCAGCAGGAGTGTGAGTGGGCCTAGTATAAATTTATATCGCATGTCACCACCTGTCCAGTTCGCCGGGTGCTTCCGGAGGACCTCGAAGAGGCCTCGAAAAGGATAGTACAGGGATCCCGGCTTGGCAACCGTCATTTCCATCTCGTCAGGGCTTGCCAACGCCCCGAAACGGGATAGGATGGCCCCGCGCCCGGGGAAGTGGCCCCGGGACTTCACCCGTTCTTCACCCCATCGAGGTACGCATGAAAAAGATCCTGATCACCGGTGCATTGGGACAGATTGGCTCCGAACTGCTGGTCGCGCTGCAGAAGCGCCACGGTCACGACCACGTCATCGCCACGGACATCCGGAAGCCCCCGGAGATCGACGCCGTGTTCGAGGTCATGGACTGCACGTGCGGGCACCGTCTGCACGAGACGATCCTGAAGCACGACATCGGCACGATCTATCACCTCGCCGCGCTGCTCTCGGCGGTGGCCGAGGCCCGCCCGCAGGAGGCCTGGCGCGTGAACATGGACGGCACCCTCCACGTGCTCGAGGCCGCCCGCATCCACGGCTGCAGCGTGTTCGTGCCCAGCTCCATCGGCGCCTTCGGGCCCACCACCCCGCCGGACGACACCCCCCAGGACACCATCCAGCGGCCCACCTCGATGTACGGCGTGACCAAGGTCGCCGGCGAGCTTTTGTGCGACTACTACGCCCGGCGCTTCGGCGTGGACACCCGCGGGCTGCGCTACCCGGGCATCATCTCCAACGTGACGCCCCCGGGCGGCGGCACCACGGACTACGCCGTGGACATCTACTACTCGGCGGTGCAGCACGGGAAGTACACCTGCTTCCTGCGCCAGGACACCTTCCTCGACATGATGTACATGCCCGACGCGATCCACGCCGCGATCAACCTGATGGAGGCCGACGCCGCGAAGCTCAGGCACCGCAACGCCTTCAACGTGACCGCCATGAGCTTCACCCCCGAGCAGATCGCCGCCGAGATCCGCAAACACCTGCCGGGCTTCACCCTGGACTATCAGATCGACCCCGTGCGCCAGGGCATCGCCGACTCGTGGCCCAACCACATGGACGACTCCGCCGCCCGCGCCGAGTGGGGCTGGAAGCCCGAGTACGATCTGGCGAGCATGACCACGGACATGATCCGCGTGCTCAAGAACCGGTTCGGGAAATAGGCGGCCGTTCGGCCGGTTTCCACCGCCATGCGCATCCTCCTGCCGTTCTCAACCCTCGCCCTCGTCGCGCTCGCCGCCTGCAGCCGTCCGGCGCCCCAGCCGAAGCTCTCCCGCGTGCTGGCCGCCGAGCGCATCGACGTCCCCAAGGGCGCCCCCGGTCCCGTGGCCGAACCCGAGGTCCGCGTCTCGGCGGTCACCGCGGTCCCCACGGACTTCGAGGGCATCCCCATCGGGGTCACGGTCGACGGCCGCCCCACCCTGGGCTCCGACGCACCCCAACTCACCATCCACATGTTCTCCGACCTCCAGTGCCCGTACTGCAACCGCGCCCACTTCCAGGTGGTGGAGTGGGTCCGTCGTCACCCGCAGGAGCTCCAACTGGTCTTCTTCCATTTCCCGCTCTCCAGGCACAAATACGCCGCCCAGTACGCCCGCGAGGCCCACTGCGCCGGCGAGCAGGGGAAGTTCTGGCACGTGCTGGGCGACCTCTACCGCGCGGGCTACCAGCCCATCGGAAACGCCGCCCTCGCCAAGCGGCACGCCCTCGATCTTCCGTCGTTCCAGCGCTGCGTCGCCGCCCAGACCACGCAGCAGGCCATCGACCGCGACCTCGCCGAGGGCAACCGCCTGCAGGTGCGCGGCACCCCCACCTTCTTCGTCGACGGGGTCCAGATGAACAGCGTCGACCTCGAGAACCTGCTGCGCGCAAAAATAAAAGAGTAAAGGTTAGAGCACCGGGGGGACGAGGATGAAGGCGATCTGCGTGTCCAGCAGGGTGTTGGTGGTCTGATCGTACACGTCGATGTAGACGCGGTAGGTGTTGGTCGTGGTGGAGGGGGGGGCGCAGTTGATGTTCTCGGCGATGACGTCGAAGACCAGCTGGCTGCCGGGGCGCGAGGTCGACGAGGTCCCCGAGGCGAAGTTGGTGAAGCCGTTGTTGTAGGGGGCGCCGCCGAAGGAGGCGGGGGAGGCCACCGGGGTGCACGAGGTCTCGGGCTCCAGGGGCGGGGCGATGTACTGGTGGGCGACCACGCGCTTGATGAAGCAGGAGGTGTCGAAGGTGGTGTTGGCCGGGTCGCGGCGCCAGGTGGTGTAGACGTTGAAGGTCGAGTACTTGATGATGCCGTCGATGCCGTCGACGACCGCGGTGGTGAGCCCGGTGCCGTTGCTGGGGATCACGTATCTGAGCACGCACTTGCTGGAACCGTCGGGGGCCACGCCCGTGCCGCCGCTGCCGGTGCAGCACATGTTGGTGCCGCAGCGCCAGGTGGTGGGGCCGCTCTTGAAGGCGCACACCGGGAGGTAGGCACCGGTGGTACGGGAGATGTTGGTCAACTGTCCGAGCTCGTTACCGCCGCCGGAGTCGATGGTGATCACGCGGGCGCCGATGCCGGTCAGGGCGGAGAGGACCTGGGCATCGGTGTAGATCGTGGAATTGTTGATTCCAGCGCAGTTGAAATAATCCGTGTAGGAGTGGGACGGCGCGTCGGTGATGTGCATGACGATGGGCACCGAGCCGAGGCGGAAGCGGGCGCCGCCGATGAAGCCGGCGATGGCGGTGGCGGCCACGCCGGTGGTGCCGGTGCCCACGGCCACCTGATAGAGCGACGGGAAGCCGGCCTCGTAGTAGTCCGCGCCGTAGCGCAACTGCAACGCGTTGACCGCGGCCTGGGCGGTGGCCTGATCGGTGGTGGGGGCCTGACGCAACTGCCAGGCGCGGTCGCCGGAGCCGGCGTCGCCGAAGCCGCAGTAGGGGTAGTCCTCCCACTGGGCCACGCCGAAGGCGGAGTCGGTCACCCGGGAGCGGGTCTGGGTGATGATGGTGGACAGTCCGGACTGCAGGTTGGAGCGCTCTTCGCCCATGGAGCCGGTCATGTCCACGTTGAAGAAGACATCGGCCATCTGCACGGTGGGGGAGAAGTACAGGTAATCGTGCTGCTGGGCGCCCTTGTACGGGAGCTCGAAGAAGAACTCCACGCCGTGGCCGGAGGTGACCGTGTCGGCGACGTTGCAGGGGTCCGAGCCGATGGTGAGCTCGGCCAGGTCCGAGTCGCCGTCACCGTCGGTGTCGCGGGTGGTGCGCCCGGAACGGCCCAGGTTGCCGCACCAGGGCTCCTGGGCGTCGGTGAGGCCGTCGCCATCGGAGTCGAGGTCGAGGAAGTCGGGCACGCGGTCGAGGTCGGTGTCTATGGGTACCGTGCGCCAGTCGGCGTCACCGGCCTCGGTGGCGTCGGAGGCGCCGTCGCCGTCGGAGTCCAGATCCAGGGCGTTGATGACGCCGTCGCTGTCGGCGTCGTCGGTGCCCTCGTCGCCGTCGGAGATGGTGTCGGCGTCGGAGTCGGGGTTCCGCGGATCGAGACCGAAGGCGGTCTCCTCGCCGTCCAGGAGGCCGTCGCCGTCCGAGTCGAGGTCGAGGAAGTTGGGGATGCCGTCGCCGTCGAGGTCGGCGGTGCCCTCGCTCTGGTCGCTCAGACCGTCACCGTCGGCGTCGAGGTCGAGGTAGTTGGGGGTGCCGTCGGCGTCGGCGTCCCCGCCGCCCTCGATCAGGTCGGAGATGCCGTCGCCGTCGGAGTCGAGATCGAGGTAGTTGGGGGTGCCGTCGGTGTCGGCGTCATCCACGCCCTCGTCGGCGTCGGGGATGCCGTCGCCGTCGGCGTCGGTGTCCAGGAAGTTGGGGGTGCCGTCGCTGTCCCGGTCGGCGTTGCCCTCGACCTGGTCGCCGATGCCGTCGCCGTCGGCGTCCGGGTCGCGGAAGTTGGGGACGCCGTCCCCGTCGGGATCGGCGACGCCCTCGACCTGGTCGGAGATGCCGTCGCCGTCGGAGTCGGAGTCCCGGAAGTCCGGGGTGCCGTCGGTGTCGGTGTCCGCGGGCGCGGTGCGGACGTTGGTGTCCCCGGCCTCGACGGCGTCGGGGATGCCGTCGCCGTCGGAGTCGGTGTCGAGGTAGTCCGCGGTGCCGTCGGAGTCGGAGTCGACATTCGCGTCCCGGCCCTCGTGGAAGTCGGCGATGGTGTCGCCGTCCTCGTCGTCGTCGGTGACGCGGGTGTCCACGCAGTCCTCGCACCAGGACTCCCCGTCGCACTCCTCGCCCGGGTCGGTGATCCCGTTGCCGCACACCTCGGTGCTGGCGCAGTTCGCGCTGCAGCCATCCCCGCCGACGGTGTTGCCGTCGTCGCACACCTCGCCGGGATCGCGGGTGCCGTCGCCGCAGGACGGGTTGGGCAGGTTGTTGCCGTTCTTGTACCCCAGGCCGGAGACGCCGTCGCCGCAGGCGGCTGCGAAAAGGCCCATAAGCGCGGTGATCAGGATAGGATGGCGGAGCCTCATGGTGTCCTCCTCGCCCTAGTACTGGGGGTTCCCGAAGGTGATGTTGGGGTTGCCGTCGCCGTCGGCCAGCGAGGTGACGGTGCAGGTCACCTCGTCACCTGAGACGGCGGTGGTGACGTCGGCCACGCGCCAGAAGTGGCCGGTGGAGCAGCCCATGCCGCCGGAGTCCGACAGGGTGACCTGGTTCTGGGCCGGATAGCCGTAGGTGGCCACGCGCCGGCCGCCGCAGTAGATGTTGACGACCGGGTGCGTGATGATGCCGGCGGCGCCGTAGTAGTAGTCCACGCCGATGCGGTAGGTCTCGCCGTTGCCGGGCACGTCGATGTTGGTGTTCTCGGGGGTGATCCCCTGGCTGTCGAAGATGTTGTCGAGGTCCAGGCGCGGGTTCTTGCAGTTGCCGTGGTTGGTGGTCCAGTATGGGCCGAGCTTGGTGTCCTCGCAGTTGGGCAGATCGGTGGCGATCAGGCTCCAGTCGGCGTGGCTCCAGTTATCGGCCTTGCAGTTGTCGTACGAGCAGTCATAGGTCGAGCAGAAGGCCGTGCCCAGGCCCTGCTTCATCAGGTGCAGGTCCACGTCGGTGACGTCGTGGTTGTCCCAGCAGGTCTCCACGCGCAGGCCGGGGCCGGCCACGCGCAGGATGAACACGCACTCGTAGTAGTCCACCGGCGTGTAGTAGACGCGCATGACGATGGTGTACTCGCCCGAGAGGGTGAAGTTCAGCGTGATCTCCTCGGTGGTGGCGACGTAGCCCAGGCCGTTGGAGCCGTTCACCGAGTAGGAGGTGACGCCGAGGACCTCGTCGCAGGGGCCGGTGGAGACGCGCCACTCCCACCGGTAGGCGGTGCCGCTGTAGTAGTTGCCGCCGTCGAGGACGAAGTCCTTGTAGGGCTCGGCGCCCTGGAGGGTGATGTCGTTGGAGCTCGGGCAGTTGATGGGGGGCTCGCAGCACAGGCCGTCGTCGATGCAGCCGTTACAGTCGTTGTCCAGGCCGTCGCAGGACTCGGGTCCCGGGGAGATCCCGCCCTCGCAGGGGCCCCAGGTGCCGAACTCGCCGGAGGTGCGCAGGCAGATCTGCTGGCCGTCGGCGCAGGCGCCCTCGCCGCGGCGCCCCGGGGGGCCGGCGAAGCAGGCGCGCACGGCGCCCGGGAGGCAGACGGTGGAACCGCCGTCGTCGATCTGGCCGTCGCAGTCGTCGTCCAGGCCGTTGTTGTCGACCTCGCTGCCCTGGCAGCCAGAGGGCACCGGGGAATCGCAGGGGATCTTCTGTTCGTCGGTGCAGTTGCCGGTGTCCACGTCGAACTGGTAGGGGTTGTCGTTGGTGCTGTCGTTGCCGCCGTCGTTGTTGTTGTTATTGTTGCCGCCGCAGTGCGGGTGGTTCAGACAGTCCAGATCCTGGCAGTCCTCGAGGCCGTCGCCGTCGTTGTCGACGCCGTCGGTGCAGACCTCGTTTCCGGTGTTGTTCGAATTGTTGGAGTTGTTGATATTGTTTGTGTTATTAGCGTTGTTCAACAGGCCGCTGTCGGGGTCGTTGATGTAGCTCACGCCCTCACAACCAATAATAAAGAAAGTTATCAACAGAGCGGAGATGGCTTGTCTCATAGTGGCAACTCCCGGTGCAGACCCCTATAAAGCTAGCACAGGGCCATTCATTTTTCCATGGGCAGTTTGGGAAAAGGCCGCTACAGACCCAGGACGGCGCGCATGGCGTAGCGCCCCGGGGGACGCCCGACGAGCCAGCGGGCGGCCAGCCAGGCACCATTAGCAAAGATGATGCGATCGGAAGCGCGGTGGGTCAGTTCCAGGCGCTCGCCGTCCCCCAGGAAGAAGACGGTGTGCTCGCCCACCACGTCGCCCCCGCGCACGGCGGCGACCCCGATGCCGCCAGTGGGCCGACCCTCTCCGAGGCCGGGGCCGTGGAAGAGACGGGGATCGGTGTCCCGTCCGCGACCCGCCTGGACGTGGGCCACCAGGGTCTGCGCGCTGCCCGAGGGAGCGTCCTTCTTGTGACGGTGATGGGCCTCGACGATCTCGACATCCCAGGCGTCCGGGGTCAGCGTGGCGGCCGCGCGCTCGGTGAGTACCCACAGCAGGTTCATGCCAACGCTGAAATTGGTGGTGCAGATCAGGGGGGTCACGGCTGCCGCGGCCGCGAGACCGGGCTCGTGGCGGGTGTCGAGGCCGGTGGTGCCGATCACGCACGGCGCCGGGTGACGGGGGAGCCGCTCCAGCAGCACGAGGGTCCCGGCCGGGCTGGAGAAGTCGAGGACGAGGCCCGCGCGCGGCAGCACCTGGTCGAGGGCGGCGCCCAGGTCGGGGTGGGTGCGAGCGTCCACGGGAAGGCACCGGTGACCGGCGGCCTCCACGAGGCGGGTGAGCGCCTGGCCCATGCGGCCTTCGGCGCCCAGGATCAGGACGTCAATGGATGTGATCATGGTGGGGATCCTCCTGGGGCGCGGGCGGCGTCGGGGCGGGCGGCACCGGGGTCATCGGCGTGTCCGGGGTCATCGGCGTGTCCGGGGTCATCGTCGGGGCGGGCGCCGGGACCTCCGGGGCCGGACCCCCGAGCTCCTTTCTCACGGCCTCCAAGGCCAGTTGGAGCGCGTTGCGCTCCTCCTCGTGGCGTGCCAGGGCCACGGCCTTCTCGAGCGCGGCCTTGGCGGCGGGCCAGTCCTTCTTCTGCCGGGCGACCTGGACCGACACGTCGTGGAAGAACAGTTTCTCCTCGTCGCCGGCTTTGTCCAGGTCCGCACCGGCCAGCGTCAAGACGCGGGCAGCCTCGGCGGCGGAGCCCGGGTTCTGCAGCAGCAAGTAGGCGAGCCAGATCCGGGCCATGCGATCGGGCTCGAGGCGGCGCAGGGTCTCCAGTCCCTCGGTGGCCTTCCCCGAGAACCACAGCGCCAGGCCCAGCTCCAGGTGGAGCCGACGATCTTCGGGGTACGTCTTCGAAAGGGGCGTCAGGAGTTCGACGGCCTTGTCGTAGAGACCGGCCTGGCGGGCCAGGATGCCGGCCTCCCGGGTGAAGGCCTCGTCCAAGCGGCCGGTGACGGTGAGCCGGGACATGTGGGCCTCGTAGGCCAGCCGGTATTCGCCGCGGCCCACGTGAAATCGCACCTTCAGGCGATAATACTCGGGGTCGGTCGCCCGCTCGGCGGCCAGCTCGTTGAGCAGGGTCTCGGCCATCTGGGAGCGGCCCTTCTCGATGTAGAACGGGAGGAGGCGCCACTTGACCACCAAGTTGGAGGGAGATCGGAAGAGCACACGTCTGAACTCCAGTCACCGAATACGAACTCG
>CALKWH010000050.1 GCA_938004375.1 uncultured Pseudomonadota bacterium
AGATCGTATTCGGTGACTGGAGTTCAGACGTGTGCTCTTCCGATCTTGTACAAGCTCGACCTGGGCATGCATAATTACACCGGCGTCTCCTCGCCGTACCCCGCACCCCTGACCGCCTACGGCACCGCGTGCGGGCTGCCCAACGCCCCCTCCCGCTGCCGCGAGCACACCCTCACGTCCACCAATCTGCGGCTGCGCCTCGAGCCCGTGATCCGGCCGTCGGACACGGTCACGATCTTCACGACCTTCGACATCTTCGACAACCTGGTGCTGGGCAGCACGCCCTCGGGCTACGCCTACGGCTCGGGCAACTCCTCCTGGGTGGCCGTTCCGGGCATGTTCGGGACCCAGGCCACTATCGACGACGGCACCACCGCCACCTGGGACGCGATCCGCGTCAAGCACGTCTGGGGCCGCGTGGACCTGAAGATGGCCGACCTCGTGTTCGGCCGCATGCCCGACCACTTCGGCATGGGCGTCTTCCGCAACGACGGCGCCGGCCCCGACGCCGACTTCGGCGACTCTGTGGACCGCGTGGGCCTGGTCTCCGAGCTCCCCATGTGGAAGCTCCACGTCATGCTCTCCTGGGACTTCGCCTCCCAGGGCATCCCCTCGAGCGTGCTCTCCCCCGGCCAGGACCAGGGGCAGCCCGTGGACGCCGACGATCTCGACGACGCCACCCGCTGGACCCTCACCGTCACGCGCAAGGATCCCGCCCAGACCATGGCACGCAAGCTGGCCCTGGGCCAGAGCGTGTTCAACTGGTCCGTCACCGGCTCCTTTTTGCAGCAGAAGTTCGGCCTGCGGCCCGCCGGCGCCACCGACACCCTCCCCACGCTCACCGGATCGCTCAATGAGTCCGACCTGGCCGGCTGGCTCGTGCCCCGCGACCTGAAACTGATCTCCCCGGGCCTGTGGGCGTTCTTCGCCCGCGGCAACGTCACCCTCGAGGCCGAGGCCGGCGGCCGCTACGGCTGGATCACCTCCCTGGGCGACCTCTCCAACCTCGCCAAGGACGGCAACGACATGAACATCCTGGGCTGGGGCGGCGTGTTCCGCTTCCAGTACCGCTGGAGCCCCAACGTCCGCGTCGGCCTCGAGACCGGCACCGCCTCGGGCGACGACCAGTACGAGAACGTCACCAAGCGCGGCGCCGTGCACTTCTCCCAGCTGCCGGCCTTCCCGGTGGACGGGCGCGACGCCTGGAACAACCTCATGCTGTTCCACCCCTCGTACCACGTCGACCTGATCCTGTTCCGCGAGCTCCTCGGCACCGTCTACAACGCCACCTACGTGAAGCCCACCTTCCGCTACGTCCAGAACCAGTGGACCCTGCGCATCGACGGCATCGCCTCGTTCGCCAACGAGAAGGTCGCCACCCCGGGCAACGATTCCCTCATGGGCTTCGAGCTCGACGCCGACTTCTCCTACCGCAGCCTCGACGGCAGCTTCGAGGCCGGCATCGCCTATGGTCTGTTCTATCCCATGGAGGGCATGGACCACCCCGAGTCCATCTTCGGCTCCCTGGCCTCCGACACCGGGATGGCGCACACCATCCAGGGCCGCGTTTTGATCCGGTTCTAGCAGGTTCCCCATGTTCACCGACAAACGAATCGCCTTCGTCGGTCCCGGCCAGATGGCCGAGGCCATGATCGCCGGCCTGTTGCGCGAGCGCCTGCTGCCCCCCGAGCAGATCCTCGCGTCCGGCCCGCTCACCGACCACAACGCGCTCTTGCAGAAAAAATACGGGATCACCGTGATGTGGGACAACGGCCTGGCCGCCTCCCAAGCCGACGTGGTCATCCTGTCGGTGAAGCCGCAGCACGCCGACGCCGCGCTGAGCCAGCTCGCCGGGCGCCTGCGCCCCGACGCCCTGGTGCTCTCCATCGTCGCCGGCCTGTCGATCGCCCGCATCTCCGCGGGCCTGGTCCATCCGCTGGTGGTCCGCGCCATGCCCAACACCCCCGCCCGCATCGGCCAGGGCATCACCGTGTTCACGGCCGCCCCGGGGGTCGATCCGCGGCACCGCGCCTGGTCCCAGGAGATCCTGGGCGCGCTGGGCCAGGTCCTCTCCGTGGACGAGGAGGAGATGCTGGACATGGCCACCGCGCTCTCGGGCACGGGGCCGGCCTACGTCTTCCTGTTCATGGAGGCCATGGTGGACGCCGGCGTGCACCTGGGCTTCCCGCGGCACATGGCCGAGCACCTGGTGGCCCAGACCGTGCTGGGCTCGGCCCAGTTCTTCCAGAAGAGCCCGGATACCCACCTGGCCCACCTGCGCAACTCCGTCACCAGCCCCGCCGGCACCACCGCAGCCGCCCTCTTCGAGCTCGAGAAGGCGGGCTTTCGCACCGCGATCTCCAACGCCGTCTGGGCCGCCTACGAGCGCTCCGTCGAGCTCGGCCGCAACGTGAAGAATCACAAGCCCGAGTAGGATCGACGAACTTCAGCGGGGTCCGGTGAGTGATTTCTGTCTGGAATCCTCGCGCGGCGTTTCGAACCGCCAGCAGGGACGCTTCAGGTCTTCTTGGGATATTTGCCATACTGCATGGTCCAGTTAACCGCGACCTGCAAAAAACTGTCGTAGCCCTCGGCCCGGATAAACTCGATGGCCTCTCGATATTTTTGAATTTAATGCCTTTCTTGCTGAAAAAACTCTGCGGGACACGGTCACAGCAGGCTCATGGGGACGGCCTCGACCGACGCGCTCAGCGGCAGCCTCATGGAGCTCAGGCAGAGCACGCAACCCGGGCCCACCGTGAGGGCCAGACGGTCGAGGGTCCGGAAGTGGCCGAAGGCTCTGTGGTCCGGGGCGGCGGTCTTCTTCACCTCCACCGGATGCAGCGTCCCATCGACCCGGATCAGCAGGTCGATCTCCTTCTTGTCCTTGTCGCGGTAAAAGAACACCGGCGGCTGCCGGCTGTGGTGCCACCAGCTCTTGAGCACCTCGGCCACGGCCCAGGTCTCCAGGATGGCCCCGGAGCTGGAGCCGGCCTCCAGGGTCGCGGGGGAAGACCAGGCGGTGAGCCACGCGGCGAGTCCCGTGTCGAGGAAGTACAACTTCGGGGTCTTCACGAGCCGCAGGGTCAGGTTGGTGTGGTAAGGCTCCAGCAGGTGAACGATCCCCGAGCCCTCGAGGATGGAGAGCCAGCGTTTCCCGGTCGCGGGGGCGATGTCGGCGTCGCGGCAGAGGTCCTGCAGGTTGAGCAGCTGCGCCGTGCGCGCCGCGCAGGCCCGCAGGAACCGCAGGAAGGTCCCGGTGTCTCCCACCTGGGCCAGGGAACTGACGTCCCGCTGCAGGTAGGTCTGCACGTACGAGGAATAGAACAGATCGCGGTCGACGGGGGTGTCCCCCCAGAGCGCGGGGAAGGAGCCCCGCCAGATTCGCTCGTACAGTCGGGGAAGGGACAACGGCGGGCTCGAATCACGGGCCGCGAGGCAGGCCCCGGTGGGCAGGAAGGGTCCGGCCGCGGCGTCTCCCTCGAGCTCGCGCTGCGAGAAGCCCAGGAGCCGCAGCACCCCCACGCGCCCGGCCAGCGACTCGGACACGCCCTGCATCAGGTGGAACTGCTGGGAACCCGTGAGCCAGAAGCGACCCGGCGTGCGGTCCCGGTCCACCTCCATTTTGATATGCGGCAGCAGCTGGGGGGCATACTGGATCTCATCGATGAGCACCGGCGCCGGAAATCGCTGCAGGAACAGGGCGGGCTCCTCCCGGGCCAGCGTGGCCAGCAGCGGATCGTCCAGCGTGACGTACGTGCGGTCCTGGGCGGCCGCGTGTCGCAGCAGGGTCGTCTTGCCCACCTGCCGGGGTCCGGTGAGGAGCGTCACGGGAAATTGGAACTCCGGTTTGTACAGAAGTCCTTCGAGGGTGCGTGATATATATATCATATGTTTCGTCCAATCATAAATAGCACTGATAGATTAGCCGAAAGATGGACAGACACAAGGTTTTTTTCAGAGGCAGCGCGCGCTACCGGGCGGCCTCGAAGTGGCCGCGCTAGCGGGCGGCCTCGAAGTGGGCGCGGAGCCGGGCGGCCCGGTCGGGCTTGGCCGAAAGCAAAGTGATCCCGGCCAGGCGCCAGCCCGCGGGCAGGCGCGCGGCGACCTGGTCGAGGGACAGGTGGCGCTGCTGCCAGGCGGCCAGCTCGGGCGGCAGGTCCTCGACCAGGGCGTGGCCCACGAACTGCGGACAGGCGCGGCAGCCGGCCCAGTACCGGTAGGTCGTCTGCAGCGCCACCGTGGAGAGGCTCTTCGGAAACACCGGCATCAGGTGGGAGAAATACAGGTTCTCGGGGTCGTACTCCGTGGACTCGTCGTACTCGCGCAGTTGGCTCTTCAGGCCGGGGGCCAGCTCGCGGCGCCGGTGGGGCAGGTCGATATATTTTAACCAGCGCCCTTCCACCCCGTCCCCTTCGGACGACGCCGCGGCGACCAGCTCCGCGGTCACCGCCGCCCGCTTCCCGAGGTCGTACACGACGAAGTCGTTGAGCTCGTCCCCCCGGCCGCCGCAGGGCGCCTCCCACCCCAGCACGCGCAGGAAGAGAAATTCGCCCAGGCCGCCCTGGAGCTCCACCCGCTTTTGGTGATCGGCGACCCAGTCCAGCTCCGCCACCGAGTCCGGAGCCGTGACCACGTCCAGCTCGCCGCCGTCCTCCACGTCCCGCAGCGTGAGGCCGTGGCCCCGGGCCTCGAACGCCGCCGTCCCGCCGTTCTCGACGAGGTCGCGGCACACGGCGAGGTTGTCGGACTCGGCGTCGGCCTTGGGGGGCAGCGCCGCCTCGGTGTGGTAAAAGCGCGTGAACCGGGCTTCAACCATCCGGTCCCCGACCGCCAGAAACAGCCCCGGCCGCTCGGCGGCCACCACCCAGGCGCTGCCCGCGGGGGAGACCCAGAACGTCCGGGCCCGCGCCGGCTCCTGCCACAAGCCGGTCTTCCCGGGGGGCTCGGTCGCCACGCTCTCGGGCTGCTCGGGGACGATCCACACCAGCGCGGCGTCGGCCACCACGCCGGTGGTCGATGGCGGCCTCGGCAGCTTCGCGGGCGGCGCGGCGGGCCCGGCGCTGCGGCAGGACATCGACAGGACCATGGGAACCAGGAGAAGGAGGAGAAGAAAGCGGGCGCGCATGGCTCCTTATGGCACCACGGACTTTGGGACGCAAGCGGTCTTCGATGGCGGAACCTACTTCCCGCGAGCCGCCTCGAAACGCTTCAGGAGGGCCGCCGCCAGCGAAGGGGGCGCGACCAGCACGGTGATCCCGGCGATCCGCCGATCCGTTGGGATCTTCATCGTCACGGCGTCGAGCGCGGGATGTCGCTTGCGCCAGGCCACCAGCTCGGCGGGCAGCGCGTCGAGGGACCGGCGGAGCTCCAGCGCCGGGCAGGGCCAGCACTCGTGGGAATGCCGGAAGGCCAGCTGCAGCCCGACGTCCTTCCCCTCCGGGAACGCCGGCCACAGGTGGGAGAGCGCGACCTCCTGCGGGTCGAGCGCCACCTCGGCGCCCAGCTCGCCGATCACCTTTTTCAGCCCCTGGTGGATCCCGGGGCGCCACGCGGGATCGTCGACCACCGCGCGCCAGCCGCCGGTCCCCGCGGGCAGGACCGTCGCCTGCACCGGGGCCATCCGCTCCAGGTCGAACACGACGAATTCCAGGTGCAGGTGCGTGCTCAGGACGCTCGCATACGTGCGGTGGTTCAGGAACAGGTACCGGCCCAGGCCGCCCACCGGCTCCACCCACCACTCGAACTTCTGGACGCAGGCCGCAAGGTCGTCGAATTTCCCCGGCGCTCCGATCACCGGCGTCTCAGGACGCTCTCCCAGCGCGCGCAGGGACAGGCCGGCGCCGCGCGCCTCGAGGGGGACCCCGCCGGCTAACGGCTGGCCGCACTCCCAGTCCTTCGTGCCGTCGTCGAGGATCACCGGCTTGGGCGCGGGCCGCTTTTGCCGCTTGCGAAAGGACGTGGAGCGGGCCTCGAGCACGCGGTCGCCCACGGCCACGAACAACCCCGGTCGCTCGGCCACCACCGTCCAGGCGCCGGTGCCGCCCGCGGGCACGACCCAGTAGGTCCGGGCGCCGAAGTCCTTGTGGTTCTCGTGGAGGGGTTTCTCCGCCGACGCGCCCTTCTCCGGCCCGGTCGCCTCGTTCGCGTAGGCGTCCTCGTCCGGGGGCATCGCCGTCCACACCAGCGCGACCGCGGCGGGTCCGTCGGCTATCTGCGCCGGCAGGGGCGCATCGATCTGCGGCGGCAGCGGCGCCACCTGCGGGGCCGGCTTCGGCGCCACCTGCGGGGCCGGCTTCGGCGCCACCTGCGGGGCTGGCTCCGGCGTCACGACCGGCGCCGGCGGCCCCTTCGCGGGCGACGCCTTCCGGTCACAATTGGAAAACAAGAAAATAAACGATAACCAGAAACTTGCCTGTCGCAGCATGTTTGATTCATGTCACTTCCGGGTGGTCTCAGCAAGAAATATTTCATCAGAATCACGGTGGAAAAAGCGCCTCCCGGTGCTACCATAATGCAGCGTGGAGGAAACCATGAAAACCCAACTTACTCTCCTTATCACCTGGACATTCCTGACCCTGACCGCCTGCGACCCCGGCAACCTCGCCGAAGTGCCCCGCTCGAACTTCCTGTCGGCCGATCCCTCGGGGAACGACCGGGGCAGCTACCTGAACAACGAGGACACCGGCTCGGTCAACAACGGAAACAACGCCAACAACGCGAACCCCCCCGGCGGCGATCCCGCCCGCGAGATCTCCGAGGCCGACATCCTCAAGGTCGACGGCGACACGCTCTACGCGCTGTCGGCCTACCGCGGCCTGATGATCGTCGACATCTCGAACCCGTCGGCGCTGCGCGTGCTGGGCCGCGCCCCGGTCTACGGCGTCCCCTTCGAGATGTACGTCCACGAGGGCGTGGCGTACGTGATCTTCTCGTCCTTCTGGACCTTCACCTGGGACGAGGACACCGGCACCGGCTCCTGGAGCGCGAACTCCCGCCTGGTCACCCTGGACGTGGCCGACCCCGCGGCCGTGCGCGTCCTGGGCGAGTACGATCTGCGCGGCGCCATCAGCGACTCCCGCAAGGTCGGCGACGTCCTCTACCTCGTCGCCTACGAGGACGGCTACTGCTGGGGCTGCGACCAGGGCGCCCGCACCACCGTCACGTCGCTTTTCGCCGGCGCCGCCGAGGACATCGCACAGATCGACCAACTCTCCTTCGAAGACGGCAACGAATATTCCTGGGGCCCGCGCTCGATCCACGTCACCACCGAGCGCCTCTACATCGGCGGCCCCAACTGGGAGCAGACCGGCTCCGAGATCCAGGTGGTCGACATCTCCGACCCGTCCGGCGTGCTGGACGAGGGCGCGCGCATCCCGGTGGCCGGCGCCATCGACTCCCGCTGGCAGATGGACGAGCACGAGGGTGTCTTCCGCGTGATCTCCCAGCCGGGGTGGTCCTCCGAGGCCCCCACGGTCCAGACCTTCCGCGTCGTCGACGCCTCCACCGTCACCCCCCTGGGCAACCTCGAGATGGTCCTTCCCCGCCCCGAGGCCTTGCAGTCCGTGCGCTTCGACGGCGACCGGGCCTACGCGGTCACCTTCGAGCGCACCGACCCGCTGTTCACCCTCGACCTGTCGGATCCGGCCCACCCGCGCCAACGCGGCGAGCTCGAGATCCCGGGCTGGCTCGAATACATGGAGCCCCGCGGGGACCGCATGATCGCTTTGGGCTACGACTTCGACGCCGAGGAGGCGCTCACCCTGAGCCTGTTCGACGTGTCCGACCTGGACCAGCCGGTCATGCTCGCCCGCGTCAACTTCGGCGGCCAGTGGTCGTGGCTGGTCGAGGACGAGGACCGCATCCACAAGGCCCTGCGCATCCTGGACGACCGCGGGCTGATCCTGATGCCCTTCGCCGGCTGGGGCGACGCCGGCTACGAGAGCGGCATCCAGCTCTTCTCGTTCACCCGCGACACGCTCGTCCGGCGCGCGGCCGCCCCCCACTACGGCTTCGCCCGGCGCGCGTTCGTCCACCGCGACCGGCTGTTCGCCCTGAGCGACGAGCGCATCGAGACCTTCGACGTGACCGACGTGGACGCCCCGGTGAAGCTCGACACCCTGAAGCTCGCCCGCGCGGTCTTCAACCTGGTGCCCTTCGGGGACGGCTACGTCGCCGAGATCGTGCAGGACTGGTGGGCGCACACCGCCCGCCTGGACATCCTCACGGTGGACGACCCCGACGCCATGACCCCGGTGGGCTCCCTGGACCTGGCCGCCCTGATCCACCCGTACGACCACCCCTATTACTATTGGTGGAACATCTTCGACTTCGGGCGCACCCGCATCTTCGCCAACGGGGACTACCTGTACCTGATCTGGGGCGAGAACTTCTGGTACTGGGACTACTACGCCGAGGACGGGACCGGCGAGAGCGGCATGCCCGAGGAGGAGCGCGTGCCCACGCGCCTGGCGGTCTTCGACGTATCCGACCCCGCCGCGCCCGAGCTCGTCAGCCTCACCGGCCTGCCCTACCCCATGCCGTGGCAGCGCGGCCACTGGAGCTGGTGGTACACCGTCGAGGCCGGCGACAACGTGGTCCAGCTCGGCTCCGCCATCGTGGTGAAACGCGACACCTGGGACTACTGGTGGTACTACGACGACGGGCAGAGCGCCCCCGAGAATCCGGAGCTCTGGGTGATCGACGTGAGCGTCCCCGAAGCCCCGGTGGTGTCCTTCACCCAGGAGCGCGTCGAGGGCGTCCGCTACGGCGCGCTTCTGCCCCGCGCCCAGCAGGTCGTCACCTCCTACCACGCCCCCGCCCCGGGACAGCCCGACGGCACGGTGGCCTTCTTCCTGCACCGGCTCGACGTGTCCGACCCGTCCCACCCCGTCTGGGAGGCCCCGGTGAACATCCCCGGCTCCCTGGTCGAGTTCAACCCGTCGACGAACCGCGTGGTCACGGTGGACTACCAGGCCCGCACGGCCCCCGCCGACGACTGGGAGGACTGCTACCGCATCTCCGCCTGGGACGCCTGGTTCGACGGGGACGCCGGGCTGTGCCGCTACCTCGAGCGCTCGCTCAACCTCGGCCTCTACACGGGCGACGCCGTCGTGCTCCAGCGCACCCACGTCTTCGACGGCTGGATCCGCGCCGTGCGCGCCACCGGCTCGCGGGTGTTCGTCGACGAGCAGATGAACTACTACTGGTGGTACTACGACGAGTCCGGGACCACCGAACAGCCCGACGTGCGGCCGCTTTTGCACGTCATCCCGCTGAGCTCGGCCAACCTCGATGTCACCGACTCGGTGCGCCTGCCCGGCCCCTACTCGTACCTGGTCGAGGCCTTCGGCAACCACGCGATGGTCCTCTCCGACACGCCGCCCTCCCTCACCGTCTACAGCGCGGCCGACCCGGACGACGTGCAGACCCGCGGGGAGACGCTGCTGACGGGTTACTCCTACGACCTCGAGTTCACGGACGGCCGCGTGGTGTCCGCCAACTCCATGTGGGGCGTGCAGACCCTCGTCCCGTAGGGGTCACTTCACCGAACGTTTTTCCTTGCGTTTGAAGAGCAGGTCCAGGGGAGCGTTCTTGAGGCGCCGGGCCATCATGCGCAGGTCGTTGTAGATGCTGGGGTCCCGGAGGAAGGCCTGGAGCACGCCCACCGGGGCGTCCAGCGCGCGGACCAGGGCGCGGCCGTCCTTCTCGATCTCGGCGAGCTCCGCCTCGATGCGCTCGAAACGCTCCCGCAGCCGGCGGATCCGCGCGGGGAAGGGCGCCCGGCTCCAGACCTGGACGTCCTTCTCCAGGGATCGGGCGTACCCCGAGAGCCGGCCCGAGGCGGCCTCGAGGTCGTCGAGCAGTTTCGTGAACTGGGCCAGCAGGTCGGTCCCGGGCAGGCGGTCGCCCACCTCCGTCCAGCCCTCCAGCTCTGGAAAGGCCCTGCCCCGGCGCACCAGGGAGCGCACCCGCGGGGTCACTGTCTTGTCCAGCCAGGGCCGGTGCCGCTCGAGGGCGGCCACCTGCACCTCGAGGGCGTCGAGCTGGGGCGAGAGCTCCCGCCAGAACTTCAACTGGAACACCAGGGAGTCGTAGACCAGGGAGAGCAGGTTGTCCAGGTGCGACGGGTCCTGCCCGCGCAGCACGTCCCCGTCGCGCACCGGACGGCCCAGGGGCTCGGCGGCCTCGGGCAGCACGATGTTGACGTGGCGCTCGCCGATCAGCGAGAGGCTCTCGAGGTAGACCCGGCTGTTGGTGAAGACGTGGGGCGCCATGCGCGCGTCGAGCCACAGGGTGACCCGCACGTGGCCGTTGCCGGGGAGGAGCTGGATCTTTTCGACCACGCCTACCTTCAGGGCGCCGATCTTCACGGCCGAGCCCGTGTCCAGGATGCTCAGGCGGGCGAAGTCGACGTGGAGCCGCACGCCGGGGCGCAGGTGGATGGCGTCGAAGAAGAAGATCCACCCGAGGGTGGCCAGAAAGGCCAGCACGCCGGCGGCGCCGAGCAGGGTCTGGTACCGGTGCCCGAGCACGGCCCTAGTCCTTCCAGAACAGTTTCCAGGGGTTCTCGCGCAGGTCCCGCACGAGCTCCTTGAGATCCTCGTAGACCTCGCGCTTCTGCACCAGCGCGCCGGCGGTGCCCTCGCCGGAGTTGATCCGGCGCAGAAGGCCGCGGGAGTCCTTGGCCACCAGCTCCAGCTCCAGGCTGAGCCGGTCCAGTTTGTCCAGGGACGAGAACACCCGGTCGCGCTCCTTGGGGCCCACGAGTCTGGTGAGGGTCTGGGCCTCTGCGAGGGTCTTCTCGACCGAGTCGATCAGCCGCGGCAGCCGCCCCGAGAGCACGTTCACGAGGTACTGCGTGCTCTGCAGGGTCTGCACCAGGCTCTTGCCGTCCCCCAGGGCGGCGTTGGCGCTCTTGGCGGTCTGGGTGAGCTCCCCGAGCAGATCGTCGCTCTTAGTCAGCACGCTGCCGATCTCGTCGTGGTTCTCGGCCAGCAGCCGGTTGACGGACTTGAGGGTGGTGACGGCCTCGTTCAGGCCCGTGGAGAGCGTGGTCTTCTCGGTGGACAGCAGGGTGGTGATGTCGTCGAGGAAGGTGTAGAGCCGGGCGAAGACCAGATCCGTGCGCGGTGGGTTCTGGCCGGCCAGGGGCGGCAGGTCGGGCGTCCACTCGCGGGAGCCCTCCACGTCGGGGTTCCCGGGCTCGATCTCGATGTATTGCTCGCCCAGGATGCCCTGGGTGTTGATGTACACGCGGGAGTCGGTGCGCACCGTGGCGCGGGCGCGGTTCTCGATCCACAGGTGCAACCGCACGTAGACGCGGCGCTTCGTGCGCTCGTCCACGCGGCCCCCGAGGAAGGATATTCGCTCCACGCGGCCGACCTTGATCCCGGCGACCTTGACGGGGGCCCCGGGGGCGAGGTTGCCTACGAAGTCGAAGTCGGCCTGCACGGTGAAGCCGCCCCCGAACGAGTAGTTCCCCAGGATGAAGATGAACCCGCCCAGCACGGCCAGGGCCACCACCACCAGGACTCCGACTTTGATCTGCAGCGCGCGCTGACCCATCGTCACCTCACGGCCCCCTTCTTATCACGCTTGGCGCCACCCGGAAAGGGTTTGGAGCATCCCAGCCGATGACGCAACGCGTCATCGAAATCGAAATCGAAATCGAAATCGTGATTGGCGGATGTCCCCGTCAGGGGGCATCCGCACAGTTTCGTGAGAAACTGACAGCCTTGGTCAGGTCCACTGATCCCCAGAAAAATTGGAAAACAAGTCGTTGTCAGTGAAGCGACAGCGAAACGGTTGTCGTAATCGTAATCGTAATCGTGTTCAAATTCCAAGGTCTTAGGATTCCGATTACGATTCCGATTACGACAACGAAAACGAAAACGAGATACACAAGCACCAGCGCCCTCTGCTCGACGGTATCAGTGGACCTGACGAGCGCTGTGACTGTGGTCGATTCAGCAGAATCGACCAACGGATGCGCCCGTCAGGGAGCATCCGCACAGCACCGGAACCCCGTGCTGTAGTCCCAGTGGGAGACGTTGTGGGCGGTGGTGGTGTAGAGGCAGCCGTCGCCGTTGATCACGGTGTCGACGTAGTAGCCGCCCTTGAAGGTACCCGCCGGGTCGTCGATCCACTCGTGGAGGTTCCCCATCAGGTCGAAGAAGCCCTCGGGGGTGACGCACCCGGCGTTCGCGCCGGTGCGGTCCAGGCTGTCGTGCAACTGGTTGATGCAGGGATGGTCCAGCTCGCTCCAGATCCAGCTCTCGGAGGTGCCGAAGTACTCTACCACCGGGTGCGGAGTGCGGGCGTCGTTGCAAACGCCGGGCTGGCGCGCGGTTCCGTACGGATAGGTCCAGCTCGCGGCGCCGCGGCAGGCGGCCTCCCACTCGGCGCGCGCGCACAGTCTTTTTCCCGCCTCGGCGCAGGCCGCGGCGGCCTGCACTTGGGTGAGGTAGCCCTGGGGCACGGCGCCCGGCGCGGATACGGCGCGCACCCGGCGACTCCCGGGGTTGAAGTACGGGCTCCAGGGCGAGGTCGCGCCACCGTCGGCGACCTCGACGAGGTGGGCCTCCCAGCGGTCCAGGCACACGCCGGCGACGGCCGAGAGTGCCATGCCGTCCGGGCAGCCGTCGAGGCCGGCCGGGGTCGTGATCCCGACGTTGGGCTGGGGGACCTGGTCCGCCGTGCAGGCCGGGGCTTCCACCGGCCCGCAGAGGCCGGTCTCCGGGTCGCACACCTCGTCATCGCCGCAGAGCCGGCCGTCGCACAGGCCCACGCAGACGCCCCGCAGCTCGTCGCAGGTGAAGCCGGGCTCGCAGGTCACGTCCGCGCACAGGGAGACGCAGACACCCGTGGCCTCGTCGCAGCGCCAGCCGGCCGAGCAGGTGGTGACCGTACACCGGTGGACGCAGGCGTCCGAACCCTCGTCGCAGAAGTACGGATCGACGCAGGTGAGCGGGTCGCAGGCGGGGGGAGGATCCACGCAGGTCGTCGTCTCCGGGTCGCACACCTGCGGGGCGCGGCAGATCGCCAGCCCGCAGCCCGGCACGCACACGCCCTGGCCCTCGTCGCACACCTCCGGGAGCGTGCAGGCCGGGTCGCACGACGAAGACGGCGGCACCCGCCTCACCGGGTCGCAGGCCGTGAGCAGGATCAGGACAGGAAACAGGTATCGCATGGCCTTCCACGTTGCCACGAACCGGAAAAAACGCAAGCCCCGGTCCATCCGGGGCAGGGCGATCGCAAGAAGTTCTGGTTGACTTCCGAGTTCACACACTGTGGCAAGGATCCCCTCCATCCCAATCCCAATCCCGATTTCGATTTCGATTTCGATTTCGATTTAGACCTGGACACTTGAGCACCGACCGTTGAACGATTTACCCAAACTGTCCGAGTCGTGTCCCGACTACGATTTGGAACGCGTTGATTCAGTTTACCGGGGGCAGCCCATTCCAAATCCAAATCGAAATCGAAATCGACCTTCCAGCCTCATCAGGAAAACTTCTTGCGATTGCCCTGCATCCGGGGCCGGGTCACTCGCCGATGAGCTTGATCAGGACGCGCTTTTTCCGGCGACCGTCGAACTCGCCGTAGAAGATCTGCTCCCAGGGCCCGAAGTGGAGCCGTCCCTTCGTGACGGCCACCACGACCTCACGTCCCATGATCTGCCGCTTGTGGTGGGCGTCCCCGTTGTCCTCGCCCGTGCGGTTGTGCTGGTAGCGGGAGGGATCGTGGGGCGCGAGGTGCTCGAGCCAGCGGCGGTAGTCCTGCAAAAGGCCGGACTCGTCGTCGTTGATGAACACCGACGCGGTGATGTGCATGGCGTTGACCAGACACAGCCCCTCCTGGATCCCGGACTCGCGCACCGCCCGCTCCACCTCCGGCGTGAGGTTGACGAAGCCCATGCGCTCGGGCACCTCCATGGTCAATTCCTGAGTGAACGATTTCATGTGCGGCTCCTAGTTGTAGCCCCAGCGGTTCTTCTTCCGGCCGAAGCGGTTGCGGCGCAGGATCCACCAGGCCCGCAGCCGCAGGGGCCAGCGCGGCTCCAGAAAGAAGGTGGCGACAAGCACCGTGGCGACGGCTCCCAGGGCCTGGTCCAGCGGCTCGTCTCCCGCCCAGGCCAGCAGCAGGCGGATGGCCAAGGCGCCCAGCAGCACCCACTGCAGGATTTCAATCCGGCCCAGGCCGTAGTTCTTCCAGGCCAGGGTCTTGTTGCGGTGGAGCCGGACCGCCGCCCAGGCGGCCGCCCAGGCCAGGTACGGCGCGATGGTGGCGACGCCGCCGGAGAAGGCGCGGGTCCAGAGCCAGGCCACGGTGAAGCCTGCCAGGGATGCGGTCAGCAGATAAACCGCGAAGCGCCGGCGGCCCAGCCGGAACTCCAGGTCGGCGCCGAAGAACCAGAACACCAGCGCCCCCAGGACCAGGCCCGGCACCGCGATGTTCGAGGAGGGCCCCCATGCCACCGGCAGCAGCAGCGTCCCGGTCCAGGAGATAACCTCGCGGGACAGATCCCACAGGAGCCGGTCGGCCACGGCGGGGGCGACGACGTACAACACGAACATGGCTGCCCACCCGGTGAGCAGGGCGACCGCGACCCCGGCGGGTCTGCGGCGGTGGAGTTGGTAGAGATCCGAAGACAGATACATGGTCCCTCCGCAGGACACCGGACACCTTGGGGCCGACGGGCGGGGTTGTCAAGGGTGCGCTACTTCGGCATTGCACGTGCGGGCGGTTCTGCGGTACCTTCGGCGACCGGAGGGACGCCCCATGTCCGTTTGCAGCATGACCGGGTTCGGCCGACTCCTCGAGGAGCTCCCCGAGGGCCGGCTGTCGATCGAGGTGCGCACGCTCAACGCCCGAGGCCGGGAGATCACCGTCCACGCGGGGGGTCTGGCCGTGCCCGAGGCCGAGCTGCGCGAGCTCGCGTCCGGGCGGTTCTCCCGCGGAAAAATCGACGTCTCCCTGCGTCTCGAGCCCACTGCGGACGCCGGCTTCGACACCGTGACCGGCCTGATCGAAGGGCTCCGCGCGCGCATCGCCGGCCGGGACATCCTGCTGCAGGAGACGCTCCTGGCCCGGCTGATCCTCGCCCTCGAGGGCGGCCCCGGCAGCCGCCGGACCCCCGCGCCGGGTCCCGACCGCGTCCTCGAGGCCGTGGCCAGGGCCTGCGAGCTCGCCCTCGAGCACAGGCGCGGCGAGGGCGCGCGCATGGTCGCGGCCATCCACGAGGTCACCGCCCGGCTGCGAGGCCTCGTCGACGACCTCGCGGCGGCGGCCCCGCTCTTCGCCCGCGCCCAGCGCGAGCGCCTCGCCGCGCGCCTGACCGAGGCGGGGGTGCCCGCCGGGGCCGTGATCGAGCCGCCGCTGGCCCGCGAGCTGGCCGTCCTGGCCGACCGCGCGGACGTGAACGAGGAGCTGGCCCGCCTGCGGACCCACCTCGATCGCCTCATCGAAACCCTGACCGCCGACCGCCCCATCGGCCGCGAGGTGGACTTCCTCTGCCAGGAGCTGGTGCGGGAGAGCAACACCATCGGCTCCAAGAGCGCCGACGCCGGCATCGCCGCGGCCGTGATCCGGCTCAAGACCGGGATCGAGCAGATCCGCGAGCTGGCCGCCAACCTGGAGTGAACATGCCCGCCGAACGAGGCTTCCTGTTCGTCATCACCGCGCCCTCGGGCGCCGGCAAGACCACGCTCATCACCCGCCTGCGCGGCGAGTTCCCGCAGGTCCGGTTCTCGGTGTCCACGACCACCCGGGCGCCGCGGCCCGGCGAGGTCCACGGCCGGGACTATTTCTTCGTCGATCCCCCGACGTTCCGGGGGATGGTCGAGCGAGGCGCCTTCATCGAGTGGGCGCACATCCACGGCCACGACTACGGCACCACCTGGGAATACGTGGACGCCGCCCTGGCCGAGGGACAGGAACTGATCCTGGACATCGACGTGCAGGGCTTCCGCGCGCTGCGCCGGGCGCTGGGCGACCGGGCCAACTACGTCTTCATCGCGCCCCCCTCCCTCGAGACCCTCGAACGCCGGCTCGCCGGACGCGGCACCGAGACCCCGGAGAGCCTGGCCCTGCGGCTGCACAACGCCCGCGAGGAGCTCCGCGCGGCCGGGGAGTTCGACTTCCTCGTCGTCAACGACGAGCTCGAGGCCGCCTGGGGCGAGCTGCGCGCGGTCTGGCTCGCCTGCCACCTGCGACCCCGGTACCGGCCGGACCTCGTCCCCGAGGCCACCCCATGAAGGCGGCCCTCGAGCAGGTCCGCGAACAATACCTGCGGCACTTCCCCGGCGCGGACACGGCCTTCCTGGACAGAGCGCACGCCGTGGCGCAGACCGTCTACGCCACCTTTTCCCGGAGCTCGGGGGACCCCTTCATCGTCCACGCCCTGGCCGTCACCCGCACGGTGGCCGAGATGGGCCTGGACCGGGACGCGCTCATCGCCGCCCTGCTCCACGACGCCGCCGGCGATCCCCGCGCCAGGTCCTCCCTGGGGGATCTGTGGACGCCCACGGTGCAGACCCTGGTGGAGAACCTGGACCGGCTGCGGCGCATCCGCCCGGCGGCCCCCACCGAGGAGGAACACGAGGGCTACCGGCGCATGGTGCTGGCCGTCGGCGGGGATCTGCGCGCGGTGCTCATCCGCGTCTCGGACCGGCTCGACAACATGCGCACGCTGCGCTTCCTGCCCCGGGAGGAGCAGGTGCGCGTCGCCGCCGAGGTGCGGCACATCTTCGCCCCCCTGGCCAACCGCCTCGGTCTGCAGGCCGTCAAGTCCGAGCTGGAGAACCTGGCCTTTCTCACCCTCGAGCCAGAGGCCTACCAGGCCCTCGACCGCGGGGTGCGGGAGTTCGAGCGCTCCCGGGCGAGCTACGTGGACGAGGTCGTGCGGCTCATCTCCGCGCGTCTGCAGGCGATGGAGATCCCCGCCGTCGTCTACGGCCGGCCCAAGCACCTGTACAGCATCCACCTCAAGATGCAGGAGGGCCACAAGCAGCTCGAGGACATCCACGACCTGATCGGATTCCGCATCCTGGTCGACTCGCCGGCCCAGTGCTACGCCGCGCTGGGGCTGATCCACAGCCTGTTCAAGCCCGTGGAGGGCCGCTTCAAGGACTACATCGCGGTCCCCAAGCCCAACGGCTACCAGTCGTTGCACACCACCGTGCTGGGCCCGCGCAACCGGCGCATCGAGATCCAGCTGCGCACCCACCAGATGCACGAGATCGCCGAGAAGGGCGTCGCCGCCCACTGGTTCTACAAGGAACGCGGACAGAAGGCGCGGTCCCCCGGGGAGAGCGCCGCTGCAGGTGCCGAAATCACGGGAACGGGGGGCACCGAGCTCGCCGCCACCGACGCCCGCTTCTGGTCCCTCGCCCAGTACCAGACCGAGATCTTCGTGTTCACCCCGCTGGGCCGGCTGGTGCCGCTGCCGGTGGGCTCCTGCCCGGTGGACTTCGCCTTCATGGTCCACTCCCAAGTGGGCGTGCACTGCACGGGGGCGCGGGTCAACGGGCTGATGGTGCCGCTGCGGACGCCGTTGAAGACGATGGACGTCGTCGAGATCCTCACCTCCCCCCATCAGTGGCCCAAGTCCGATTGGCTCAAGTTCGTGGTCACGGGCAAGGCCCGCAACAAGATCCGCTACTACCTGAACCAGGTGGAGCGCGAGGCCACCCGCCAGCGCGGGCGAGATCTCTTGGAGCGCGAATTCAAGCGCCGCAAGATCAGCCTCAACCGGCTGCTGCACGAGGACGTCCTCGACGGGCACCTGGCCGAGCTCAAGTGCCAGAACCTGGACGACCTGCTGCTAGGGATCGGCGACGGCCGCATCCCGATGGACAAGGTCTTCGCGCAGGTCGTGCCGGTCGCGGAGAAGCCCGAGGAGCCCCCGCCGAAGAAGGAGCCCGAGAAGGCGAAGCAGAAGAAGCGGGTGGTGCACGGCCCCCCCATCGAGGTCGAGGGGATGCGTCACGTGCTCGTCAAGCTCGCCCACTGCTGCCGGCCGGTGCCCGGGGAGGCCATCATCGGCTTCGTCACCCGCGCCCAGGGGGTCTCCATCCACCGACAGGACTGTCCCCGCGTGACCGGGCTGCCGCCCCAGCGCCTCACGGAGGCCACCTGGATCCTCGACTCCGAGCTCGGCGAACCCGTGCGCCTGCGGGTGGTCACCGAGGATCGGCCGGGCCTGCTCGCCTTGATGAGCGAGGTCTTCGGCAAGCTGGGGATCAACATCCGCAAGGTCCAGACCGAGCCCCTGAAGAACGGCCGCTCGGCCGTGCTCTTCCACTTCACCGGCAACCGCACCGGCCTGGAGATCCTGATCCGGAACCTCAAGAAGATCAAGGGCGTCCACAGCGCCTCGAAGTCTTAGCCCTCCGGTCCGTCCGACCCTGCCCTCAAAGCACGGAATCCGTGGGACCTATCACGGCCGTGATGGATCTCTCTGTATCGAAATCGAAATCGAAATCGCTCGCCCCTTTGTCCTTCCGTCAACTATCCACGGGAAGAAAGGCGTCATCCGGGGCAGCGTTCACCCGACGCGGCGGTAAACCAGGGCGTTGCCGCGCTTGCCGCAGAGCGCGAGGACCCCGGCGTGACGCAGCGTCCAGGCCATCTTCCCCGCGTGGGGTCCGGCCCCCGCCGCGGCGAGCTCCTTCACCGTGAACTCCTCGGGTAGCTCCGCCGGCACCAGGCCAGCCCAGGCCGCAAATCCGCAGAACGCCTCGGTCCCGTGCACGGCCACCAGGTCACGATCCGCGATGCGCACGCCGCGGCGCCGCCAGGAGCCGGTCCCGTCCGCCACCCGCGTCTCCAGGACATCGGCGTGGACGACCTCCACCGTCAGCCCCGGGTGCCCCAGGAGCGGCCACAGGCCGGTGAGCTCGCCGAAGACGGCGTACACGGTGTCGTGCTTCGGGCTTCGGCGGCGGGACTTCAGCCGGCCCGAGCGGGTGCGGGTCTCCAGGATCTTGCAGCGGGCGACCGGGAACACGATCCGCACCGGGCGGGTCGCTAGGAGCCGCGCCAACTTGGCCCGGAGCCGACCGAGTCCGCGGGTCTGGATCTCCACCACCGTGCCGTCCGCCCACACGACGTCGCACACGACGCCCTCCAGGGACACCTCGGTGGCCCCATCCTCACCGCGAAAGCGCTCCTTGAGCGCCTCGTGGAGCCGGCTCTCGTTATAGGTATTGATCCCCCTCGGCTCCGCGTCCTGCGGGGCCCGAAGACGGCCGGGCGTGGTCGTGCGGCGTCTCAACGTCTAATGAAAGCTGCCGAGGCGGATCGGCTCGGACCAGTCGAGGAAGGTGGTCTCGGGGAGGACCTCGGTCACGCGCAGGACGTCGCCCACCGTGATGAGCTCGCAGCCGACGCACTCGGTGATGTTGACGAGATCGGTGTCGCCGCCGGAGGCGAAGCGACCGGTGGCCTTGGGCGGGTCGTCATCCCCGGCGTCGGCGGCGTACACCGCGAAGTCGATGTCGGTCAGGTCGGCGGGCACCTCGTCATCCACCTGGAGCGTGGGGAAGCCGGGCAGGTTCACGATGACCTGGGTGATGGCGTACTCGGTGGGGGAGGCCCACCAGTTCCAGCCCGCGTGCAGGAAGAGGGCGTCGGTGGAGAAGAACGCCACGATTCGGGGCAGATCGAGGATGTAGGAGAAGTGCCAGTTGGCGCCGTAGGGCGGGGCCAGGGTGCCCGCGACGCCGTCGCCCTCGGAGAGGTGTCCGTCGCCGTCGGTGTCGACGTAGGCATAGGGCAGGATCAGCAGTTGGGTGAGGGGGAAGCCCGGGCCCAGTTCCTGCGTCAGACTCCAGGCCTCGACGGTGTTCGCATCGAGGATGGCCAGGGGATCGGCCGTGACGCCGGAGAACTCGCCGTCGGCGACGGCCACGTCGAGCAGGCTCGCGCTGTGGGCGGGATCGAAGAGCAGCAGCCAGGGGTTCTCACCCTCGTCGGCCAGTTGCATGAAGGTCGGCGCGTCCACCACCGCGAAGGCCACCCGCACGTTGTCGGTGCCCGCGGTCACGCCCACCGGGCCCTGCACCTCGGGCACGCGCACGGGGGCCGACACGATCCGCATGTCCTGGGCCAAAGCCGCGGTGTCCCACGGAATGACCTGGGGGTTCTCCTCGAGGGCGGTCAGGAAGGTCCAGCCCACCATCGGCGGATCCTGGGCCGTGCCCGGGTGCACGAACACCAGGGCGCCGAGGGTGCCGTGGACGGCGCACAGGAATTCGTCCTCGTCCCAGAAACCGTTGTCGTTGGCGTCGTTGTAGAGCGCGGGCGGGAAGTAGCCCAGCAGCACGCCGCCTTCCACCGCGGTGAGCCACTCGGTGGGGGGCGCGATGGGCAGCTGGAGCTCGTAGGACGCCTCGGCGGCCAGCGGGTCCGCAGGGACGGAGCCGGGCAGTTCGCCCAGGATCACCGGCGTCCCGCCGAAGACCTGGACGCCGAACACGCCGACGCGGGGGTTGAGGAACTCGGGGAAAGACATCGCCTCGAGGAGCTCGCCGCCGATCGTCAGACCGGGGAGCGTGGTCGTCGCCGAGATCGGCTCGACGATGCCCTCGAGCTCGAAGGAGAAGTCGAACGTGCCAGTCATGATCGCGGTGGCCGTGAAGGCGGCCTCGCCGTCCGCGTCGGTGGTGAGCGCCAGGGGATCCACCGTGACCCCGTTGAAGGCGGGCAGGTACTCCAGGTCCGCCGCCTCGACGGGTCCGACGGCGTCCTCGAGGCGCAGGCGCAGCGGGAACGCGGCGTCCTCGTGGGTGTAGGCGGCCTCGCCGTCGGCCTCGACGGTGAGGGCGACGGTGAACGAAAGTTGCGCGGTGGCGTCCAGGGTCACGGCCGTCTCGGGATCGATCGGGGTGACGCGGGAGGCGAGCGCCGAGACCGTGACGGTCTCGAGGTGGTGGTCCGTCACGCCGATGACGGCCTCTCCGGCCGCGTCGGTGAGCACCGCGGTGGCGTCCGCGGTGGCGGCGCCGTCCTGCAGCACCAGGCTCACCCATACGCCGGAAAGCGGCGACCCGTCCTCGTCGACCACGGTGACGGTCACCTCCGTCACGAACGCGCCGGCCTCGGGCGAGTAGGTCACGGGGGACGCGCTCAGGGTGGAAAGGACGGCCGAGGGCTGGGCCTGCTTGGGCCCGCTCGACGAGTCGTCACAGGCGATGAGGTGGGCCAGCAGGAATATGGGCAGCAACAGGCGGAAGGGTTTCATGGTTCACTCCTTTTGCAACGGTTTTCAGCGCCGCGCGGGGCGTTCGTGCGGAAAAGAAGATACCATGAAATCGGAAAAGCGCCACGAACCGCGTAGGCCTGACTCGAGGGGATCCGCTGCCGGGTCTACCGGGGAGGCCACGCGTCCAGCGCGGCGAGCGCCCGGGCGATGCCCGCCACGATGACGGCGTTGGTGACCTGCCCGCGCAGGGTCCGTTCGACGAGCCGGTCCAGGGGGATCAGTTCGAGCTCCAGCTCCTCGTCGGCGTCGAACGCCGTGGCGTGGGTCCGGCGGGCGTCCTTCGCGATGAAGGTCCGGCAGCGGTTGTCCTGGATCGCGGGGTTGGGGAACACCGGTCCCAGGTCGATCCACTCCCCGGCCGTGTACCCCGTCTCCTCGACGAGCTCGCGGCGCGCCCCCTCGAGGGGATCCTCGCCGGGCTCCATCACGCCGCCGGGCAGCTCGAGGGTGTGCGCCATGACCCCCTGACGGAACTGGTGCACGAACACTACCTCCTGCTCGGGGGTGATGGCGAAGATGTTCGCCCAATCCGGGAAGTGCAGCCGATAGAACCGGGCCGTCTTCCCGTCCCCGTCCCGCACGGAGCGGGTGCGCGAGATCGACACGAACGGCACCGAAAAAACGGTTTCCTCCTCGAGGTCCTTCCAGGCACGGGTGGGGCTCATGAACGCTCCTGTCTTGTCAGGCACGCGGCGCCTGTGCTATTCCCGGGGCATGACGTCCGCGGCGAAAAGAATCCTGTCTCTCCTGGTGATCGCGCTGTCCCTGTCCTGCACCCCGCACCGGCCCTGGGACCGTTCGGTGCCGGCGACCGCGCGCGCCCGCTGGCGGCTGGGACAGGACATCTTCGCCTCGGTCTCCCGCGACGTCAAGCTGATGGATCCGCGCGCGGTGACCCAGGAGCCGGCCGTGAGGCGAGCCGCCGAGGCCGCCCTGCTGTCGCTCACCGCCCACGCGCGGCTGCCCGCCGACCCGGCTCGGACGCGGCGGCTGCTGGGCCAGCTCGAGCGCGCCGGGTTCACCTTCGCCGCCTCCAGACTACGCGCCCCGGCCCGGCCCTTCGAGCCCGACGACCGGCACCGCCTGGCCACCCGGGACTGGACCCGCCTCGAGGGTCTCCCCCTCTCCCCGGAGCGGGTGCGCGCCGCGGACGATCGTCTCCTTCGCCGGCTGATCCGTGAGCACCTCCACGATCCTTCCGGGGCCGTGGCGATCTGGGCGCTGGAACTCGCCCACCGGGAAGACCCGGCGGGGCGCCGGGAAGACCCGGCGGGCGCGCTGGACTGCGCCGCCTGGCAGACCGTCGCGCTCCTGGCCGTGGAGACCCACTCCGAGCGCGCCCTCGCCGCCCTGTGGCCGGCGCTGAAGACGGCCTGCTCCCTCGAAGAGCTCCAGGCGTGGACCGAGGCTCTGGATGGCCGCCTGCCCGAGCTGGTACGCATATTCGGCGAGCTCGCCGACTTTGGACGCCAGGTGCGGGTGTGCGTCTCCACCGGCGCCCGCTTCCCGGCAGCCGGCCTGCGCGGGGCCTTTCTCCGGCTGCCCTCCCCGGAGCCCGAGGACCTCGCGCTGGGCCTGCTGTGCTCGGATGAGGGCTTCCTCGACTTCTCGTCCCCCGACCCCGTCCTCGAGGCCCTGCGGCTGCACCTGGCCGGGCGCACGACCGACGCGCTGGCCGGCCTGCGTGACCGCGCCCCTTCGCCCACGCCCTCCGCCCGGCTGCAGGCGGGACGCCTGGCCCTGGCCCTGGGCGACCGGGACGCCGCCGCCGGGCATTTCCGTTGGGCGGCCGCCTCCGCGGACGTCCCCGCCCAGCGCGCCGCCGCCTACGCCTGGCTGCGGGTCGCCGCCCGCTTCACCGCCGAGGAGGAGTGGACCGCGCTGGCCGAGCAGTTCCGGCTCGACCCCTCCGGGTGCGCACGCCAGCTCTGGCTCGACGGCCACTGGCCTGCCCTGGTCTTCCTCTCCGGGCGCGCGCCGGTCCCCTGGTCCGATGACGCCAGGAGGGCGCTCGCGGGGTACGCCGCCTGCCACCCCGGTGGAGGTGATCTGTTCCCCCACTGGAAACGACTGATGGGCGAGGAGCGCCTGAAGGCCGTGTGGCCCGCCCCGGACCCGGAGCGCCCCTGCCGGCTCCCCAACAGACTCGGAAAGCGATTGCCCCAGCCCGACGGGGCGGCGCCAACGGATCCCTGGCAGGGAGACTTCCACTCCGACCTGGCCCGCCTGCTCCGCGAATCCCGCCCCCCCGCGGAATGGGAGGCCTTCGTCCGACGGCACGGGAGGCACGTCCAGGCCGCCACCGTCGCCGAGCTGGCCGCCCTCTGGCACCCCGACTCCTTCCCCCACCTGCGCGCCGCCGCCACCACCTTCCTGCTGCGCGGCGAACCGGACAGGGCCTGGAACCTGCTCACGCCCGCCCTGGCCGCCTGCCCGCGACGGGCCGCCGCCACCGCGGAATTGGCCCAATGGTTCCTGCGGGCGGGCTACCGGCACGAGGCCGCCCGCGCCATGCGGGACTGGCTCGCCTGGCACGAGGCCTTCCCCGCCCCCGAGGAGCGCGACCGCGGCGACTGGCGTCTCGAACCGCAGCTCACCCTGATCGGCTTCCTCTGGCAGGCGAGCTACCCCGGCGAAGCCGAGGCCCGATTGTCCCGCCTGCTCGGAGACGCCCGCGCCGGCGATCCCCTGCGCCTCTCCCGGGTGGCCACCCTGGCCGCCCGCCGGTTCCCCGCCTTCGCCGACCCCGGACAGGTCCTGCAGACCACCGGGAGCCCCCTCACCCTGCTCCGGCTGGCCCCCGGACGCCCCGCCTGGAATAGGACCCGGGACCACGTGCTGACCCAGCTCGCCATCCTGCTGCCCGGCACCCCCGAGGTCGCCTGGCTCTCATGCGTATGGCGCGGGCGGCCCGACGCCTGCCTCGACGCCGAGGCCCTGGGCGTGGACCCCCCCGGTGGCGTCCGCCTTCCGGTCCTGCTGCCGCTTTTGGACCGCCTGCAGGATCTCGACACGGCCGGTCGCCCCGCGGCCTGGCGCCTCGCCCTCCACGCCGCCCGCCGTCGCGCGGTGGCCGTCTCCCCGGGCTGGCGCTTCGTGGAGGAGGCCCTGCTCGGCGACGGAGGCGGCCCTACCCCGTGAATAATCGGTGCGCGGGCGTCGTTTGTGTGCTAGGTTTTCCGACGGTGCCGCCATGCATGGTTCTCTCGCTCTCCTGACCTGCCTCTTTCTCCTCATCCCGGCCGCCGCGGCCCAGAAGCAGGGTCCGCTGCCCTCCCACAGCCCGCCCCCGGTGCAACTGAAGCTCCTGGGCACGACCCCGGACAAGGACATCAAACTGGGCTCCTGGGTCGAATACGCCGTGACCGACACGACCGAGAAGAAAAACTACAAAATGAAGATCGCCTTCGTCGGACGCGAGGGTGGCGGCAAGTTCAGTTGGCTCGAGATCACCCTCACCGGCCTGGGCCGCACGGTCTATCTGAAAATGTACATGGAGGGCACCCCGGGCACCGCCGGGACGATCAAGCGCCTGATCATGCAGATCGGCGCCATGCAACCCATGGAGCTGCCCCTGGTCAAGCTCACCGAGGTCCTGCCGGTGATCTCCCAGAAGCCCATCGTGGCCCCCCGGGTGGTCGGCAACGTCGACCTGCGCACCCCCGCGGGCCAGTTCCCGGGCTCCCTGCACGTGCGCGCCGTCAACGCCGACGGCCAGATGATGAACTTTTACCACCACAAGCAGGCCCTGATGTGGTCCCTGGTCAAGCTCCACGACGGGCGGTTCGACATGGAGCTCGTGGGCCAGGGGTTGGGCGCCGTCTCCCGCATCCGGCAGACCCCCGTGCCCTTCCACCTGCCCCGCTGACCCCCGAGGAGCCTCATGCCCTTCTGGAAACGCCCCGTCCTGCCCGACTCCCCCGAGGGGGCGCTCCCCGTGCCCGACGGCGCCGGTCCGGTCGCCCGGGAGGCCCTATCCGCCTTCAACGCCGGCGACTTCGGCCGCTGCCGCACCCTGGTCCGGGACCTGCGGGTCCACGCCACCGACGCCGTCGACGCGGACGTGGCCCGCGACCTGACCGCCCGCCTGCGCCCGGATCCCGTCATGCTCGGCCTCGCCGCCCTCTCGGTGCCCACCCTGCTGTTCCTCGCCCTCTGGGCGGTCACGCACTCGCACTGACAGCTTGCGCGCGGGTACCATATTTCTTAGACTTGCCGTTCCGCCCGGCCCGACACCGGCGCAGCCGTCCCCGAAGGAGGAGTCATGTCCGACCGTTTCCATCCCGTGTCCATCACCCACCTGTTCCGTCAACTGAAACGGGAGTGGGAGACCCGCCGCACCATGCTCGGCCTGCCCGAGACCGTGTTCTTCCGACCCTCGGCCGCCGACGGCTTCCGCAGCCGCCGCTACGGGCGCCTGCTCGAGACCCCCCTGGGCGTGGCCGCCGGTCCCCACACCCAGATGACGCAGAACCTCGTGGCCGCCTGGCTGTGCGGCGCGCGCTATCTGGAACTGAAGACGGTGCAGACCCTCGACACCATCGAGGTGACCAAGCCCTGCATCGACGCCGAGGACGAGGGCTACAACTGCGAGTGGTCCCAGGAGCTCACCCTGCCCCAGTCCGAGGAGGAGTACTGCAAGGGCTGGGTGCTGATCCACGCCTTGAAACGCTTCCTCGGTCACGAGGGCGCCGACGGCGAGCTCGGCTGCCTGTTCAACATCAGCGTCGGCTACAACATGGAGGGCATCCTGAAGCCCAACGTGCAGCACTTCCTCGACGCGATGACGCAGCCCAACCCCCGCGTCCGCGAGTTGTGCGCCGAGCTGGCCCCGCTTCTGCCCGGCGTGGAGCTCGGGGACGTCCCGGACGTGATCACCGACCACATCACCATCTCCACCATGCACGGCTGCCCCCCGGACGAGATCGAGAGCATCGCCGCGTACTTCATCGCGGAGCGCCGCCTGCACACGGCGGTCAAGTGCAACCCCACGCTGCTGGGTCCGGTGGCCCTGCGCACCATCCTCAACGACGTGCTGGGCTTCGAGGTCGAGGTGCCCGACGAGGCCTTCGCCCACGACCTGAAGTGGGAGGACGCCATCGGCCTGCTGGCCCGGCTTCGCGAGCACGCCGCCTCCGCCGGGGTCGCCTTCGGCGTGAAGCTCACCAACACGCTCGAGAGCTGCAACCTGCGCCACGTCCTGCCCGCGAAGGAGGCCATGCACTACATGTCCGGGCGCGCGCTGCACCCGGTCTCCCTCGAGCTGGCCCACCGCCTCTCCGAGCAGTTCGGCGGCGCCCTGGACATCTCCTTCTGCGCCGGCGTCGACGCCGACAACGTCGCGGACGTGCTCGCCTGCGGGCTCACGCCGGTCACCGTGTGCACCGACCTGCTCAAGCCCGGCGGCTATGCCCGGCTCGCCCAATATTTAGAGAACGTCTCCGCAGCCTTCGCCGCGCGCGGTTTTGCACTGCCCGAGACCGGCCGCGTCGAGGGCCCCGGCGGCGACCGCGCGGCCCTGTTCGGGGAACTGCAAGCCCTGGCCGCCCGCACGATCCGGGACGAGGCCCGCCGCAAGGCCGCCCGCCCGTGGGAGAGCATCAAGGGGAAGCGCGCCCTGGGTCCCTTCGACTGCGTGAAAGCCCCCTGCGTCGAGAGCTGCCCGACGAACCAGAAGGTCCCGCTCTACATCGGCCTCGCCGCCGAGGGGCGCCTCGACGAGGCGCTGCGGGTGATCCTCGAGGACAACCCGCTGCCCCACGCCACGGGCATGGCCTGCGACCACAAGTGCCAGGAGCGCTGCACCCGCCTGAACTACGACGCCCCCGTGCTCATCCGCGAGCTCAAGCGGTACATCGCCCGCCGCGGCCAGGCCCCCGCCACGGTCCCCGGCGAGGCCCGCGGGATCAGCGTGGGCGTCCTCGGCGGCGGACCCGCCGGACTCTCCTGCGCCTACTACCTCACCCTGGCGGGCGCCCGCGTCACCATCTACGACGAACAGGACCACCCCGGCGGCCTCCTCGAGCGCGCCCTGCCGGCGTTCCGCCTGGATCGGGACTTCCTGCGCCGCGACTTCGAGCGCATCCTCTCCCTCGAGGTCGCCTGGAACCGGCAGAAGGTGGCCGGCCCGGCCGATTTCGAGCGCATCGTGGCGGCCCACGACGCCGTGTTCCTGGGTGTCGGCGCGCGGGCCTCCCGGGCCCTTCGCATCGCCGGCGAGGAGCTCGAGGGCGTCGTCCCCTTCCTCGATTTCCTCGAGGGCGTCAACGCCGGCCGCATCACCCGCATCGGACACCGCACCGTCATCATCGGCGGCGGCAACTCGGCCATGGACGTGGCCCGCGCCGCCCAGCGCCTGCGCGGCGAGCACGACCAGGTGACCGTCCTGTACCGCCGCACCCGCCGCGAGATGCCGGCCGACCGCGAGGAGCTCGCCGGCCTCCTGGAGGAGGGCGTGGAGCTGCGCGAGCTGGTGGCGCCCGTGGAGGCGCTCGGGGAGTGCGGCCGGGTGACCCAACTCGTGTGCACCCGCATGACCCTGTCCGAGCCAGACGAGAGCGGCCGGCGGCGTCCCGTGCCCGAGCCCGGCGGCGAGTTCCTGCTGCCCGTGGATCTGATCCTGGCCGCCGTGGGGCAGGACCCCGAGCTGGGGTTCCTGGAGGGCACCGGGGTGACCCTCACGCGCTGGGGCACCGTGGCCCTCACCGGAGACGGTCACCGGACCGGCCACGACAAGGTCTACGCCGGCGGTGACGCCGTGCGCGGCCCCGAGTCCATCATCGCCGCGGTGGCCGACGGCAAGGAGGCCGCCCGCGAGCTTCTCGCCCGATTCGGCCTCGCGGTCCCCCGCGACAAGCTCCCCAAGGCGGTCCTTCCCTCCAAGTCCGACCTGCTGCGCGCCCGTGCCCGTCGCGCCCGCCCGGCGCGGGTCCCCGAGCTCGACGCGGCCGGCCGCGCCACGTTCGCCCTGGTCACCGGCGACCTCGATACCGCGGCCGTGTCCGCCGAAGCCGCCCGCTGCCTGGCCTGCCACCTGTTCTGCGACGTGTGCGTGGGCGTCTGCCCCAACCGCGCCAACGTCTCCTACGAGGCCCGCAAGGTCGAGTGGAGCGTGCCGACCCTGGTCCGGGCCGGCGACGGCGCCTTCGGGGTCGCGTCCACCTCGCGGTTCACCGTCACCCAGGAGCCGCAGGTCGCAAATATCAAGGATTATTGCAACGAATGCGGCAACTGCGTCACCTTCTGCCCCTCGGCGGGCCGCCCCTTCGCCGACAAGCCGCGCCTGGCGCTGTCCCGGGACACCTTCGAACAGGAGCCTGAAACCTGCCTCTGCGAGCGCGACGGCGAGAGCTTCGTCGTCCACCTGCACGCGCCGGACGGCCCCGCCCGCGTGAGCGCCACCGCCGCCGCCGGCTCCTTCGCCTTCGAGCTGGCCGGCGCCCGCGGCACGATCTCGTTCGCCGACTTCAACTGCGCCGACGCCGGCGGCGGCCCGGACACCCTCGATCTCTCCCCACTGGCCCCCGCGGCCGTCCTCCTCGACGCGTGGCGCCGCGGCACCCTGATCGTGTGAGATCGTTTTTCAGATTTTCAGGTGACGGGAGAAGAACTCGATCTGGTCGGCGACCGCGCGCTCGAAGTGGTCGCCCTGGTAGATCTCGAAGTGACCGATGGGGTAGCGCTTCACCTCGGCCGGACCGCCCAGGCGCGCGGCCATGCCCAGGCTCCCCTCCAGGGAGACGAGGGGGTCCCGCTCACAGATCTGGATCAGGGCGGGACAGCGCACCTGCCCGATGACGTCGGCCGCGGTCCTGCCGTGGGGCGTCACCATCACCCGGGCGCACAGCTCGTTCCGAAAACGCGGGCCGAAGACGGGGGCGCAGTCCTCGAGCACGCCGGGCGCGGTCAACAGCGCGGCGGTGTGAGGCCGGCCGACGATCCCGATGTGATGGGGCGAAAGACCGAACCTCCCCCTCCCCTTGTCCCGCGCCGCATGGAGGAACAAGCGCAGGAAGTACCCGAGCCCTTCTTGCCGGAAGATGAGCTTCCCGTCCGCTCCATGGTCCAGGCTGGCGCACTGGGCGCAGACACAGGCGATCTCGCCGTCCTCGGCCGCGACGACGAGCCCATAGCCGCCGCAGGCCGAGGTCCCCCAGATCCCGATGCGTCGGGCGTCCAGCTCCGGCAGGCTCCGGGCGAACGCGACCGCGCCCCGGCAATCCTCGATCTGCAGGTCGCTCAGATAGAGCTGGCGGGGCTCCCCGGCGCTGTCTCCGAAGTGGCGGTAATCATAGGTCAGCGCCGCCATGCCCGCCCGGGCGAATCTCTGGGCGTAAGGCCCGACCACGATGTCCCGGGTGCCTCCGAGGCCGTTGTTCAGCACCACGCAGGGCACGGGCCCCTGCGCGTCGCGTGGCAGGTACAGCCACCCCACCACCTCCGCGCCGTCCACCAGGAACCGGACCTCGCGGCGAACTTCCTCGCCGGCCCCGGTCGCCGTCGCCGGGCCGTTCCAGGCGGGGATCGGCTGCGGGTGCTCGCGGACCCAGGGACTGAACACGACGATCCAGAGGTAGACCGCCGCCGACACCAGCAGCGCAGCCAGGATGTACAGGACCGTCAACATGGTGTGTCCCCTTTCCCGGGCGACTGGTGAGAACGCTCGTCGCTTCCCCGGACGAGCAGGCCCTGCCAGACGAGGACGCGGAGTTGACGCTGGGCCTCCCCGAGGTCCGGACACACGGCACGCCAGGCGTCGCTCCTGAAGAGGTTCGCGAGGTTTTCCAGCACGAGCCACAGGAACTCCGGACTGACGTCGGGGCGCACCTCCCCCGCCTCCTGGGCTCTCACGATGTTGCGGAGGTACCGGCGTCGGTGCTCCTCGAGGCTGGGTCCGAGATCGAGGAGCTCCCGGAAGAAGCCGGCGTCGAGGCGGGACATGAACTCCTGCTTCCAGCGCCCCATCAACTCGATCTTCTCGAGGAAGGGGATCGGCCGCGCGTCGAGCTCGTCGAACACCTCGAAGCTGCGTTCCATGAGGGTGGCGTGAAGAACCCGTACGAGGTCCGTCTTGTCGGAGAAGTGCTTGTAGAAGGTCATCTTGCTGACCCCTGCCGCCCGGCAGATCTCCTCGACGGTCACCTTCTTGGCGCCGTGGCGGGTCAGCAGCTCCTCCGCGCAGACCAGGATGGCCCTGCGCTTGTCTTCCGTGCTTTTCCGGGGTCCTGGCGTCATGGTCGGTCGCTCCTGGAAAAAGTTTACGAACTCGTCGATAATATACTGGATTCGTCTGAAATATGTCAAATCGTAAATTCATCCTGGTGGATTTTTCCCGATGATTTGCCGTGGCGGCCCTCTTCAACCTGAGGTATACAAATGGAGTCGGAGGAGCGGGTCTGTCCCCGGCACTCCACACCCGGCCTTTTCGTTCGTGTCCTTTTGTTCACAGATCCCGGCGGTTTCCCCGGGGTCGGCTCCCGAATGGACCTGGTTTTCCCTTGCCGGGGTTCGGTTTTTTTCGATTCCGCTGGACAGGGACCATTGGCACGCTTCTTGCGAATTTGTCAGCCGGCTTTTGGAGGTGTTTCATGAAAAAACTTTTCTTCGCCACCCTGACCCTGACCGTCCTCTCCTTTTCGACCGCGGCCTCCGCCCAGGTCCTGATCCTCGAGGCCGTGCCCGGCGACGGCTGTAACATGACCCTGTCCGGCCCCTGCGCCCCGGCTCCGGCCCCGGCACCGGTCTACACCCGCCCGGTGGTGCGGCCGCGCTACGCCCCGCCCCCGGTGGTGGCCGCCCCCGCCTACACCGTGCCCCCGCCTCCGGCCGGCCTGCCCCGCGCCGCGGCCCCCGAATGGTTCCCCCGGTGGGGTCTGAACGTCGTCTACGCCGTGTCCGGCGACAACGAGGGCACCCTGGTCGGCGGCGGCATGAACCTCGAGTACATGTTCTCCCGCCACTTCGGCATCGAGGGCAGCATCCTCGGCCTCGGCGGTGCCGAGGACGACGTCTACAACACCACCCAGCGCAGCGGCGCCCGCTTCGGCGCGTCCCTGATGTGGTTCCCGGGCGGCATCCGCATGAACGGCTCCTCGTTCTACCTGCGCGGCGGCGTCGTGGGACAGACGGTCTCCACCTACTCGGACGAATACGCCATGGAGCCCATGTACACCAAGGACACCTCCTTCCGTGAGGTGGCCGCCGGCCTGCGCTACACGTTCGAGTTGATCCCCAACTTCTACGCCATGAGCCTGGGCGTCGAGGCCTCGGTGCTCTTCGACGCCGACAACGGCGAGGACGAGTACGACGATACGGACGAGTCCACCGCCGCCTTCCGCATGACCTTCGGCTTCCACTTCTAAGCTCCGCCCCTCTCCCCCTGGCTGCCCCCCGGCCGCAGTTCTGACCGACAAATCTCCGCGACCCCCTTGACCCGGTGACGGCCCGCACTTAAGTTGAGCGCCTGCGACGGCCCCCCGGCCGGCCGCCTCACCCAAGGGTTCCCGCCATGCCCCTTCACTTCATGATCCTCTTTCTGCTCGTCGTGCTGAGCGTCTACGGGCTGGGACATTTCTACGTCTACAAGGCGCTCGTCAACGTCTGGACCCTGCCCGGCCACGGCAACCACATATTTCTGGGGGTTCTGGCGTTCTTCTGGCTGTCCCCCCTGCTCATCGGCTTCATGAGCCGGTACTTCCCCGGCTTCCTCACGTCCGCCGTCGCCGAGGTGGGCTACTCCTGGATGGGCTGGATCTTCCTGTTCATCGTAGCCCACCTGCTGCTCACGGGCCTCAACTGGATGGTGGGCCGCTGGGACTGGGACCTCAACGACCGCCGCATCTGGATCCTGGCCACCTCCCTGTCCCTGGCCGGCGTGATCTGGGGGCTCATCTCGGCCGAGCGTCTGCAGGTGCGCCACGAGAAGGTCGAGCTGCCCACCCTGCAGCTCGGTCAGCGGGTCCGCCTGGTGCACGTGTCGGACATCCACTTCGGCCCCACCCTCGGCGTCCCCTTCTCGCAGAAACTGGTCGACCGGATCCGCGAACAGAACCCGGACCTCGTCGTGTGCACGGGGGACTTTCTGGACCCCGGCATCGCGGAACCGGAGCGCATCACCCGCATGTGGAAGGACCTGAACCCGCCCCTGGGCAAGTACGCCGTGCTGGGGAACCACGAGGCCATCTCCGGCGTGAAGGAGAGCCTGAAGCTGCTTCAGGACGCCGGCTTCACCGTGCTGCGCGGCGAACACGTGCAGCCCGTCCCCGGCCTCGTGCTCGCGGGCGTGGACGACCCGGCCGTGGCCATGACCGGCGAGAAGCCCAAGGTCTCGGAACTGGACCTCATGCGCTCCCTGCCCCGGCCGTCCTCGGTGATCCTGCTCAAGCACCAGCCCAGGGTCGAGTCCCGCGGCCTGTTCGACCTGCAGTTGTCCGGTCATACCCACGGGGGTCAGATTTTCCCGTTCACCGCCATCGTGAGTCTCGTGTATAAATATTTCAAGGGCCGGTACGAACTGCCCGGGGGCGGCACGATCATCGTCTCCGCCGGCGCGGGGACCTGGGGTCCTCCGCTGCGCCTGTTCGTGCCCCCCGAGCTCCACGTCATCGATCTGGTCGCCCGCCCCACCCGCTGAGCCGCACCGACTCGCAGTGGGTCAGGCTCACGGCAGGCTTGACCGGCTTTCACAGCCGATGCAGGCGGACGGTGAAGTGGCGCATGATCGGCGCCTCCCACGTGATCCCGAAGCCGCGCCGGATCGAGTCGCGGCGGTCCCACACGTTCCGGAGCGCGGCGGCGATGTACTCCATGTGCTGCAGGTTGTACACGCGGCGCGGGATGGCCAGGCGCAAAAGCTCGAGGGCGGGGTAGCGGTCCTGCCGGGTGACCGGGTCGCGATCGGCGAGCAGCGTGCCGATCTCGACGCCGCGCACGCCGGCCTCGAGGTAGAGCTCCACGCCCAGCAACTGGGCCGGATACTCGGCCTGGGGGATATGGGGCAGGAACTTCTTCGCGTCCACGAAGACCGCGTGGCCGCCGATGGGCCACTGGACCGGGATGCCCAGCTCCTTCAGGCGCCGGCCGAGGTGTCCCACCTGTCCCACCCGGGCCTCCAGATAGTCGAACTCAGTGGACTCGCGCAACCCCTGGGCCAGGGCGCCCAGGTCGCGGCCGGCGAGCCCACCGTAGGTGATGTATCCCTCGTACACGATGTTGAAGGTGCAGCAGCGCCGGAAGAGCTCCTCGTCGCGGAAGCCCAACAGACCGCCGATGTTCACGATGCCGTCCTTCTTCGCGCTCATGGTGAAGCCGTCGGCCAGGGAGAACATCTCGCGCACGAGCTCCCGGATGCTGCGGTGGGCGCAACCAGGCTCGCGGGTCTTGATGAAGTAGGCGTTCTCGGCGAAGCGGGCGGCGTCGAAGAACAGGCGCACGCCGTAGCGGGTGCACAACTCCCGCACCCCGCGCAGGTTCTCCAGGGACACCGGCTGACCCCCCGAGGAGTTGCAGGTGATCGTCACCAGCACCAGCGGGATGCGCGCGGGTCCGTACTCGCGCAGCGCGGCCTCGAGACGCCCCAGGTCGAGGTTGCCTTTGAACGGGTGCTCCAGGGTGGTGTCGAAGGCCTCGGCGATGGTCAGGTCCAGCGGCTTCGCGTGGCGGAACTCGATGTGCCCCTTGGTGGTGTCGAAGTGGGAGTTCCCGGGGATGACCTGGTCCGGGGCGTCGTGGCCCAGGAGCGTCTGGAACAGCACGTTCTCGGCGGCCCGGCCCTGGTGGGTGGGCAGGAAGAACGGAAAGCCCAGGATCTCGGAGACGGCGTCCTTGAGCTTGTAGTACGAGGCCGCGCCGGCGTAGGACTCGTCGCCGAGCATGATCTCCGCCCACTGCTGCTGGCTCATGGCGCCCGTGCCCGAGTCGGTGAGCAGATCGACGATCACCTGATCGCTCTTCAGGTTGAACAGGTTGAAGTCGGCTTCCCGGATCCAGCGCTCGCGGTCCTCCCGGGAGGAGAAGGACACGGGTTCCACCATCTTGATTTTGTATGGTTCGATGCGCGGCAGTTCCATGGGACACCCCTTTCGGGTGCCACTCTATATAGCCGCCCGGGTTTTTTTCAATCCCTAATTGCCTGAAAGTTGTCAGGCCTTGACGAACCAGGACTGCGGGACGAACAGGCTCTCCCACTTGCGGATGGCGTAGCGGTCGGTCATGCCGGCGAGGTAATCGACGAGCTTCTCCTCGGTGAACTCCCCCTGCAGGCTGCTCCACTGCCGCGTCCCGCTGAAGTGGTGCCACAGGTCCCGCAGCAGGCGCTCGGCCTTCTCGAACTCGACGCGGACCTCCTCGTGGTCGTAGCAGTGCTCGTACAGGTAGTCGCGCAGCAGCACCAGCGCCTCGTGGGCTGGCTCGGAGATCAGCACCACGGGTTCGCGCTCGAGGTCGGTGGTCTCGATCACCGAGAGGATCAGGTTGCCGATGCGCTCGCGGTGTGTGGGGCCCAGCACCGAGAGCACCGACGCAGGGATGTCGGCCTCGCGCAGGAGGTTGGCGCGCAGGGCGTCCTCGAGGTCGTGGTTGACGTAGGCCAGGATGTCCGAGAGCCGGACGATCTGCCCCTCGAGGGTGGCCGGCAGCGCCTGGGGGTTGCGCGTGAGGATGGGGCCCTTGCCTTTGGTGTGGCGCAGGATGCCGTCACGCACCTCGGCGGTGAGGTTCAGTCCGGCGCCGTCGTTCTCGACGTGCTCGACCACCCGCAGGCTCTGGATCGCGTGGTGGAAGCCGCCTTTGGCCACCTGGTTGAGCACGCTCTCTCCGGAGTGGCCGAAGGGAGTGTGTCCCAGGTCGTGCCCCAGGGCGATGGCCTCGACCAGGTCCTCGTTGAGGTGCAGCGCGCGCGCGATGGTGCGGGCGATCTGGGTCACCTCGAGGGTGTGGGTCATGCGGGTGCGGTAGTGATCGCCGTCGGGGTTCAGGAACACCTGGGTCTTACGGGAGAGGCGCCGGAAGCTCTTGGAGTGCACGATGCGGTCGCGGTCGCGCTGGAACTCCATGCGCACGGGGCAGCGGGGCTCCGGGCGCTCGCGGCCGCGGGTGGCGGCCGAGCGGGCGGCCAGGGGATGGAGGAACCGGTCCTCCCGTTGTTCGGCGCGTTCACGGGGGGTCATGGCGTCACCTCTTCCCCTTCCGGCCGCGGGGCGCGGCGCCGGGACGGGACGGACGCTCGGCGTGTTTTCCCTTCCCCTTCGACGCTGCGGCCTGTTCCTCCCGCGGGCTCTTCGGTTCGTGTCGGCGCGGGATCAGGTCGAAGACAGAGCCCTCCACCTCGAAGGAGAGCTGGCCCTGGATCACGTCCGCCTTGGCCAGGATCACCCGCACAGGGTCTCCGGGTAAAAGCATGCGGCGGCTCTGGGTGCCCCGCACGATGCCCAGGGCCTCGTCGTACTCGAAGAACTCCTCGGAGAGCCAGTCCAGACGGATCAGCCCCTCGACGAACGGCTCCTCGAGGCCGACGAACAGGCCGAACCGGGTGATGGACTGGATCCGCCCCTCGAAGACGTCGCCGATGCGGGGACGCATGAACCAGGCGCGGTAGATGTCGGTGACCTTGCGCTCCACGTCGATGGCGCGGCGCTCGTTCTGGGACGCGCGGGTAGCGAGCTCCCCGGTGCGTTCTTTCTGGGGGCAGGCGGTGAGCTGGGGCTCGCCCGTGGGACGTCCGCGCTTCTTCCACACCTCCTTGAGGGCCCGGTGGACCATCAGGTCCGGGTAGCGCCGGATCGGGGACGTGAAGTGCAGGTAGGTGGGGGACGCCAGGGCGAAGTGGCCGACGTTCTCCACGCGGTACTGCGCCTGCTTGAGCGAGCGCAGCAGCAGGTAGGAGATGGCGCCCCGGGCCGGGTGCCGGGAGATGCCCTCGAAGACCTCGGCGAACCAGCGCGGCCCCGTCTCCTCGGGCACCGGGACGCCCAGGAACTCGGCGAAGCGCAGGAAGGCCTCGATCTTCTCGGGGTCCGGCGCCTCGTGCACACGCCAGGGCACCGGCTGACCGGCGGCGGCCAGGTGCTCGCCCACGGCCTCGTTGGCCGCCAGCATCGCCTCCTCCACGAGGTTGTAGGCGGTCTTGGTCTGGGGGTTCGGGATGCTCTTCACGATGTTACGGACCCGCAGGGGGTCGTCCTCGTCGAGGAGCACCTTGGCCTCGGGCAGGTCCAGTTCCAGGGAGCCGCGCTCCAGCCGGCGGCGGTGCTGGACGGCCGCCCAGGCGGCGGCGCGACCGATCTGTTCCCGGTATGGCACGTCAGCGGGATCCCCGGCCAGCACGGCAGCGACCTGCTCGTAGGTGAGCCGGGCATGGCTGCGGATCACCGCCGGATAGAGATCCACGCCGGTGCGCACGCCGGCCCGGTTGTACTCGAGCTCGGCCACCATCGCCAGGCGGTCCTCGTCCGGGCGCAGGGAGCAGATGCCCCCCGAGAGGGCGCCCGGCAGCATGGGGATGGCGCGATCCGGCAGGTACAGCGACAGCCCGCGGCGCTGGGCCTCCTCGTCGATGGGCGTGCCCGGCGTGACGTAGTGCGACACGTCCGCGATGGCCACCCACAGGCGGCTGCCGAAGTCGGTGTCCTCGATGCAAATCGCGTCATCGAAGTCGCGGGCGTCCTTGGGATCGATGGTGATGAAGGGCAGCTCCCGCAGGTCCTGCCGGTCCAGGATCTCGGCCTCCCGCACGCTGGCGGGCACGGCGAGGACCTGCTCCTCCACCTCGGCGGGGAAGGCGTCGACCACGCCGTTGAACACCAGGGTCTTCTCGATCTCGGTCTTCAGGAAGCCCGGCGGTCCCATGATGCGGGACACCGTCACCTCGAGGGGATCCCCGGGGCGCTCGGGGTAGCGGGTGATCTTCGCGATCACGGACTGGTTCAGGCTCTCCTCGGGGGGCGCCTCGGCCAGGATGACCTCGCGCACCAGGCGCGGATCGTCGGCCGCGAAGACGATCTTCGAACCCCGGGCGCGGATCACGCCGGTGACGGCGGTCCGCCCTCGGGCGACCACGGCCTCGACGCGACCCTCGGGCCCGCGCGGGGCGTTCCACGAGACGATGCGCACGCGGTCGCCGTCCATGGCGTTGCCCACGAAGTCCCGGGAGATGAACACGTCCTGCAGGGTCTTCTCGAGCAGCACGAAGCCGATGCCGCTCTGGGTGAGCCGCAGCTCGCCCTCCAGCGCCGGGATGCCCGCGGGGCTGGCCTTGGGCACCACCCGCGAGGCCCACCGGTAGCGGCCCCCTTTGACCATCTCGACGGTGCCGGCCTCCACGAGCTGGGCCAGGGTCTCCTTGAGCTGGGCGCGCTGGCGACGGGAGGCGGAGAAGTGTGCCTCGATCTCGGAGAGCCGCACGCCGTCGGGCTCCCGGGACAGGTAGAGCCGGAGCTGGTTCTCGGTGATGGGGATGAAGTCTTTCTTGGACATCTTTCCTCCGTTCAGGGACCCTCGAGCAGAAGAAGCTCGCCGGTCTCCAGGGGCAAAAGCAGGGCGCGGTCGTCGAGCCGGGCGGGGTGCGCGTCGGCGATGGCCGGCAGCGCGAAGGTGCCCGCCAGCGTCCCGTCGGGCGCCAGCAGATACAACTGACGCTCCTCGGGGAAGGCGAGCACGCGGCCGTCGGCGTCCACCAGCGGCGGCAGCAGGTGGCGCCCGGCGGTGCGGTACCGCCAGCGCACCTTGCCGGTGGCCGTCTCGATCGCGTAGACGTGGCGGTCCAGGTTGCCCCAGTAGACCGTCGCGCCGTCCGGGGACAGGGCGCCACCGCCGCGGAACCCCTCGGGCGCGTGGAGCCGCCACTTCGCGTGGCCGTCGAGGGTCGAGTGGGCGGTGATCGTGCGATCGTCGCAGCCCACCAGCAGCGTGCAGCCCCCCGCCAGCAGCGGGGTGGCGTCGCAGCCGGCGCGGAGATCGGAAGAGCGTCGTGTAGGGAAAGAGTGTAGATCTCGGTG
>CALKWH010000051.1 GCA_938004375.1 uncultured Pseudomonadota bacterium
ACCACCGAGATCTACACTCTTTCCCTACACGACGCTCTTCCGATCTCAGTACGGGTCGAGAACGCCTACGCCGAGCGGTCCGCAGGAACGCCCGGCGTCGCCCGCCTGGATGCCCAGATCTGGCTGCTCACCGCCGGCGCCGCCCTGCTGGGCAAGGACCGCCTGCGCCGCCTCGTGGCCCGCTTCCCCGCCTGGAAGTCCCGCCTGCTGTTCCTGTGACCGATCACTTCAATTCCAACACCGGCGCGACGAGCTCCCGGAAGCGCGCCGCCACGGGCGAGGACTCGAACGCCTGCACGAAGGCGCGGCCGTCATCCGCGCTCTGGGCGAGGGCCGGATCCAGGGGCAGCGAGCCCAGGAAGTTCACGTCCATCTCCCGGCACATGAGCTCGGCCGAGCCCTTGGGCAGGATGTGGGTCTCCTGGCCGCAGTGGGGACACACGAAGCCGCTCATGTTCTCGACGACGCCCAGCACGGGCACGTTCAACTCGCGGCAGAAACTGATGCTCTTGCGGACGTCCACGGCCGCCACCCGCTGAGGGGTGGTGACGATGACCGCGCCGTCCACGCGGTCGAGCAACTGCACCACGCTCAGGGGCTCGTCGCCGGTGCCCGGCGGGGAGTCGATCACGAGGTAATCGAGATCCCCCCACGCCACATCGGAGAGGAACTGCTGGATCACGCCCATCTTGCGCGGGCCGCGCCAGATGACCGCGTCGTCCTGGTGGTGCAGCAGGAAGCCGATGGACATCACCTGCAGGTCCCCCAGCGGAACGGGCAGGATCTCGTGCTCGTGGCCGCGCAAGACCTCGCCCTCGAGCCCCAGCATCGTGGGCACCGACGGACCGTGGATGTCCACGTCGAGCAAGCCCACGCGTTTGCCGGCCAGCATCAGGGAGACCGCGAGGTTCACCGCCACCGTGCTCTTGCCCACGCCGCCCTTGCCCGAGAGCACCAGGATCTTGTTCTTTATGCGGCACAGGCGCGACTGCAGCCGCTGACGCTGGGCAAACTCGGCGTCGTTCTCCCCGGGCCGGCGGGTCTTCGAGGCGCAGTCCCCGCTGGTGCAGGTCTCACAGGCGCCGGTGTGTCCTTCTTCCTCAATCCGATTCGTCATGATTGCCTTCCTTCTCGAGGTCGGACGAGACCGACCGTCGGATGAACTCCCAGAGTGCGCGGATCGCCAGGGCTCCAGGGCCGTCGCCCTCCACCACCGCACGGCCGGCGACCTGGGCCTCGCCGAACGCCGGATCGTACGGGATGCGACCCGCGAAGCGCGCACCCCCATCGATGCAGGTTCGCTCGATGGCCTGCGCACCCGCCTCGGATATATCCGATTTGTTGACGCAGACAAAGGTGGGAATCGAGAAATGCCGGGTCAGGTCCAGCAGGCGCGCCAGATCATGGACGCCGGAGACCGAGGGTTCGGTCACCGCGAGCACGTGGGTCGCCCCCGTCAACGAGGCGATCACCGGGCAACCGATGCCCGGGCTGCCATCGGTGATCACCCACGACACGCCCTGCTCTCGGGCGAGCTCCGAGGCCCGCCGGCGAACCTGGGTCACCAGCTTGCCGGAGTTCCCCATCCCCGGATCCAGGACGGCGTGCACCATGGGTCCGGACCGCGTGGCCGCCTCGAACCAGCGGCCCCGGCGTTTCTCCGGGAACGAGATGGCCCCGACGCCGCAGTAATGCACGCAGACCCCGCACCCTTCGCAAGCCAGGGGCCTCACCCGCACGCGCCAGAGCCCCCGCCCGTCCTGATACCGATCGAAGGAGGAGAACGCGCACAGGTCGGCGCAGAGGCCGCAGCGGAGGCACTTCTCCTGGTCCACCACCGCCTCATAGCCGCTGAAAAAGTCATGGGTGACGAGGGGCGAAGGCTGCAGCACCAGATGCAGGTCGGCGGCGTCCACGTCGCAGTCGGCGACCACGCAGGGCGCCGCCAGCACCGCCAGGGACGCGGCCACGCTGGTCTTCCCGGTGCCGCCCTTGCCGCTGATCACCACCAGCTCCACGGTCATCACGACACCTCCTGCAGCCTGCGGGCGAGCCCGATGAAGGCGGCCTTCACGTCGGGGAACACGTCCGAGAGCACCTCACCCCGGGCCCCCGCCTCGGCGAAACGCCGATCTTCTGGGAGCTCGAGCCACACGGGGATCCCTTCACCCCTGCAATATCGGGAGACCAGGTCCGCGCCCGGCCGCGCCCGGTTGATCACCACACCGAACGGCAGCGCCAACAGGCGAAGCAGGGCCACCGCCAGGGTCAGATCGTGCAGGCCGAAAGGCGTGGGCTCGGTGACCAGCACCACCACGTCGACCCCCCGCAGCGTGGCCTCCACCGGACAGGAGGTGCCCGGCGGGGCGTCCAGTAACGTGAGCACTGCCGGGTCGGCCTGGGCGCGGGCGGCCTCGATCACCGGGTTCGCCCGCGGGGAGCCCACGTCGAGGGTCCCCGTGATCAGCGTGCCCCCTTCCCCGAAGGAGCGGCGCGTGAGGCCGCCGACGCGCTGCGGCGTCATCGTGATGGCCTTTCGCGGACACACCATCGAACAGCCCCTGCAGCCGTGACACAACTCCGGAAACACCATCACGACCCGGGACACCACGGCCAGCGCGTGGAACCGGCAGAACTGCGCGCAACGACCGCAGAAGTCGCAGCGCCCTTCGTCCACACGCGGCACCATCGCGGTCACCTCGACGGTCGAGTCGACGGACCCCGGCAGGAACAGATGGGCGTCAGATCGGAAGAGCACACGTCTGAACTCCAGTCACCGAATACGATC
>CALKWH010000052.1 GCA_938004375.1 uncultured Pseudomonadota bacterium
GAGGCGTGCGTGAACACGGACGTGGACCGGAACCACTGCGGGAGCTGCGGAAACGTATGCCCGGCGGGGCAGGTGTGCGACGGCAGCGGCGCGTGCGCCGCCTCCTGCGCCTCGCCGCTCACGACCTGCGGTCTCGCCTGCGTCCACACCGCCTATGATCCCGCCAACTGCGGCGGGTGCGGCCACGTGTGTCCGGATTACACGAACGCCGGGCCGGCCTGCTATCTCGGCGGCTGCATCTTCGGCGCCTGCGACGCGGGCTTTCTCACCTGCGACAACAACACCGTCAATGGCTGCGAGATCAACGGCCTGACCGACCCGGCCAACTGCGGCGCCTGCGGTCGGGTGTGCCCCAGCGGTGTGTGCGTCAACGGCGACTGCCAGCGCCGGGTCTTCGTGACCAGCACCACCTACAACGGCAACCTCGGCGGTCTCGCCGGCGCCGACGCCAAGTGCCAGGCCCGCGCCGCCGCGGCCGGTCTCACCGGCACCTACAAGGCCTGGCTCTCGGACAACACCGGCTCGCCGTCCTCGCGGTTCACGCGCTCCGCGGCGCCCTACGTCCGCGTGAACGGCACCGTGCTGGCCAACAACTGGGCCGACCTGACCGACGGGACCATCCGGCTCAACCTGAACCTCACCGAGTCGGGGGCGACCCAGGGCAGCACCACCTGGCCGTTCACCAACACCAACACCAACGGGACCCTCGAGAACGGCGGCTCCAGTTGCTCCAACTGGACCGCCACGAGCGGTCCGGCGAACTTCGGTTGCAACAACTACACGGACCGGTTCTGGACGACCTGCTGGGGCGGTATGGACCACTGCGGCAGCAACTACTCGCTCTACTGCTTCGAGCAGTAGCCGGCGCGCGACGGCGGTGACCCGATGGACCTCGTGCAGAAGATCCTCGTCCTGGCGCTTTTGGGCTGCGTCATCTACCTCGCCGTCGTCTACTTCCGCACCCGGCGCGACGACGACGGCGACCGGATCCGGCAATACCTCGAGCGGCAGGGCTGTCAGATCCTGTCCCTGAAGATGGTGCCCATCGCTCTGCAGTGGGGGATGGACAAGTACACGCGCATCTACGAGGCCACCTACCGGAAGGCCGACGGCCGCCAGCACACCGGGCGTTTTCGCACCTCGTCGCTGCACGGGGTGGAGCCGCTGGACGACTGACAGTCACCAACATCAAATCAGGGGAAAAAGCGCGAGGGCGAGCTGGGCGCCGGCGCCCGCCGCCAGCGGGATCGAGAGGTTGTCGTCCAGCGTGCGGCTGAAGAGCTCGGCCACGCCGGCGAAGAGCGCGGCCACGGCGGCCACCGGGAGGGCGGCGGACCAGGAGAAGCCCCAGAAACCGTTGAGCAGCGCGGTCGCGGTGACGGTGCCCACGGCGACGAAGGTGAGGGAACCCTCGAGCGAGCGCCCGTGCACCAGCCTCACGCGGCCGAAGCGGCGGCCCACCAGGGCGGCCGCCGGATCGGCGAGGCCGAGGATCCCCACCGCGAGCATGCCGACGGACAGCGGGACCATGATCGACAGGGTCAGAAGCGCGGTGGCGTACCAGGTCGCCGAGTTCACGCGGAACCGCTCGTGGGGGTGCGCCACCAGGCGGAAGACGCCGAGCAGGACCTCGTTGGCGCCCGGCCGGAGCCGCCGCACGGTCTCCATGGTCCAGGCCGAGGCCGCGAAGAAGGCGGCGAAGGCGATGAGCGGACCGCGGGAGGGCACGAGCGCGATGATGGCGACGGCCACGCCGGCCATGGCGACGTGGAAGACGCTGCGCGCGTAGTTGGTGGGGCGCACGCTGGGGACATGCACCGAGAGCCCGCGCAGGCTGCGTGCGAGGTCCTCGTAGGCGGCGATCAACTGGGCGCGGTACTCGGTCCAGCGCGCGGCCAGCTCCTCCTGGGTGGGCCAGTGCGGGTGGGGGAGGCGATCGCGCACCAGTTCGGTGAGGGTCTGCAGGCGGTGCGGCAGGTCGCTGTGGGGCGCGGCCGTTTTGGCCCTGTCCACCAGGCGGGGCAGGCGGTCGCCCACCCGGGAGAGGCGCTCGTGCAGCACCGGCGTGCGGTCGTGGCGCCAGCGGGCGACATCGAAATCCTTGAGGATGCGGTAGAGTTCGAGGGCGAGAAACCGGCTGTCAGCTGCGAGCACCTGGGTCACGGGTCACTCCTGGGGCCGGGGATCATCCATGAAGGCCCGGCCTGGGGAGGAAGTATTCACGCCGCGGATCCCGTGTCAACGTCGGGATTGTCATGGTCCGGTCATGAAGGTCGGGTCTCCGGGAAGCCTTGCGTGACGGCCGCCCGGGCGTTGTCCCTCGACACCCCTGTTCCAGGATCATGACAGTCCGTGACACCTTGACTTCGACGGGGACCCCGAGAATACTGGCCACTCGGAGGGCTTGATTCATGACGCACCGTGCTTCCATCCTGGTTTCGTCGGCGCTGCTGGTGTCCCTCGCCTGCGGGAGAGAGGCGAAGGCCCCGCCCGCACCGTCGACTTCCGGTCCCGCGCCCGCGCCCGTGACCCCCATCTCGCCGCCGGCGCCCGGTCTGAAGGGCGCTTCCCTGGGACCCCCGACCCACGATCACGGGGCGCCCAACCACGGCCATGCGGACCACGGCCCCGCGCACCCGGGAGACGGCGACCACGCCGGCCACGACCATGCCGCCCACGATCCCGCCCTGGCGCCCATCGATTGTCCCCTGAGAAAGGCCCACGGACAGGAACCCGGTGTCCACCACAAGCCGTTTCAGGACAACGCCGAATACATCAGTCATCTCGAGCGGGAGGATCGGGCCGCCTGGCAGAAGCCCGACGAGGTCGTGACCGCCCTTCGGCTGGCCGGGGACGAGACCGTCGTGGACTTCGGTGCGGGCTCGGGGTACTTCACCTTCCGGCTCGCGAAGGCGCTGCCCCGGGGGCGGGTCGTCGCCCTCGACGTCGAGGCCGACATGGTGACCCATCTGCAGAAGCGCGCGGCGGCGGAGAAGGTCGGCAACGTGACCGCTCGGCGGGTGGCTCCCGACGCGGATCCCGCGTTCCCGCCCGGGACCGGCCTCGTCTTCGTGGCCGACGTGCTGCACCACGTCCCGAAACGCGACGCGTGGGTGAAGAAGGTCGCGGCCCAGCTCGGGCAGGGCGCCCGCCTCGCGCTGATCGAGTTCCGCATGGGCGAGCTTCCGGCAGGTCCCCCCGACGCCATGAAGATTTCCAGGGCCGAGCTCGTGAAGCTGGCGACCGACGCCGGCCTGGTCCTCGCGGAAGACCACGCGAAGCTGCTCCCCTACCAGGAGTTCCTGGTGTTCAGGAAACCGTGAAATCAAGGAGTGAATCATGCAGCAAGCCGTGATCGTCCGATTGGAAGAGCTCACCCGGAAGGGGAAGACCCGCACGTCCCGCTTCACCGATGCGGAGCGCACCCAGATCGCCTGGGAACACGATCTGACTGAGGAGGTGAAGATTTTCCCGGAAGGGTCGTTCGCCACGGAAGAGGAGGCCGCCGCAGCCGGCTTCGGGAAGCTCGAGGAGCACGACGGGATCAGGCGATACTACAAGACCACCAAGCGGGCGCTGGACCTGACCGACGAGGAGTGCGAGGCCCTGTCCCAGGCAGCCTGGCTCAGCCGGGGCCCCGCGGTCCCGGAGACGGCCGGGCGCGTGCTTACGGTCTTCGGCGTCCTGTTCGTGCTGGCCTTCGCCGTGCTGGGGGTGCTGCAGGGCGCGGAGCACAAGTCCTGGCTGCGGTGGTTGGCGGTGACCATCCCCGGCGTCCTGTGGGCGTTGACGAAGTTCTGGGTGGGCCGCCTCATCGGCGAGGTGCGCGTTTTACGGGGGATGCTCCTGCGGGTGACCCGGAGGCTGTGACGAGGCTCTTTCCATGCGATGACCCCCGAGGCTTCTTCGGCTTGGGGGTCGGCAGGGCGTCGGCGGTGGCGCGCACCACGGCGGCCATGAGCTCCCGGTCCTCGAGCTGGCAGCCGAGCAGGAAGGAGTCCTTCGCTCCCGGGTACGGCGGCGCCTCCTCGACGGTCCCGAGGAGCGCGCGTCCGGCCTCCGTGGGCTTGAGGAACGCCTGATTGTCGCACACCAGCAGGACGACCTTGCCGTCCAGGTAGATCGCGTATTCACCGAACATCTTCCGGTAGGTCAGCGCGCCAGTCTCGAGCGCGCACTGGTCGATCACGTACTCCACGAACGACAGATCCGAGGCCATGGTCCGCTCCTTTCGACTATTGCAGGTCCTCGAAGAGGACGGTGCTCAGGTAGCGTTCGCCCGCGTCGGGCAGGACGGTGGCGATGACCTTGCCCGCGTTGTCGGGGAGGGATGAGATCGGAAGAGCGTCGTGTAGGGAAAGAGTGTAGATCTCGGTG
>CALKWH010000053.1 GCA_938004375.1 uncultured Pseudomonadota bacterium
CCACCGAGATCTACACTCTTTCCCTACACGACGCTCTTCCGATCTCCGACTTTTCGCGGCGGTGACCGAGTTCGAGTTGGTCCGGCAGTCCGGGCCCGTGCCCGAGGACGCGGCCGTGCTGGTCGTCGCCGGTCCCATCAAGGAGTTCGACGACGCGTCCTGGGCCGGGGTCGACGCCTTCGCCCGCGCCGGCAAGCCGGTGCTGATCCTGGCCGACGGCATGATGTTCCGTAACAACCTGAGCCTCAAGGGCGTGGCCCGGCACTGGGTGCCCAACCCCGCGCTGGCGGACCGCCTGAAATCCTGGGGCGTGCGCCTGGGCGACGACATGATCCTCTCGTTCCAGGCCCCCCAGGTGAGCGTGAGCCAGCACAAGGTGGTCACGTTCCCCCTCATGCCCATGGTCGACGTCACGCGCAAGCTGGCAATCATGCCGTTCACCCTCGCCTCGGTGGAACTGGAACCCGGCTCCCTCTGGAAGGCTGAGCGGCGTCTTCGGACCGACCCCGGCTCCTGGCGGCACACCCGCGCCTACGAGGAGAACCTCGAGTGGCCCAAGACCGGCGACCGCGGCCCCTTCTCGGCCGGTCTCTTCCTGCGTCCCGCCCCGGGCTCCCCACTGCCTGCCGGCGCCCGGGCCGTGGTGCTCGGGGATTCGGATCTCTTCCGCGACTACAGTTTCTCCACCGTGAACACCCATCTGCTGTTCTTCCGGCAGGTGCTCGACTGGCTGCTGGACGACCACAGCCTGGCCCATCTGCGGCTGAAGGGGCGGGGCGTCGAGCGGCTCAAGCTGGCCGGCAAGCCGTCCCCCGCGTTCGTGATGACGTTCGCCCTGGGTTCGCCCGTGTTGCTGCTGCTGGTCTTCGCCGCCGTCGTGTTCTGGCGTCGCAGGAGATACTAGGAATGCCCATGAAGCTCCCCTCCATTCGAACCTGGATCTTCCCCGCCCTCCTGCTCGTCGGCGCCGCCGTGGGCATCCTCGTGCTCTGGCCCCGGGACGTGAAGCCGCCGAAGATCGACGAATCCGAGCTGCGCCCGCCGCCCCCGGTCCCGGCGATCCCCCTGTCCGGCGCGGACCGCCTCGAGGTGCGCAACCGCCACGGCGAGTTCGCGTTCGAGAAGCGGGCCGACGGCTGGACCATGACCAGGCCCTTCACCGCCCACGCCAACGGAAAATTGATCGAGGGGCTGATGGAGCGCCTCGGGAAACTCGATTTCGGCATCGTGGTCAGCCGAGACCCGAAGAGCCACGAGCTGGAGAAGGTCGCCGGCAAGCTGGCCGTCGAGGTGCGCCTGGGGAAGGGCTCCGAGCCGGTGTGGCATCTTTTCCTCGGCAAGAGCGCGGAGTTCACCCTCCTGCGAGTGGCCGACTCCGCCGAGATCTGGCAGGTCCGCGGCGCGGTGCGTCAGCAGTTCGTGCGTGACGCGGTCGGTTGGATGGAACCGGAGCTTCTGGCCGAGCCCGTCGACCGGGTCCGCGCAGTGCGCTACCTGCGCCCCGACGGCAGCCTGTTCGCCGAGTTCCTGCAGGAGAAGCCCGGCGAGCTCAAGGCAGCGGACGTCGGCCTGAAGTTCCATGCGGGGCGGGTCACCAGGAGCCTGGCGCGGCTGTCCCAGGTGCGCTTGCACCTCATCGAGTCCGATCCGGCCAAGATGAAGGAGCTTCTGAAGACCTCCGCAGGGGGCGTGGAGCTCGGGTACGCGTCAGGGCGCGCCCAGCGTTTCCGGTTCAGCGCAGGGGAAGGGGCCGATACCGCCGTGATGATCGAGGAGCGATCCCCGGGAGCGGAGCGGTTCCAGGAGGCGTCCCACGTCGCCATCGTGCACTCGCACATGCTGCGCGAGGCGTTGTTGGTGCGTCCGTTGGATCTGGAGGATCCCCTGCTGTACGTCGTGAAGGAGGAGGCGGTGACCGACCTGCGGGGTCAGTGCGAGCAGTTCACCTACGAACTGGTCCGTGACGAGCGACGAAACTTCACGAGGAAGGCCAGCTCCCAGGAATTCGCCCTGGCCCGGTCGTCGGTGGAGGGCTTTTTCCGGTTCCTCTCGGGGGGGCTGCTCACGGCGGTGGCCGTGCTCGACCCTTCCGAGGTGCCGGCCGGGTTCGCACCGGGACCGTCCTCGGACTTCGTCGAGCTGGACACGGTGGTGGACGGGAAGCGGGAGACGGTGCGCGTGACCTGGGGGGCCATGACCCCCATCGACTTCGCCGGGACCCGCTACCACTATGTCACCTCGTCCACCAGGCCCGGCCTGGTGTTCAAGGTCATGGAGAAGAAGATCATGCCCATCTGCCGCACCAAGTTGACCTGGCAGCTCAAGGCCGAGGACGCCGAGTATCTGCCGTCGCGGGAGCGCCTGGTGCGATGAGCCCGCGGGCTCGGAAGGAGTGAAGACGATGGAGTTCACGCGAGAGCAACTGGAGGCTGCCCGAGGCCGGCTCATCTTTGCCTGTGACGTGCAGACCCTGGCCGAGGCGGTGGAGGCCGGTGAGCTTCTGAAGGACTCGGTCGGTCTCTGGAAGATCGGCCTGGAACTGTTCTTGCGCGAGGGGCGCCCGGTGGTCGAGCGGATGGCCGCGTTTGGAAAGCCCATATTCCTCGACCTCAAGCTGCACGACATCCCCGCGACCGTGCACCGGGCGATCCGGAACCTCGAGGGGCTGCCGATCCGGTTCCTGACCGTGCACGCATCCGGGGGCGTCGAGATGCTCCGCGAGGCCCAGGCCGCCGCGATGCTGCTTCAGAGCCGGCCCACCCTTCTGGGTGTTACGGTGCTCACATCTCTGGGGGCCGAGGATCTGGCGCGAGACGGCTACCCTGGCGCCGTGGAGATCGGAAGAGCGTCGTGTAGGGAAAGAGTGTAGATCTCGGTGG
>CALKWH010000054.1 GCA_938004375.1 uncultured Pseudomonadota bacterium
TCGTATTCGGTGACTGGAGTTCAGACGTGTGCTCTTCCGATCTGCAGGTGGTCGACAAGCTCGCCGCGGCCGTCATCCTGCAGCAGCACCTGGAGCGGAAGCAGGCATGATCACCAAGAAGCGCGTCGCCCTGATCGTGACCGGCTTGACGGTGGTCGTGGCCGTCGCCGGCCTGGTGGCGGCCTGGCGCTGGTTCTCGGCCTACCCGCACAAGCGCCTCTCCGACAGCGAGGAGATCGTCGAGCTCGAGGTGCCCCGGGGCGCCGCCTTCTCCGAGGTCGTCCGCCTGCTCTACAAGAACAAGTTGATCGAGAAGCCCACCCTGTTCCGGCTCTACACCATCTGGGAGCACGGCACCATCACCGTCCAGCAGGGCACCTACCAGTTCCTGCGTCGGGACACCCCCGCCGAGCTCGTCGCCAAGCTCAAGGCCGGGCCCAAGCTGTTCCTGGTGTCGGTCACCATCCCCGAGGGAAAGCACCACCTCGAGGTGGCCAAGCTCCTGGCCGAGGCCGGCGTCGCCCCCGAGGAGGAGTTGGTCGCCGGCATGAAGAACGAGCAGTGGCTGCGGGAGCTGGACCTCAAGGTCCCCAACATGGAAGGCTACCTGTTCCCCGAGACCTATCGCTTCCGGAAGAACACGCCGGCCAAGAAGGCCCTGTTCACCCTGGTGAACCAGCACAAGAAGGTGTGGAACCAGTTGATCCGCACCCACCAGACCGGCCTTCGGCGTCTGCAGGGCAAGTTCAACTTCACCTCCCACCAGATCGTCATCATGGCCAGCCTCGTGGAGAAGGAGACCGGCGTCGCCTCGGAGCGCCCGCTCATCGCCGGCGTCTTCTTCAACCGGCTGTCCTTCCCCTCGTTCCCCAGCCGGCTGCTCCAGACCGACCCCACCATCATCTATGGGTGCACGGTGGGCGAGCCCAGAAGTCCGGCCTGCCGCGAGTTCGCCGGGCGCATCCGGCGCATCCACCTGCTGGACACCGAGAACCCCTACAGCACCTACACCCGCCCCGGCCTGCCGCCGGGCCCCATCTGCAACCCCGGCAAGGCCTCCCTCACGGCGGTCTTCGCCCCCTCGGACACCAAGTACCTCTACTTCGTGGCCAAGACCCCCGGCGGGGAGCACCAGTTCTCCGCCACGATGGAGGAGCACCAGCGGGCGGTGGACAAGTACATCCTGAAGAAAGGAACCGACTGATGGCCGAGCACACCCCTCCCCAGAACCCCGCGAGCAAGAACCTGCCGTTCCCCCTGCGCATCCCCCCCGAGGTCGCCGGCGGCCGCTACTCGAACGTGTTCATCATCAATCACACCGAGAACGAGTTCATCCTCGACTTCGGGCTGCAGGCCCCCGGCCTCGAGGAGGTCACGGTGTTCAATCGCGTGATCATGACCCCGGCCCTGGTCGAGCGCTACCTGGGCGTGCTCGCCGAGAGCTACCGCAAGTACCAGAACAACCTCGCGGCCGCCGCCAAGAAGGCGCCCGCAGGCCCCGCCAACTAGCCCAAATTTCCCATTTCGCCGGAATGGTGCTAGGGTGACCCGGACCCCGCGCGTCGGGGCGAAGGTATGATTGTTTTATGACCCATCTGCTGTTGCTCCTGTTCCTCTTGCCCGGCCAGACGCCGAACCAGGCGGAGAAGTGGCGCCAGAACTGGCTCAAGGTCAGCGAGAACCCGCAGACGAAGCGGCCCCTGGCCCCCACCTGGCACGGGGAGACCCGCGAGGAGCCCGGCAAGTCCGGGAGCACGAAGCCGGTCGACGCGGACGGCGTCAAGCCGGTCGCCGCAGACGGCGTCAAGCCGGTCGCCGCGGACGCCCAGAAGCGCCCGCAGGTCACCGGCACCGCGCAGCCCGTGACGCCGCGCCCCGGGGACGGGAAGCTCCCGGCGCCCCCCGCCGGCAATTGGGAGAAGATGACCGCGCTGCAACTGATCCAGGTCGTGGGCTGGGCCACCGACGTGAAGGGGCAGTTCACGGCCGCCGACCTGGACGGGCCTGCCTGCCTGAAGACCCTCACCCGCCTTAGGATCCCATGGAAGGCGGGCCGCCAGAAGCGGGGCCTCGTGAACCCCGTGGAGCTCACCTCGCACCTGCTCAACGGCGTGTATTACCACTGGTACTGGGGCGAGTCCCCGGACATGTTGCTGGACTGCCGCATGGTGCTCGCGCTGTGGATCGCCGCCCCCGTGTTCCGCAAGCACGGCTTCGACGAGGTTCTCTACACCAGCTCGTACCGCTACACGCGCATCGGCGGCACGCGGCGGCTGTCTCGTCACGCCTCAGGCAACGCGCTGGACGTCAAGGCCCTGCGCGGCCCGGGGGGCGTCGTGGCCGTCGTGGAGCGCGACTGGCACCATCACCGGGGCACCCTGGCGGACTGTGTCGGGCCGCTGCCCCCGGGGCCCGCGCGCAAGATGCGCGAACTGGTGTGCGAGTTCGAGACGCTCCCCCTGTTCGGCGGCATCCTCACGCCGGACTACGACTTCGATCACCGCAACCACTTCCACATCGGCGGCGTCTTGCCCGGCGAGAAGTGGTTCCGGCACCGCGCCTGCGGTCGCCCGCTGACCCGCAAGCGCGGCGCCGGCTACCGGTACGTCCCCACCCTCAAGTACCCGCTGCCCAAGCGCCCGCCGGTCCTGCCCCCCTGGCCAGCGGGCGTCGATCCCCAGGCCCCCATGCCCACCAAGGGCGCCCTGCCCAAACCCGTGGAGCCCGAGGTGCCCGATCCCCCGCTCGATGACCCGGAGCTCGCACCGGATGATCCCGCGGTGAAGCCGGACGGAACCCCACCGGAAGCCGTCAAGCCCGACGGGACGAAGCCCGACGGGACGAAGCCCGACGAGACGAAGCCCGACGAGACGAAGCCCGACGGCGGGTCCGACCCTCCGCCCGACGCCACCGAGGATTCTCCTCCCCCCGACGAAAAACCCGCCGAGATCGAGGGTCCCCCCCAGGCGCCCCCCGCGGCGCCCGACACCTCCAAATAGCACGGCTCCCCGCCCACGGATGGCCCCGATTTTCGCCGGCCTGTCTTTCCGTACTCATTTCTCCTTGGACCGTGGCTTGACTCCACGACGGCAGGGAGGATATAGTGGCCCGAGTCGGTCATTTCTCGTGGAGGATTTCGATGTTGAGCAAGATTCTGATAGGCGGCATGTTCTTCATCTCCGGGGTGGCAGGGCTGGTGTTCCTGCTCGTTGATCTGAAGCTCCTGCTCATGAGCTACCAGGTGGGCGTCAAGAAGCGGCGTCCCCTGGCGGGGGTGATCGCCGGCACCCTCCCGTTCTGGCTGGCGCCCTTGTTCATCGGCATCCTGATGCCCTTCCTTCAGGATATACCACCGTTCAAAACCAATGTTCTTTTGGTGGCATCCGCCCTCTTCGTCGGCGGGATCGCGGGTTATGGTCTCATCTCGAGCTGGCCCCCGGCCAATCGAAAGGGCTTCAAGAGCTGCTTCTCCTGCACCGCACCTCTCAAGGAAGAGGAAACCACCTGCCCCCAGTGCCACCAACTGACTTGACCCGGTTCCGGCCACTGCCCCCCGAAGTCGTTTTTCAGTGTGAAACGGAACCTTGATAAGAAGTGACAGAAATAAGTCCGGAGGAAAAAACTGCTCTAGGATTCAAATTCACAGCGGAAAACGCTCCGGGCAGCCGCCGTCGCCCTGGTAGTGGGGCAGGGTGATCGTGGCCCAACGTACGTAGTCGAGCAGGGTGTTGAGCTCGTCCGGGATGGTCGAGAGGTCGAAGATGGTCGTGGACAGCACGGTGACGGGGACCGCGTCGAGCTCCTCGAGGGTGAGCTCGCCGTCGGCGTCGAGGTCGGCGTCGACCAGGTGCTGCACCAGGCGGGTGACGCCCGTGTGGCGGAACGCGGTGAAGAAGAAGTGGTCCGCGTGGATGGTGAGCTTCACCGCGGCGGTGCCGCCGTCCGGGACGGTGAGGCCGGTCTCGAGCTCGGTCGAGCAGCCGTCGGCCCGGGAGGGGAAGGGCAGCGCCCACTCTGCGGTGATCGAGGGTGCGGCGGCGCACGGGCGGGCGGGGTCGGCCGGGTCCGCGGTCCCCACCAGGTAGGGGCAGCGCTGTCCGTCGGCCTTGGTGAAGGTCATGCGCGTGTACACGGCGAGACCCTGGTCCTTCATCAGGGCCTGGTGATTCAGGGGCACCGCACCCAGGGCCTCGCTGGTCGACGAGGCCGCCGGCAGCGCGTAGCCCACGCGGTCCCAGTGGCCGCTGGGGACGTCGGTGAACTCGGCGACGAGCTGGCCGGCCTGGGGCGTGTTCTTCAGGTCGACGAGGTAATGGGTGGCCATGCCGTATTTCGGCGGTTGGCCGGTCTTGCCGACCGTGATCTCGCCGATGGAGAGGATGAAGTCGCTGTAGGAGACGGCCCAGCCGTCGCGGATGTTCTCCTCGTCGTCACCGGGGTCGATGCCGTTGATGAGGGTCCACTCGGGCTGGACGTAGATCTGGATGTCTCCCTTGCCGGAGGTCTCGTCGCAGGCGGCTGCGAGCCAGGCGGTCGTGAGGAGGGACAGGAAAAGGATTTGGATGTTCTTCATGATTGTCATCTCCAGGTGAAGGTCACCGGCGTGCCGGTGGTCAGGCCCAGGCGCAGCTGGTTCTCCAGCGCGGACCCCGGGGTGAGGGTGAAGGGCTCTGCCTGCTCCTCGAGCCGATCGAAGTCGATGTAGCGCAGGATCTTGCGGGCCGAAGCGGTGAGGACCACCTCGGCGGTGGTCGCGTCCGGGGTGCCCTCGGCGGCCAGCCCGGCGACGGTGTACAGGCCCGCTCCGCGGGGCTCCACGTCCAGGGTGAAGTCGAAGGCGTGGGTGACCGCGCCCTTCGTGGCGGTGCCGGCGATGGAGAGGGAAGCGGCGCCGGCCTCCCCGCGCCACAGGGGGGCCGCCTGGCCCGAGGGCCAGTTCCAGCCGAAGTCGTACTGGGCCGAGTGGATTTGCCCGGTGATGCCCGAGAGGGTGCCCAGCGGGGAGTTGCCGTCGGCGAGCAGATCCCAGGTGGCGGCGGCGCCCCACTCGCCCAGGACCTGGCCGCAGTCGGTGAGGCTGTCGCTCTTGAGGAAGGTGGGCTGGTGGGAGCAGAACACCAGGGGGCCGACGGAGAGCTCGGCCCGGGTGAGGGTGATCTCCCAGCCGCGGTCGTCGACGAAGCCGGTCGAGGCCTCGGGGGCGCCGGCCACCTCGTAGGCGATCATCTGCTGGCCGGTGGAGCCCTGATCACAGGCGACCAGGAGGGACAGGGAAAGCGTGAGGATCGGGAGCCATCTCATGGTGTTACCTCCTAGTACCGGATCTCCAGCGTGCCCAGGACGGTCCGGGGCGCGCCGGCGACGAAGTGCCGCGCAGGCAGGTTGGTCGACTGGTTTGGGTTCCACTGGGACACGAAGTTGTACTCCATGTCGTGCCAGCGGTCGTCGAGGACGTTGGTGGCCTCGAGCTTGAACGAGAACTCCCTCCAGGCCACCTGGGCCTGGAGGTCGACCAGGAACACGGGGTCCGACCACTGGGAGTAGGGCAGGGGGCGGCGGCTCAGGTAGGAGCTCCCCAGGCCAGCCGTCACCGAGACGGGGTGTCCGAGGACGTCGCCGAGGCGGCGGCTCCAGGAGACGTCCAGCCGGCCCACGTGGGTGGGCACGTACGGGACCAGGTCCCCCTTCTTCTCGCCCGGGGTCGGGTTCTCGGGGGTGGCCAGCGGCGGACCCAGCAGCACGGCCCGCGCGTAGGTCCACGAGGCCGCGACGGTCAACTCCCGCCAGGGGCGCGCGTGCACCGAGAAGACCCCTCCGGTGCGGGAGGTGTCCCCGATGGGGTTGGCCCGCGCGGTGGTGGGATCGAAGGCGTAGTCCTGGTCGAGGTAGGTGTAAAACCCCGAGAGCCGGAACAGCGCCGTGCGCTCGCCCCAGGGTGCGAACTTCAGGCCGGCCTCCCAGCTGTCCACCTGGGTGAACGGGGCGCTCTCGCCCTCCTGAAGGGAGCGAGGCGGCGGGGAACGGAAGCCCTGGCCCCAGGCGGCGAAGGCGCGCAGCCGGTCCAGCGGCGTGATCAGCCGGTCGAAGGGCCCCGCCTCGGCCAGGACGCGGGGACCCAGATGGGTGCCGAAGGCGTCGCGCTTGTAGCCCAGCAGGTGGGCCTGTTCGGTGGGGACATTGTACTGCCGGTTGCCCAGCTCGTCGTTGATGAAGAAGGCCAGACCGTCGGCGCGGGCGCCGAGGTTCAGGCTGAACCAGGGGAAGAACCGGGTGGTGCTGCCCACGAAGGCGCCGGCGTGCAGCACGTTGACCTGGGCGTCCACGAGGTGACGCCAGATCATGTTCTGGGCGGGGTAGATCAGGTCCTCGCGCTGGGTGATCAGGCCCGAGCGCAACTGGAGCCCGGCAGTGTGCTCGGTGGAGAAACGTCCGAAAAGGCGCATCCGGCCGCTGAAGTACTGCAGGCGCGCGCCCAGCGTGTCGTCGAGGTTGGTCTGCAGGTGCAGATCCCCCGCGCCCCGTAGCCCGGGTTCGTCGGGGTACCACAGTAAAAAGCCCGACAGGTTCTGGCGGAGCATGGAGTCGGTGCGCAGCGCGTACACGGAGAACTCCCAGCGCTCGCCCTGATGGCAGATCGTGTGGGCCAGCTTGGCCGAGGCCTCGAGCCGGGAGAAGTACCCCGACTGGGCCCGGGCCGTTGGGTACGAGTAGGAGTCGAAATACCCGTAGGCGCCGCTCTGGTAGTCATCGAGGCGCAGCAGGCCGGGGAGCACGGAGCGCCCGGCGTAGCCGCCGGCGTGGAGGGTGAGGGTGGTGCGGGTTCCCAGCGTCAGGTGATAGCGGCCGATGGCCGAGATGCTGCGCGAGGCGCGGTTGCCGTCGCCGTAGCCGTCGGCGGACTTGAGCGCGACGGCCAGGAACGTCTCGGGGTGGGACTCCCGGGGGGCGTGCAGGAACAGGAGGCGCTGGTGGCCGAAGCTGCCCAGGGTGAGCGCGAACCGGGTGCCGCGCGTGGTCACGCCGTAGCGGAAGTACCCGCTGCCGGCGACGGCGAAGTCGCCCTGCAGCGGGTCGAAGACCCCCTCGATCACGCTCAGCCCGGCCACGACCTCCGGGATCAGGAAGTGCATGTCCGCGTAGCCCTGGGCATGGAGGTGGCCCAGCAAATTGATGGGGACCTCGCCGGCCCAGAGCTCGAAGTCCTGCCCGTGCTCGGCGTTGAAGCCCCGCATGAACAGGGCGTTGGCGACGCCCTCGCCCTGGGGGTGTCCCACGTAGAAGCCGGGGACGGTGCGCAGCATGTCCGCGGCCGTGGGTTGCGGGGCGGCGGCCAGGATCTTGCGGTCGATGATGAACGCGCCCACCACCGGAAGCTTCGGGATCTTGCGCACCCCGTGCACCAGGATCTCGCCGTCCTTCAGGTCGTGGGGATCGAGGGGCTTGTCCGACTTGTCCGACTTGTCCGACTTGTCCGACTTGTCCGACTTGTCCGACTTGTCCGACTTCGGGCGCGCCCGGGGCGGGAACTCGAAGGGGACGGCGATGCGCGCCGCGAGTGGCCGTCCCTCATGGGTGGCCGGGTCGAAGGTCCACGCGGCCACCGCCTCCATCGCGGCGAGGTCGAAGGCCTCGCCCCCCGACCGGGACACCTCGATCTCGGACACGGCGCCGTCGACGCCGACCAGGATTTTGAGCACCACGGTCACGCCGGGAGGATCGGCGTATCCGTTCTCAGGGTATTTCGGCGCCAGCATGTGGCGCACCTTGGGGGGGACCACCTCGCTCTTTTTCACCGGCTTCACCGCGATTTCCTCGTCCTCGGCGGGGGGCAAGGTGGCCGGTGGCGGCTCCTGGGCTACGGCCGGTAGAACCGCGAGGTGAAGGCCGATCATCCAAATCAGCAGTCTGTGTTTCATCGTTATTTACCCGTCTTTCCGGCACCGCCTTTTGCGGGGACCGGCATCTATGTGTTTCGTTCGGCTGGTTCTGGTCAGGCCGGAGAGGACGGCGGGGAGGTGGTGGGTGCGCGCAGCCGCTGCCACCGGACGGACAGGCCGAAGGCGCCGGGCAGCTCGAAGGGGGTGCGCACGACGAGCTCGGAAGGGAGCTCACCGGTGTGGGGCGCGTCGAGCAGCGTCGCCGAGGCGCCCAGGACCTTGCAGACCGCGCAGTCGGCGTGACTCTCGAAGTCGTCGTGGTGATGGTGCATGAAGCCGTGGACGGTGGACACCCAGAACGCGAGGGCCAAGAGAAGCATGGCGATGGTGCGGGGCGTGAATCGGATGGCCGGCGGCTTCATGCAGGTAATATATAGTGATTTCCCCGGCAATTGCAACGGCCGCGGAAACGTGGTATTTCCCGCCTGCCGACAAGGAGGCACCCATGAGCAAGACCTTCACCATCGAAGCCAAGGAACCCATCGAGACCCTGCTCGAGCGCGCCAAGGCCACGGCCGCCCGTCACAGCGCCACCCTCACCGGCGACACGAAGAAGGGCACCTTCGCCGGCAGCGGCGTGAAGGGCACCTACGAGACCGAGGGCTCCACCATCCATATCACCATCACCGACAAGCCCTTTGTGGCGCCGATGTCCATGGTCGAGAGCAAGATCCGCGAGTTCTTCAAGTAATCGCCCGGGCCCGCGCCCGGTCCGCCCCATGAAGCGATTTCTCTCCCTGCTGCTGCCGTTGTGGCTTTCGGCCTGCCTGCCGCAACGTCCCGTCCCGGTGCGTCCGGCCCCACCGCCGGTGACCGCCCGCCGGTCCCCGTGTCCCGGTGAGTTCGCCTGGCCCCGGTGGCAGGATCTGTTCGAGCGCTTCGCGGCCGATCGCCAGTACATGCACCGCTACCTGTTCAACGGCGACGAGGTGTGGCCGAAGAACATCGACTTCTGCGCCCGCGCCCGCAACAGCCTGCTGGATCTCGCCAACGGACCCGGGACCGCGCTGGAGCTGGGGCTGGCCGGCTCGGCATGGGAGAGCCTGATCTACACGGTCGCCTTCACCAACCCCTTCCACCGTCACGCGGACCCCGTCGAGGGCTCCGACTGGCTCTACGTGTGGCCGGTTGTCAGTGACATGTACCTCAACGACCTGCGTCGGTTGCTGGAACTTCAGGAGCAGGCGGAGAAGGCCGCCGAGCTGCCAAAGCACCTCGTCTTCCCGAAGATCCTGATCCAGGTCGCCCGCGAAGACTGGCCCGCCGCGGACGCGGCCGATCTGCAGGCCGCGTGGAACCGTCGCATGCTTGGGGCCCTGGTGCGCAAGCTCACGCGACAGGCGGCCACCATGGGGCTGTCCTTCCGGGGGTACGCGCTCGGGCGGGGGGCGGATCGTGCGGCCTTCTACCGGTGGCTCGACGATCAGCCGCCCGCCGATCGCCGCGCCGCGCTGCGGCAGTTCGCCGACACCCTCGGAAAGGCCGCCGCCGGGCGGGACCTGCTGTTCCCGGCCGAACGGGTTCGCACCGAGATGCAGCGCCTGTCGTATTTCCGGCTGCCGGGCTTCGCCGATCCCGTGAGCCCCGGCGTCGTGCGCATCCTGGCCGCCGAGAAGACCACCCCCGAGCTGGTCGCGGCCGTGGCGCGCCTGGACTATCTCACCTCCGGGCGCTGGGAAGGTTCCCGTCCGCTCCCCGAGGGCTGGCCCGCGGATCGCGAGCTCTACATCTCCCTGCGCGCGGAGCTGGTGCGCTGGCAGGCCCGCGTCTCTCAGATCGCCGCCTCCGCGTCCCTCAAGCGCGTCATCTGGGAGCAGGCCACGCGGCGCCCCTTCGTGCTCTCGGGCAACGTCTTCTTCGCCACCTCCCACCTCGAGGAGAGCAGCACCGGCTACACCCACGTCGGGCTGGTCCTCAACCTGCCATCGCGCCCGGGGCAACCCTGGCTGTTCGATCGCGTGCAGGCCTTCTTTTACGCCAACCCCGTGAAGGACCTGAAGAAGAGCGCGCTGGTGGAGCTCGTGGCGCCGTCGGTGTCGGTCGTCGCCCGACCGCGCCGCTACGCAGCCCTGCCGTACCGTGTCCATGCGCCCATCCGGTTCGCCTCGGGCGCCTCGGATCAGGTCACGTTCTTCAACATGGTCACGGACTGGAAACCCCGGCTCCCCGCGGGCTACCTGCTCGGACCGGAATTTCTGTGGGGGGCGATCCACGTTCTTCCGCACCTTCCTCAGAACCAAGCCATGCTGCGCCGGTTCCAGTACCTGCGGCACATCGGCGGCTATTCCTACATTGATTACCTGAACCTGCGTCCCTTGGCGGGGCAGGACGTCCACCTGATCGCGCGCTGCAAGGAATAGTACGTCAGGCCGGATCCCAGAAATGGTTGCGCAGGGCGCCGCCCAGGGCTCGCTCGAGGCGGACCCCCGCAGCGAACAGAGCCCACTCCTGGCCCGGGAGCGTGGTGAGCTGGACGCCCACCGGCGTCCCCTGCTCCGAGAAGCCGCAGGGCACGACCAGCGCCGGGAGGCCGAAGGTGTTGGCTAGGGTGATGAAGGGCAGCAGGCGCTGGAAGGTCAGTTTCAGGCTGAAGATCCCGGCGTAGACTTCGCCGTGGGGCGGCGCCGGCTCGGGGTAGGCGGGTGACAGCAGGACTCCGCCGCCGGAAAGATGATGGTGGAGCCAGGCGAAGCCGGTCTCGAGATGCGCCTCGACCTCGCGACGTTCCCGGGGGCTGGGTGCGAACAGGAAGGCGCCCACCAGGCTCCAGGACAGGTAGCGATGCTGCTCGGTGGGCAGGCCGGCCAGGGATCTCGCGTAATCCAGGGCCGCGCGCAGCGGGTGTCCGGCGAGGCGCTCGTGGCGCGAGGGGTAGGCCAGCCGCGCGATGTCCCGGGCGCCGTCGAGGCTCATGATCCGCTGCCAGGCCATGGGGGTCTGTTCCAGGAAGGGCGGCACGCAATCCTCCACCGCGTCGGCGTGGTCCGCGAGGGCGGCGGCGGCCCGGCGCAGGATCGCCTCCACGTCCGGGTGCAGTGCGGTGTGTCCGAAGCCGCCCGTGACCAGCACGCGCCCCACGCGGTCCCGCTCGGAGAGCTCAGTTCCGTCCGGGTGCAAAAGCCGGGCCACGCGGCGGGCGTCTCGCACCGAGCGGGTCAGCGGGCCGTAGCCCAGCATGCGCGCCTGAAGGGTCTGCGCGGGATCGGGGGCGGGGAAGTGCCCGTCGTACGGGAAGGCCGCGGGGCCGGGTTTGTACCCCACCACACCGCAGAAGGTCGACGGGATGCGGATCGAGCCGCCGATGTCGGAGCCCAGGCCGAAGACCGAGGCGCCGATGCTCACGGCCACGGCCTCGCCGCCCGAACTGCCGCCGGTGGTGCGCAGCGGGTTCCACGGGTTGTTCGTGCGGCCGTACAACTGGTTGTCGGTCTCCTGGCAGAAGCACAGGGCCGGCGTGTTGGTCTTGCCCAGCACGATGGCTCCGGCCGCGCGCAGGCGGGCCACGGCGCCGGCATCGGTGTCGGCCACGTGGTCGCGGCGGTTCGCCATGCCGCCGGTGGTCTTCATGCCGGCGACGTCGAAGCTCTCCTTCACGGTGATGGGCACGCCGTCGAGCTCTCCGACAGGCTCACCCCTGGCCCAGCGGGCGTCGGCCTCGAAGGCCTCGGCCAGGGCGGCCTGGAAGCGGTCCTCCACGAGGAAGTTCAACTTGGGATTGGCGTGCTCGATCAACCGGATGCAGCGCTCGACGATCTGGGACGGACGGTAAAGCCCGGTGCGGTAGGCGGCCAGGAGGGCGGTCGCGTCCAGGTCCAGAGGACCCGGGACGGCGTCGGCCGGCCGCGGCGGCGGTGTGAAGGCGGGGGCTGGGTCGTGCTGGGAGGTCTTCCGGGTCTTGCGGGCCATGTGCGCCTCGTTTCGTACCTGCATTCTTCCGCGATTTCGGGAAAAAACGCAATCCCGCCCGGCGACCGGCGACCGGGGGATCGGTCGCTTGCGGAATCATTCTGATTCCGCTCGGTCGTACTTTTCCCGCTGCTTTTCCCGCTTGACACGTGTCGCAAACCTCTGTATATACCGGAGCCGCGACGGGGTTCGCCCCTTTTGTGTTTTCGCGATGCAGAAACGTCTTCGTTTCTGCGGCAGATTGTGCTCGGTACGTTTGCAGAAACG
>CALKWH010000055.1 GCA_938004375.1 uncultured Pseudomonadota bacterium
CCACCGAGATCTACACTCTTTCCCTACACGACGCTCTTCCGATCTTCACCCGCGTCGAGGCGAAGCTCGCCCGCCTGCAATACGGCGGCGCCACCCGCATCGTCGCGGCCACGCTGAAGAACCGCGCTTCGGCCACCGACGAGCGGCTCCCCCTGGTGCGCGAGGCGGTCATGACCGGCGACTTCACCAAGTACGGCGACGTGCGGTCCCTGCTCACCACGACCGACGACCGCTTCGTCGTCATGGGCCACGGCGACGAGCTCGAGCTCGCCTTCCCCGCCGCGCCCGGACCCGCCGCCGGCCGGGTGCGCCGCGTGTTCCTGCTGGCCAACGTGTGGTACTCCCTCAAGGAGCACCCCTTCGGGCCGCTCACCGGCGTCGCCGCCCCCCTGCCCTTCGCCGGCATGAAGACGTACCCGTATGCACCCGAGAGTTGGCCGTATCGGAACGACCGGTCCTACCTGGAGTACCAGAAGACCTGGAACACCCGCCGGGTCCGCTGAGATTCCACTGCGATTCTGCTTGGCATTGAACGCATTCGGCTCTATGTATTGTGCAGGCCGCACGACAGCGGTCCCTCGAGGTGACACATGAAACTTCAGGCCTGGCATATTTTTAGCACAATGCTTCTCCTGATTCTCGCCGCCGCGTGCGACGATGGCGTGAAGGTGAAGGACGCCTGCGGGGACGGCTTCATCGACGCCGACGAGCAGTGCGACGGCGCCAACCTCGGCGGCGCCTCGTGCGAGAGCCTGGGACACCACCGGGTCGTCGGCGTCCTCGCCTGCACCCCCGGCTGCCGGTTCGACCTGACCGACTGCGGCGGGCGCTGCGGGGACGGGACGGTGGACACCGACGGAGACGAGGAGTGCGACGGCGAGGACTTCAACGGCGCCTCGTGCCAGAGTCTGGGCTACTATGGGGGCCAGATCGCCTGCACCGCCGGGTGCCTGCGGGACCTGTCCGACTGCACGTCCGTCTGCGGCAACGGCCTCGTGGAGACCGGCGAGGCGTGCGACGACGGCGACGTGGACGGCGGCGACGGCTGCGACGCCACCTGTGCGGTGGAGACCGGCTGGACCTGCGATGACGCCGATCCCTCCGTCTGCGCGCCCACCTGCGGCGACGGCGCGCTGGTGGGCGACGAGCCCTGCGACGGCGCGGCGCTCGGCGGCAAGACCTGCGAGAGCCTCGGGTACTACGGGGGGACGCTCGCCTGCACCGAAGACTGCATGCTCGCGCTAGGCGAGTGCGTGGCGGCAGGCTTCTGCGGCGACGGCGTCCTCCACTTCGACGCCGGCGAGGAGTGCGACGGCGACGCGATCCCGGCCGACACCTGTCTGCAGGCGGGCTTCGCCTTCGGCGGCCAGGCGACCTGCGACGAGGTATGTTTGCCCTTGCTCGACACCTGCCGCCAGGTGTACGGGATCACCGCCGGTGTGGCCCACACCTGCGCGCTCACCTCCGACTCGACCGTGTGGTGCTGGGGGGACAACACCTACGGCCAGCTCGGCGACGGCTCCACCGATGGTCGGCTGCATCCCGTCCAGGTGACCGGGCTCACCGGCGTCCTGGAGCTCAAGGCCGGCCACTTCCATACCTGCGCCCGCCGGAGCGACGGCACCTTGTGGTGCTGGGGCGACAACGCCGCCGGCCAGCTCGGCGACGACACCACCGGGCCCCGCAGCCAGCCCGTGCAGGTTACCGGGCTCACGGACACCGCCACCTTCGCTGCCGGCTACCTGCACACCTGTGCAGCCGACACCTTCGGCCTCGTCCGATGCTGGGGCGACAATTCCCATGGCCAGCTCGGCGACGGGGTCGCCCTGCAAAGCCGGGTCCCCCTGCAGGTCACGCAGGTCAACCAAGTCTCGAGCCTGGCCGTCGGGACCTCCCACACGTGCGCCTACCGGTTCGCCGACGAAATCTATTGTTGGGGCGACAACACCTACGGCCAGCTCTGCAACGGCTCCACCACCTCCCGATGGCAACCGATGCAGATGTACCTGTCCGACGATCTCAACCTGATCGTCTCCGGTCATGATCACGCCTGTGGCATCGAATCCGGCGGCTATCTGTCCTGCTGGGGCCTCAACGACGTCGGTCAACTCGGAGACGGTTCCACGACCAACCGCACCTACCCCACCCCGGCGGCCTACGTCTACAACGTGGTCAAGGTCGCCACCGGCGGAAGAATGACCTGCACCCGCAACGACAGCAACGTCGTCAAGTGCTGGGGCGCCAACGACCTGGGCCAGCTCGGCGACGGCACCGCGACGGACAGCCTCTCGCCGGTCACCGTCTCCGGCCTGCCCGCCGTGTGGGAGCTCGCGGCCGGCCAGGCCCACGCGTGCGTCGTCACCACCGACTTCGGCAGGATCTTCTGCTGGGGCGCCAACGAATCGGGCCAACTGGGCGACGGCACCACGACCAATGCCCTGTCTCCCGTCCCCGTCGTCCTCCCATGACGGGAGGACGACCTGTACCGGAAGCGAGGAACGAGATGAAACACGCACTTGTATTAACATTATTTGCCATTTTCTTTTCTGTTCTGGGAGCGGCCTGCGACGACAGCGTCCAAGTGAAGGACTCCTGCGGGGACGGCTTCATCGACGCCGACGAGCAGTGCGACGGCGCCAACCTCGGGGGCGCGTCGTGCGAGAGCCTGGGCTACTACCGGGTCGAGGGCGCGCTGACCTGCACGGCCGCCTGCGAGTTCGACCTGACCGACTGCGGCGCGCGCTGCGGCGACGGTACGGTGGACATCCCCGATGACGAGGAGTGCGACGGCGACAACTTCAACGGCGCCTCGTGCCAGTCTCTGGGCTACGGCGGAGGCCAGATCGCCTGCACGGCCGGGTGCCGCCGCGATCTGTCCGGGTGCTCCTCGGTGTGCGGCAACGGCCTCGTCGAGGCCGGCGAAACCTGCGACGACGGCGACGGAACGGGCGACGACGGCTGCGACGACAGTTGCGCCATCGAGACCGGCTGGATATGTGTCGACGTCCCCTCGATCTGCACCCCGGTGTGCGGCGACCAGACCGCTCTGGGCGACGAGGTCTGCGACGGCGACGACCTGCGCGGTGCGACCTGCCAATCCCTCGAGTATTATGGCGGCGCGCTGGCCTGCTCCGAGAGCTGCCTGCTGGATCTGACCTCGTGCGAGGCGGCCGGCTGGTGCGGCGACGGCGTCCTGCAACCGACGCACGAGACCTGTGACGGCCCCGAGCTCGGAGGCGCGACCTGCGCCGGGCTGGGCCACCTCTTCGGGGGAACCCTGGCCTGCGACGGTGTCTGCGATCACGAGACGGCGGGCTGTCGCACCGTCGTATCCCTGGCCGCGGGCTACGCCCACACCTGCGTCGCGCTCTCCGACGGCGCCGTCTATTGCTGGGGCTACAACAACGTCGGCCAGCTCGGCATCGGCACAAACACCCCATCGAACACCCCCGTGCAGGTCCCCGGGCTCGACGCCACCGCGGTGTCCGTGCGCAACAACAACACCTGCGCCCTGCTCATGGACGGCGCCGTGCGCTGCTGGGGCGCGAACAACTACGGCCAGCTCGGCAACGGCTCCACGGTCAATTCGTCCAGCCCGGTGGCCGTCTCCCTGCTCTCCGGGGTCGTCGCCCTCGGCGCCGGCTGGCAACACAACTGCGCCATCATCTCCGACGGGACCGCCCGCTGCTGGGGCTACAACGGGAACGGCCAGCTCGGCGACGGTTCCTCGGATAACCGGAGCACCCCCGTCACGGTCACCGGGCTCTCGAACGTGACCGCGATCTCCGGCGGCGGCGCCCACACTTGCGCCATCCTCTCGGACTCCTCCATGCGGTGCTGGGGCAGCAACAGTTTCGGCAAGCTCGGCAACGACTCCACGGTCTCGAGCAACGTCCCCGTCATCGTCGCCGGCCTCTCCGGCGCCACGGACCTGAGCGTCGGGTTCGATCACACCTGCGCCCGGCTCAACGACGGCACCCTGCGCTGCTGGGGCGCCGGCGGCGAGGGCCGTCTGGGCAACGGCAGCACCGATCCCAGCGACGTCCCCGTCACGGTCTCGGGCCTCACGGACGCCGTGCGCGTCACGACCGGCTCGTATCATTCGTGCGCCGGCCTCGGGGACGGCACCCTGCGCTGCTGGGGGCGCAACGACGGCGGCCAGCTCGGCGACGACTCCACGACCGCCCGCACGACCGCAGTGGCGGTCGTCGGAATCACGGACGCCGTCGCGCCCGCCGGCGGAGGCGGCTTCACCTGCGCCATCACCGCCCAGGGCCGGGCATTCCGCTGCTGGGGCACCAACACCTACGGCCAACTGGGCAACGGCACGAACACCAGCTCGCTCACCCCCGTCGCCGTCGTCTTTCCGTAGCCGCACCCATGCCCGCGACCGCTCCGCCCGCCCCGAACTGGCTGCTCTGGCCCGCGTTCTCGGATCCCACGTGGCCGTACGTGAGCCTGCCGACCCTCAAGGGACACCTCGCCGCCCGCGGGATCCCGGCCACCCTGGTCGATCTGAACGCCGAGGCCGTGGACCACCTGGCTCGGCCCGAGACCGCCGCCCGGCTGCGCGCGACGGTGCTCGCCCGCTTCTCCCGCCTCGACGCCCGACGACAGCTCTCCGGGGCTGAAAAACTCGAGTACGTGCGGCTGTGTGACGCGCTCCAACTCTTCCCCGACCTCGCCGCGGCCGCGGCCATCCTGCGGAACCCGCAGCGCTTTCACGATCCCGACGCCTACCGCGCCGCCCGGGACGCCTTCGAGGACCTGTTCTCCGTCCTCGAGGCGACCGCCTTCCCGTTCGCCTGCACGTTCAACCGGGCCGCCCATTTCCTGGCGCCCTGGGACTTCGACGCCCTGGAGGCGTACGTCAAGGCCGGCGCCTCCCCCCTGGCCGACTTCACCCGCGAGCGGCTCTTGGCGCTGGCTACGACCGGCGGCCCTCCCCGCCTCTTGGGGATCTCGCTCACCTTCACCTCCCAGCTCCCCGAGGTCTACCGGCTCTGCCGCGAGGCGCGGGAGCTCTTCCCGGACGCCTTCCTGGTGCTGGGCGGCCCCTGCCTGGACCTGATCGTCCGCCATGGCCGCGCCGACGTCCCCCTTCGCTGGCTCGAGGTCGCCGACGCGCTCTGCCTGGGCGAAGGCGAGGTCCCGCTGGAGCGCCTGGCGCGGCTCCTCGAGGAGACCGGCGGCCACCCCGACCCGGCGCGCCTCGCAGAAGTCCCCAACCTGGTCACCCGCGACCCCGCCGGCGGGCCGCCGCGGCGCGGCCCCGCCTGGATCTGGACGCCCGCCGACCACGCGGCCCCCGACTACTCGGACCTGGAGCTCGGCACCTACCTCGCGCCCTCGCCCATGCTGCTGTACAGCCCCACCCGCGGCTGCTACTGGAACCGCTGCGCTTTCTGCGCCTATGGCTTCAACCAGGACGGCGCCCACACCTACCGCGAGGTGCCCGTCGCCACGATCGTGGCCGATCTGCGCCGCCTGCGGGAGTCCACCGGCGCCTCGAACTTCTACTTCTCGTGCGACGTCCTCGCCCCGAAGACCGCCTTCGCGCTGGCCGAGGCGCTGATCGCCGACGGCCTCGACGTCCGCTGGTCCACCGACCTGCGCCTCGAGGCCGCCTTCACCCCGGAGCGCTGCGCGCTTTTGCACCGCGCCGGGCTGCGCGCGGTGGCCTTCGGCGTGGAGAGCGGCGCCCCCCAGGTGCTGCGCTGCATGGACAAGGGGACCACGCCCGAGCGCATCCGCCAGGTCAACCGTGCCTTCCACGACGCCGGCGTCAGTTGCGCCTGGATGACCTTCACCGGCCACCCCGGCGAGACCTTCGCCCAGGCCAACGCCACGCTGGCCCTGCTCGAGGCCGAACGCGACCGCGTGGACCAGTTCATCGTGGGCACCTTCGACCTGACCCCGGGCTCGCGCATCGCCGCCGACCCGGCCGCCTTCGGCCTCGCGCCCCCGGCCTTCGCGGCCGGCGACGTCTTTCGCCTGTTCCCCCTGGTGAGCGACCCCCGCCCCCACCAGCGCCACGAGCTCGACCAGCGCGTCGACCGCCTGGCCTCCGGCTACCGTCTCGATCACTATCCCTGGGCCGGCGCCATCTCCACCCACCACTCGTTCCTGCGCATCCTGCGCGACGGCCCCCGCGCGTTCGTGCGCCCCCCCGGCGAAGGCCGTCGCCGCGCGACCCCGCCCTCCCTGCGCGATCCCGCCCCCCCCCCGCCCCCCCGCCCCCCGCCCGACCCCGACCCCCTCGCTTACTGGGCCGACGCGCCCCTGGCGCGCTACCTCGAGCGCGCGCTCACCCCCGACCCGCGCCCGGG
>CALKWH010000056.1 GCA_938004375.1 uncultured Pseudomonadota bacterium
CGGCTGCCCCGCTGGACGGCGGCCGCGCTGTTGAGCGCGGGGCTGGCGCTGCCGGTGGCGGGGTGCTGGACGACCGAAGGCCCGGCCGCCGTGTACGCGGGGCCGCCGGTGCGCGAGCCCGAGACGCGGCCGCAGCCGCCCCCGGACGAGCCCGATGGGAAAAAGAGCGAGGTGGCCGAGCCCGCGCCGCCGCCGGACAGGGGCGGCGAGGTCCAGCCGCTGTACGGTGTGCCCTAGCCGTTTCGGGCCGGGGGAGAGAAGGGAGCGGAACATGCTCGAGGAGATCCTGAACACGATCGATGCCCAGGTCCGTCGCCCGGCGGCGCCGGGCGCGCGGCTGCCCCGCTGGACGGCGGCCGCGCTGTTGAGCGCGGGGCTGGCGCTGCCGGCGACGGGGTGCTGGCGGACCGAGGGGCCGGCCGAGGTGTACGCCGGGCCCCCGGTGCGGGAGCCGGCGCCGGTGGCAGAGCCGCAGTCGCCCCCCGACGAGCCCGAGGGCAAGAAGGACGGGGTGGTCGAGCCCGAGGAGTCGCCGATGGCCGTCGAGGCGGTGCCCATCTATGGGATTCGTCGTTGAATCGACCCTGCAACCGGAACAGGAGGAAGTCATGAACACGCTCCCCAACCTCGTGGAATGGGAAATCACGGGCGCCTGCGACCTGCGCTGCCCCCACTGCCATCGTGCCGACTCTCGACGGGTCGCCGAGCCCGGACTCGATCGGGTCCTGGCCCTCGCCGACGCCCTGCTCGCCGCGGGCGCGCGGGCCGTGGCGCTCTCGGGGGGCGAGCCCACGCTCAGCCCCCACCTGTGGCCGGCGGTCGGGCGCCTGAAGGGCGGCGGCGCGTTCGTTTCCCTGATCACAAATGGGCGCGACGACTCGGAGGCGTTCGCGCTGCGGTCCCGAGACACGGGGCTGGATTTCGTGTGGCTCTCGCTGGACGGCTCCGCAGCGGTCCACGACGCGGTGCGCGGCCGGGACGGCGTCTTCGCGCGCCTGATGCGAACCCGGGAGCATCTGGTCCGCCATGAGGTCCCCTTCGGCTTCATGACCACCCTCTTGGCCGCCAACGTCGCGCACCTCGAGGCGCTGACCGCCCTCGTGGGCGAGAGCGGCGCCGCCCTGTGGCAGCTCCAGTTCGGGCTCCCGACCGGCGCGGCCCCGGAGCGGTTTTTGGACGCGTCCGGGCTCGCCGCCTTGCGTCCGGTCCTGGCCCGCCTGCGGGCGCGGGAGCCGCGGCTGATGCTGGGGGAGGCCCTCGCACTGACCCTGGGAGAGCCGTCGTGGATTCGGAGCGCTTCGACGTCGGCGGTTCTCCCGGAGGGTCCGATGCTTGCCGGATGTCCGTCCGGGCGCGGCGGCTTCGCCGTCTCCCCCGACGGGCGCCTGCGCGGCTGCTCCTGCCTGCCCGACGACGGCGCCGGACCGCGCCTCACGGACGCGCCGCAGCCTGGACCGTTGGCCGACGGGTTGTCCCGCGCGGCCCGGGGGCGGGAACACACCCTCGCCCCGGCCGCCCTGGCGTGTGGCGGACAGTCCACCGCAGCCGGTTTTTGCCACGCCCTCGCGTTGCGTCACGCGCGCCTCGAGGCGCCGGCGCGGGCTTGCGACGAGGCCGGTCCTTCTCCCATCGGCACGAATCTGGGAACGGCCTCGGTCGCCGTATGTTCGGTCCTGCTCTCCGGGCTCCTGGCGTGCTCCTCGTCCAAGCCCCCCGCCGAGGACAAGACCACCCCGCCCGAGGCCGGTCCCCCGCCGGTCATGACCCCGGCCGAGCCCACGCCGCCGCCCGCCGAGCCGGAGCCGGTGATGCCCCCCGAGCCCGCCCCCACCGCCGACGCGACGCCCACCGACACCGCGCCCGGCAGCCCAACGACCAACGTGGTGGCCCCCTCGAGCGAGAAGCCCGGCATGAAGCCCGCCGAGTGGACCATGCCCAAGTGCTGCATGATGCACGTCCTCCAACCCGGCTGCGTCTGTTCGCCCCCGCCGGGCACGATTCCCGTTCCCTAGGCGGTGGACAGCCTCCGGACCTTGCAGTATGGTAACGCACGACTGGAGGCGTTTCCCCATGCAACATCTCGTCCGGTTTCTCGTGCTGTCGTCCCTGATCGTGTCCCTGGCGGCCTGCGACCCCGAGGAGTCCAACTCCAACAACGACAATAACAACACGAACAATGTGAACAATGTCAACAATACGAACAATTTAAACAACGTCAATAACATCAACAACGTCAACAACCTGAACAACACGAACAACGTCAACAACACCAACAACACCAATCCCGATCGCGACGGCGACGGGGTCTTCGACGCCACCGACAACTGCCCCGACGTGGCCAATCCGCTGCAGCAGGACTACGACGGAGACGGGCAGGGCGACGCCTGCACGACCCAGGCCGGCACCGTCCAGGAGCCTTTCATCATCCCGGTGACGAACGACGGCGCCACCTTTGACGATACCCGGGACACCACGGCGTCCCAGTCCGACGTCTTCGACTCGTACCCGCCCAACACCCTCGACGAGAGCGGCCCCGAATTCGTCTACGTGTTCACGCTGCCCCGGCGCATGCAGGTGCAGGCCTATATCGACCTGCCCGAGCCCGCCGGCGTGGACATCGACGTGCACCTGCTGTCGTCGCTGGCGCCCGCCACCCTCATCGCCCGCAGCAACAACTCGGTGATGGAAACCCTGGAGGCGGGCACCTATTATCTAGTCATGGACACCTACGTCTCCAACGGCACCCAGATGCCCGGCCCATACGCCATGCACGTGCGCATCCGCCCCTGGTTCGCGGGCACCGCCGACGATCCCATCCCCGTGTGCGCCCCCTCGGTGGCGACCCCCGTGTCCCTGCCGTGCGTGTTCGTCGACGAGCGCGACACCACCTTGGCGACCTCGGACGCGTTCGACACCTATCCGCCCAACGGCACCGACGAGAGCGGCCCCGAGTTCATCTACGCCTTCACCCTGGACCAGGAGGCCTACGTGGCCGCCGAGCTCATCGCCCCCGAGCCCGCCGGCGTGGACATCGACGTGCACCTGCTGTCGTCCCTGTCGCCGGTCTCCCTGATCCTGCGAGACAACAACGCGGTCTGGACGCGGCTGGCCCCGGGCACCTACTATGTCACCGCCGACACCTACCAGGCCCTGGCCGGCGGCTACGAACTGACCATCTCCATGCGCTCGGCGGCCCTCGAGCCCGAGACGCTCTTCAACGACTACGTCCTGGCCGCGGTGGACTACATCGACGCGAACTACCGGCTGCTGGGTTACGACTCGGCCGTGCTCACCCACGACATCGAGTACGGCAACTACGGCACCATCGTCCGCTCCGGCGGCGCCCGCACCATGTGCGTGGCCGCGGTCATGGAGGTCATCCTGGTGGCCATGGAGCTCTACGAAGCCGAGACCGGCGATTCCACCGTGTGGGACTACCTGCCCATGCGCTCGTTCCAGTACTTGGGCGAGGGCGATCTCAAGGCCCACCTGTGGGTCAATTACGATCTCGAGTCCGGCGGCTCCGGCGACGCCCTGCGCCACTTCGGCATGGGCATGAACGTGCCCTTCGAGAGCCTGATCCCGGGTTCGTTCATCAACCTGAATCGCACCAGCGGCACCGGCCACGCGGTCGTCTTCATCGCCTTCATCGACATCGAGGGCAACACCTACGACACCTGGAATCCAGACGTCATCGGCTTCAAGTACTACTCGAGCCAGGGAGGCTACGACGTGGGCGCCGGCGGCATGGACTATCGTTACGCCGTCTTCAGCGACTACGGCTCCCCGACCATGCCGTACAACCGTGACCTCAACGTCATTTACTCCACGAGCCAGACCTACCTGAACACCGGCGTGATGTACATGCCCGACCAGTGGATTGACACCGCCCGCACCCTGCGCGGCAAGAAGAACCGCGTCGGCGACGTGAGCGCGTTCGACCCGATCTACTTCGACGGCGTCACCACCGACTAGTCCCCCCGCTTCGCAATCCGGCAGGCTACAGGGGGCTGGTATAAACGGTAACATGCTGTTTGAGCCCGGGTAGCTCTGATTCCCGGGGGGGGCGTGCGTCGATTTTTGCGTTTTCCCCGCGACTGACCTATTCCCATATACATGAAGAAATACCTCCTCGCCCTCCCGGGAATCTGGCTGTGCACCCTCCTCGCGTCCGCCCCCGCCGGAGCGGACGAGCCCGTCGACCTGCTCAAGACCCTGTACCAGAAGCGCTTCCAGCTCGACCACGCGGGTGCGCCGCTGGTGCTCATCGGGCTGGCCTCGGGTCTGGACGTCGTGGAGCTGGCCTCCCCCGACGGGGTGGACCTGCTGCCCAACGGTCCCTCGGGCGTGCGCGTCAGCGGCCCCAAGACGGTGAAGGTCACCCGCGTCTCCGGCACGCCCGGGCGCGTTTCGCACTACCTGGCCCTCGAGGCAGTGCCCCTGTCGGACCCGGACCTGGTGGCGAAGACCCGCGCCCGCCTGGCCCCCCGCGGCGTCACCGCCCGCGAGCAGGGCTACGTCATCTCCATGGGCGCGCGCATGCTCGACACCCGCCGCGTGCTGTTCTCCCTGGGGCCGTACTCCGTACAGCAGGCGGTCGACGCCCTCGAGAAGGAGCGCGCCGCCCATCCCCACGCCTTTGTCCACGCCGAGTTCGCCGCGCTGCCCTCGGGCACGTTCACTGCCGCCACCTCCGACGGCGCCCTGCGCGTCACCCAGGCCGGCGCCATGGCCTTCGAGCCCACGGGGAAGGCGCCCCTCGCGTACACCCTGAACGGGAAGAGCCACCGCGTGGACGGCCGACTCGTGGTCATCTTCGGCATGGACGGGAAGCTCACCCTGGTCAACGAGCTCTCCATCGAGGGCTACCTCGAGGGCATCCTGCCCTCGGAGTTGTTCCCATCGGCACCCCCCGAGGCCCTGAAGGCCCAGGCCGTGGCCGCCCGGGGGCAGGTGCTCGCCAAGATGGGCCAGCGGCACAACACCGATCCGTACCACCTGTGCGCCCAGGTGCACTGCCAGGCCTATGACGGCCTGGAGAAGGCCGATCCCCGCACCACGGCCGCAGTGCGCGCGACCGCCGGGCAGGTGCTGTTCGACGCCGCCGGCTTCCCCGCCGACACGGTCTACTCGAGCTCCTGCGGCGGGCACGGCGAGCACAACGAGCACGTGTGGGGCGGTCGTCCCAACCCCCAGTTGCGCGGACGCCCCGACGGCGACCCGGTAGGCAAGGACTGGGCCCGCTTCCTCGCGCGACCCTCGCGGTCGTACTGCGCCAAGCTCCCCGGGGGCGCGGCGGCCTTCCGCTGGAAAGTGGTGAAGACCGCGGCCGAGCTCGCGAAATCGCTGGCCGCCCACGGCTTCTCGGGCAAGGTCGCCGAGCTGGTGCCCCGGCGACGCGGCGTGTCCGGGCGCATCCTCGAGCTCGAGGTCCGCGGCGGCGCGAAGCCTCTCACCCTGACGGGTGAATTGGTCATCCGCCGCGCCCTGGGCGGCCTGCGCTCGTCCCTGTTCGTGCACAAACGCCTGAAGGACGGCGCCTTCGAGTTCACGGGCGCGGGCTTCGGCCATGGCGTGGGGATGTGCCAGTGGGGGGCCATGGGCCGTGCCGCGGACGGCCAGAAGGCCGCGGAGATCCTGAAGCATTACTATCCCGGCGCGGTCCTGCACAAGTTGTACTGACCGCGGGACCAAGGAGGCGAAGATGACACCCCTGTTCGCGGCCGGCTATGCCCTCGTCGGGCTCCTCGCGGGCGCCGCCAGCGGCCTGCTCGGCATCGGCGGCGCGATTCTGATCATTCCGGCGCTGATCTACCTGTTCGGCTTCGACCAGAAGCTCGCCCAGGGCACCACGCTCATGCTCATGGTGCCCCCCGTCGGGCTCATGGCTGCGCTGGAGTACTACAAGCGCGGCAACGTGGACCTGCGGGCGGCGGTGGTCATCGCGCTGTTCTTCTTCGCCGGCGGCCTGATCGGCGCCAAGCTCGCCATGCGCCTCGACCCCCACATCCTGCGCCGCGTCTTCGCCGTGTTCCTCATGCTCGTCTCCGTGCGGATGTTCTTCAAGTAGCGGAAAAAACCTGGCGTGCGTCTTTTCTCAGAGCGAGGCAGGTGGACGTCAACGCGCCAGGCGGACGACGTAGACTCCGCAGGCGTGGACGTCCTGCAACTCGAACTGGGTGAACGGCTCGTCCGGGGTGCAGAAGGGGCGTGCGCGGTCCCAGGTGCCCGCGACGAACAGCGCGTCCCCGACCTGCGTGAAGGAGCGGGTCCCGGTGTCGCAGACGGCGTCGCCCACGGCCGACTGCCCCTCCTGGTCGAACCACCGCGGCAGGAAGAACCGCCGCTCACCGGCGGGGGCGCCGTCGGCGTCGAACCAGAAGGCGGCCAGGTGGCGGTGGTAGCCCTGCTGGACCGGGGCCAGGCATTGGGGGGACGCCGTGGACTCGGGTGCCGTACGCGTCTGGATCCCCGCCAGGACGAAGCCGCCGTCGGGCATGGATCGCACCACCTCGGGCATGATCGGGAACCGCAGCGCGCGGTGCGCGAGGGGGGTCCCCCGCAGGGAGAACGTGTCCAGGGAGACCGTCGTCCACTCGACGGAGTTGCTGTACGGCATGTGCAGCACGACGGCCTGATCGAGCTCCGGTGAGACGCGCGCGAGCCAGATCATCTGGGCACCGCCGAATCCGGTCGCGAGCGGCACCAGGGCATCGAGCCGGAGCCGGCCGTCCCGGACCGTCAGGGTCAGCAGGTAGATCCCGTAGTCCCCGTCGCCCATCAGGTTCAGGACGACGTGAAAGCTGCGGCCGCCGGCCCATCGCACGTGCAGGGCAGGGGCACGAGGGCGGGCGATGAAATGATACTCGACCGGCCCCGCGATGATCCCGTCGAGGACGTAGGGGCCGACCGCCGTCAACGCCGGCAGGTCCACGAGGGTGAGCTCGAGGTGGCCCACCGGCGACTCGTCGACGTGGGCGAGGAGGGCGAGCCGATCGGGACCGGCGGACACCCACTGGTGGCGGTCCGGCGGCGCCGGCAGTGAGGCGGCGGCCAGGCGCGCGCCGTCGGCGCCCACCAGGTCCAGCTCGAGGCCGGCGGCGGACTCGCGGACGCGGACCAGCCCGTGGTCTCCCGCGTCGAGCATCGAGGTCACGCGCGTGCCGTCGTCTTCCCGGCGCAGGACCTCGAGGGGGATCGCGGTCCGCAGGCGCCCCAGAAAGCCGCGCGCGCAGCCCGGGTCCAGGCGCCAGCCGTCCACCAGGGTCCCGTCTTCGGTGGCGCGCTCGCAGGGCACCAGCGAGGGGCAGCCCGGAGCGTCACCGCCCACGGGGGCGCCGGTGGCGACGCCGCCGAGCCACAGTTCGCCCGCCCCGTCTGCGAGCAGGACGGGGGCCTGGAGCTCGCCTTCCCCACCGTCGAGCAGCCGATAATCGCCGCAATAATCGTGTCGTGGGGTCAGACAGTCGGGGGTGGTCGCCACGCCGCCGAAGAAGCCCGCCGCCTGGCACGCGCCCAGGTCCACGTCAACGAGCTCGCCGTATTCCGGCTGCAGCCGGCCGTCCCCGCAGCGGGCGCAGGCGGACTCGTCCCGCCGGCAGTCGGAGGTGCAGATCAATCGCCCACCATGGTGCCCGAGGCTCTCGCAGGTGTGGCCGCCGAAGTCGTCGCCCTCGCAGTCCTCGAAGCCGGGGGTGATCCTGCCGTCGCCGCAGCGGCCGGTGTGCTCGCAGGGAGTGAGGTCCGGCGTGCAGTCCGGGAGGCAGCCGACGGTCCCGCCGTGGTACCCCAGGGCGCGGCAGTCGGTGGTCGTGTCCGGGGCGAACGCCTCCAGATCGCAGGTCTCCGGCCCCTGGAGCACCCCGTCACCGCAGACCGGCTCGGGGTCTTGGCAGGCGGCTGCGCCGAGGATGAGAGTCAAGACGAGAGATGAAAGGGTCGATCGAGATCGGAAGAGCACACGTCTGAACTCCAGTCACCGAATACGATCT
>CALKWH010000057.1 GCA_938004375.1 uncultured Pseudomonadota bacterium
ACCACCGAGATCTACACTCTTTCCCTACACGACGCTCTTCCGATCTAGAAATCCTCGGCGTCCTGGTTTTTCATTGCATAATATACGCCTATTCCTAATAGCACAGACACGTATACTACAATAATTATTATATCTACTACATTCATAACCAAATCCAAACTTTGAAAGAGCCTGTTTTGCACGTCAACGTCGAATTTTTTTGTAACATAAATATTTATTATTTGTCAACCCCTGCATATTATTATATTTGACTTTTTTTCAGAAATTTATTGCAATACTGCAGATCATCCCAGAATTTTCCCCGTCTCTGGCAGGCTCGCGCAGGCGCGAAGTCATGGGGTGAGCTGGCGGCGACGCTGTTCGGGGAGCCGGGCGAGGGCCTCGGCGACGCGCTGTGGGTGCCGACGCACGAGCTCCGCGTGGGCCAACTGGGACACGGTGAGGGACTCGTGGGCCAGCGCAGGCAGCAGCCACTCGAAGGGCACGTCCGCGATCTGGTGGGCCCGCTCCAGCCCGATGCTGACCTGCACCATGTCCCTGGAGGCGAGGAGCCTGCGGATCATCTCGGGATGCCCGGCGTTGTCCGGGTGGGTGGCCAACTGGAGCAGGAGGATACGCTCGCGGACGGTGCGCCCCTGCTCGTAGGGCACCGCCAGCGGAGAGAGCACGGCGAGATCCCGGGCGAGGAGGTCGAGCACGCCCTCGCGGGTGTCCGGCCACTTCTCCTCGGTCAGCATGAGTTGGAGGTTCGCCGGATCGTGCAGGATCATCAGGTGCCAGACGAGCTTGCGGACGTTGGCGTAGGGGTGGTTCTTCAAGGAAACCAGGCGGGGGACGACCTTCGGGAACAGCGCCCGCCCAAGGGCCTTGCTGGATTTGGCGTCACAGAGCTCGGAGAAGCCCTCCAGCGTCAGATCCGGTCCCCAGGAGAGCAGCAGGTTCTCGAGCTCGCGGGGCGTGAGGATTCGCAGGTTGCCCAGGGCCGCGCCGAGAGCGTCGGAGAGCCTCTCCGCCCCGGGGCACGTCCCCGCCGGGATCGCCTGATCGGCCACGTCCAGGGAGACCAGGGTCAGGTCGGCGTTGGCCGAGGCCGCGAGCACCTGCTGCCAGGCCCCGGGCTCGTTCGCGCCGTCCTGCTCCGGCGCCTGTTCGAACAACTGCTGCAGCCAGGGTTGGAACCGGCTGGGGCCCGAGAAACGCAGGGAGAGCGGCTGCGTCGGCACGAGCTGGCGCTTGTCGCGGATGCCGGCGGCCAGCAGCAGGCCCTGGGCGAAATGCCGGCGGTGGCCGGGCTCGGCGCGCCAAAACCGGCCGGCGAGCACGGGGACGGCGTCCGGCCGTGGCGCGTAGACCATCGCCTCCTCGACGGCGGCGCGTAGCTCGAGGCCGGAGAACTTCTGCAGCCAGAGCTCCAGCACGGCGGTCTCCGTCGGCTGGGCGTGGACGGCGTAGGCCTGCAGACACCGGGCCCGCACCTTCGCCGGGAGCCCGGTGTTCTCGATCACGGGCACCAGCGCCTGGCGGCTCACCGTGGCCACCGTGAAGCACGCGAGCACCATCTGCTCGAACGGCGCGGCGGAGCCCAGCACCCGGGTGAAGTCCGGGCTCTTCGGAGCCAGCCGCGACAGGCCCCACAGGGCGAACAACTGGCCGGGGACCAGCTCGGGCACCGTGGCGAAGAACTGCAGGTCGGGGATGATGCTGGCGTCACCGATATAGGCCGCCACCATCAGGCTCTTGAGCACGAAGGCGAGCTCCTGCTTGGGGAGGAACTCCTTGGTGTCGGGCTTCTCCTTCATCTTCTTCTGCGCGGCCTCGACGGCGCGGCGCGCCATGCGCACGAGGGGAATCGCTGCGTTGGGGTTGCCCAACTGCGCCAAAAGCGCGCGGGCACCCTCCATGTCGTGGGCGTTGTCCGAGGCCAGCGATTCCAGCAGCGGCTTGAGCGCGCGGGTGGCCACCCGGTCAAGCTCCTCGCGGGCCGACTTTCGTTCGGCCGCGGTGGGAGCGGTCCGCGTCAGGTCGAACAACTGGGGCACCAGGCGCCGGTAGGTCTCGAGGAGCAGCCGGGAGAACACCGGCCGGTGGGCGTAGGTGAACGAGAGCGGGTGGAGCACCTTCTCGAGCTTCCCGAGTTGACCGGAGATCTCGCCGAGCTCCAGGGCGAAGCGGGCGGCGCGCTCCACCACGTCGTCCTCGGAGGCGCGGGCGACCACCTGGTGATAGGTACCGGCCGCCTCGTCCAGCAGGCCCTCCTGCTGCTGGAGGAAGGCCAGCTCGAAGTAGTAGGACATCTCGTAGGGATCGAGCCGGATGGCCTCCTGGAAGGACTTGATCGCCCCTTTGAAGTCCTCGAGCTTGATCGCCAGTTCGCCGGCCTTGGCCCACGACTTGGAGTCCTTCGCGTCCTTCTCCAGCGCCATCTGGAGATACAACCTGGCCTTGCCGTCGTCCCCGACGGTCGCCCATGCGGTCGAGAGCTGCTCGTAGAACTCCTTGGCACGGTGCGGGATCAGGCGAACGGCCTCCTCGAGGGCGGCGATGTATTCACGGTAGCGTCCGAGGCCCTCGTACAGGGCGATGATGCCCAGAAGCGGCTCCGACAGGGACGGCTGGGCGGCGCGCATCTTCTGGAAGATCTCGAGGGTGGTCTCCCAGCGGCCCAGCATCAGGTACCCCTCGGCGAGGAACATGCCGCGGTCGATCTGGTCGGGCTTCCACAGCGCGAGGCGCTCGTTCATCTCACGCTCGAGGGAGTTGAGCTCCTCCCAGAGTTTGAGCAACTGCTTGCGGACCTTCTTCGCCATGACGACGTCCATCTGGATGATGGACTCCTCGAGGGCGGTCTCGAAGACCCGTTCGGCGTCCTTGAGCAGCTGGTTCTTGATCATCACCGTGCCGAGCTGGACCAGGAACTTGGTCTCCTTGGGGCGCTTGGCCACGGCGGCCTTCGCCTGGGCGAGCGCCTCGGGGAGCCGGCCGGCCTCCAGGTAGACGCCGGACAGGATGAAGTGCGCCTCCCCGGGCTCCTCGATCATGCCCGGCTTCAGGATCTTCTCCCAGGTGGCCACGGCCTTGAGGCGGTCCCCGCGCCCCCAGTACTGCTGACCCAGGTTCACGTAGTGCTCGTGATCGGTGGGCTCGAGAACCACGAGCTTCTCGTAGATCTGGATGACCTTGGCGGGCTTGTTCCACTGCCCGAAAAGGTCGGCCAGGCCCAGCAGCACCGAGGCGTCGGAGCCGTACTGCACGAGCATGTTCTCGGCCAGCGCGAGGGCCTGTTTCTGGCGCCCCGCCTTCTCGTAGCGCTTGGCCAGCTCCACGGCGAAGCGCGTCTGGGCCGGGGCCGCCCGCACGAGGGCCTCCTGCTCGGTGATGAGCAGCCCGGGTTCCGCGCCGCTCTTCTCGAGCAGGGAGATGAACTCGAGGCGGTAGTCCACGTTGCCGGGCTCCTGGCGCAGGGCCGCCCGGTAGTAGCCGAAGGCGGCGTCGAACTCGCCGAGCTCGCCGTGGATCTGGGCCAGCACGGTCGCCTGGAACGCGTTG
>CALKWH010000058.1 GCA_938004375.1 uncultured Pseudomonadota bacterium
AGATCGTATTCGGTGACTGGAGTTCAGACGTGTGCTCTTCCGATCTGTGACGCATCCCGTGGATGACGCCCCGCGTCAACGGCTGTCACGTCTCAGCGCTTGGTCTCGATGACGCCGAACTGTCCGTCCTCGCGGCGGTAGACGACGTTGAGGGTGTTGGTCTGGGCGTTCACGAAGAGGTAGAAGTGGGAGTTGGTGAGCTCGAGCTGCATGAGCGCGGAGTTCAGATCCATGGGTTCCACCGAGATCTCGCTGGAGGAGACGATCTTGCGCGGGGACTCGGCGGCGGCGGCCACCGGCACGGCGGCGGCGGCGGCGGGCTCGAGATCCTCGTCCACGAAATCGGTGTCGGGTTCCGCCTCGAGGGTGTGGTCCGTGAGTTTCATGGCCGGGGAGGGGGCCGGCTTGTGGGTGTGGATCTTCTCCTTGTACTTGCGCAACTGCTTTTCGATGCGCGTGAGGGCTTGGTCGATGGAGAAATACATGTCGTCGGAGGTGTCCACCCCTTTCACGAAGAGCCCGTTGTTGAGGGTGAGCGTGATGTCCGCCTTGTTCCGGAAGCGCTCCGAGGTCAGGACGACGTGCGCGTGCGACGGCCGGGCCAGGAACTTCTTGATGCGCCCCATCTTGTCGGTCAGATAGTTGCGCAGTGCGTCCGATGGATCCATGCGGCGGAAGGTGATGTCAATCTGCATATTGGCCTCCTTAGAGCCCGCCCGCGGCGGGTCAGTGCAACATAGGGTTCAAATCCGCGAAGGCAAGATCCGAACCGTCAAAAAAATCGTTTTCTCTGCGACGAGTTCAATATCCCTAACTGTTCCCTGTATTTTTGCACCGTTCGGCGCGCGATTTCAATCCCCTCGCGCGCCAAAGCCGCGACGAGCTCCTGATCGCTCATCGGCTTCTTGGGATTCTCGGCCTCCACCAGGACCCGAATCCGGTTGCGGACCACCTCGGAGGCCATGTCGTCCCCCCCGTCGGTGCGGGACACGGCGTTGCGGAAAAAGTACTTCAACTCGAACAGGCCGTGGGGGGTGTGCGCGTATTTGTTCGTGGTGACGCGGGAGACGGTGCTCTCGTGGCGCTCCACGTCCACGGCGACCTCGCGCAGGGTCAGCGGCCGCAGCCGTGTCGGCCCGAAGTCAAAGAAATCGCGCTGGAACTTCAGGATGCTGCGGGTCACGCGCAGGATCGTCTCCTGACGCATCTGGATGGCCTGGATCAGCCACTTCGCATGCCGCTTCTTCTGCTCGATGTATTCCTTCACGGCCGCCTGGTCGTGGGTGGCGAGGAACTTCTGGGACAGGCGCAGCCGGGGCATGCCGTCGTCGTTCAGGGTCACCTGGTAGTCGTCGCCCTGGCGATAGATGTAGACGTCCGGGACGATGTAGGTCACGTCCTCGGAGCCGTAGGCGCGCCCCGGGTGTGGATCGAGGACGAGGATGGCCTTGACCGTCTCGAGGACCTCCTCCACCGGGATCTTCAGGGCCCGGGCGATGGTGCCGTAGTCCTTGCGCTCGAGCTCCTTGAGGTGGCGGGCGAGGATCGTCTCCATCACGGGGTCCACGGTGCCGAAGTGGGTGGCCTGGATCAGCAGGCACTCCACGAGATCGCGGGCGGCCACCCCCACCGGATCGAACTGCTGGATCTTGGCCAGCGCCCGCTCCACCGTCTCCTGGAGCAGGCTGGTCTTCTGGGCGATCTCCTCGAGGGTGATGGACGTCAGATAGCCGTCGGCGTCGAGGTTGCCGATGATGAACTCTCCGGCCGCGCGCTCGTGGGGCGTCAGGTCCGAGACCTGGAGCTGCCACAACAGGTGCTCGGACAGGGTGGGTTTGCTCGCCAGACGATTCTCCGGGGGCACCCATTCCTCGAGGGCGGACGGATCGTAGAGGCCCTGATCCGGCGAGTAGTTCGCCGAGTCGGCCACGTAGGCGTTCCACTCGACGTCCTCGCGCAGGTGGTCCTCCTGGGCCAGGCTCAGGTTCTCGGAGGACGGCACCTCGGAGAGGAGCTCATCGACGCCGCCGACCTCGGGACCACCGGCGTCCTCGCCCTCCCCGGGGGTGGCGCCCACGGCCGCCAGCTCCAGGCTGTCCCGGCCCTCGTCCGCGGTCCGCCGATCGCCCGCGACGCCCAGCTCCAGGCTGTCCCGGGCACCCCCGGCCTCGTCCTGGAAGCCATCGCCGGAGGCTTCGTAGCCGTCCCCCGCGTCGTAGCCGGACCCGTCGTCGTCGGAGGCGTCGTCCGCCTCTTGAAGGATGGGATTTTCCAGCAGCTCCTCGTTGATCTGCTCGATCAGTTCGAGGTGGGACAACTGCAGCATCGAAATGGCCTGCTGCATCTGCTGGGTCATGACGAGCCGATGCTCCAGGCGCTGAGAAATGTTCAACTGCTGTTTGAGATCAAAACCCATGAAGTCTCGCCCGCGGCCAGTTCCGGACCGCAACCGCCAGCATATCACACACGGTCGTTGCCTGTAAACGCCCGCTCAGCTTGCTTTGCAGGAAAAAATGCCTAATATGCGCAGCCATGTCATCGACCACCGTTCGTTCGATCACCATCGATGGAGTCCTCCTGGAGCTCGCCCACCCCGTCAGGCTCGACGTCGCGTGGGCCGGCCGGCCCGACCTGCTGCGCCAGGTGCAGGCCGCCTGGATGGTGGTGGATCCCGCCGACCTGCCGCTGGCGCCGCGCGTCATCGGCCCGCCGGGGACGGGCAAGACCACCCTCGCCTACTCGGCCGCCGCCGCGCGCGGGCAGGACGTCTACTTCTTCCAGGCGACCATGGACACCCGCCCCGAGGACCTGATCGTCCAGCCGGTGCTCGCCGGCGCGAACGAACTGAAGTACGTGGCCTCGGCCCTCCTGACCGCGGCCATCACCGGCGGCGTGTGCATCCTCGACGAGGGCAACCGCATGAGCGAAAAGGCCTGGGCCTCGCTGGCCCCGCTGTTCGACCAGCGGCGCTACGTCGAGAGCGCGGTGGCCGGACTGCGCATCCACGCGCACCCGGACTTCCGCTTCTGCACCACCATGAACGAGGACTCCTCCACGTTCGACCTGCCCGAGTACATCCACTCGCGCCTGCAGCCGCAGATCCAGATCGACTGGCCCACGGGCGACGAGGAATTGACGATCCTGACGAGCCAACTGCCGTTCGCCGGGCGGCAGGCCCTCGCGCGCATGGTCGTCTTCCTTCAGAAGGCCCACCGGGCGGGCGCGCCCTGGTCGGTGCGCGACGGCATCTCGGCGCTGCGCTACGCCGCCAAACTGGGCAAACTCGAGAATCGCGACCTCGAGGAGTTCTTCGATACGGCCCTGCGGCACGTGTGCGGACCCGAGGCGACCGAGTTGTTGGGAGAATAGTTGTTTATGGTTCTGTCCGACCTGCTGCTGAAATATTTTAATCATTACCCAACCGGGCTGTGCCTCTGCACGGTCCGTCGTGGGACTGGCGGCGCCCTCGAGGAGGGCATCATCCTCGCCGTGAACGAATCCTTCTGCGCGCAGGCCGGCCGCGCCGCCGACGATCTGGTCGACCGGCCGCTCCACCTGGTCTTCCGCAACTTCTTCCTACTCACCCAGAAGTACTTCGCCAGCCTCCATGGCCACGGGCAGAGCTTCACCCTCGAGCTCACCCTGGAGCCGGCCCACAAGCCGGTGACCGTCACCGCCTTCCTCGTCGACGACGGACACCTCGCCCTCGTCCTGCAGGACGCCACCGAGCACCAGGCCGCCGAGGCCGCCCTCCTGAGCGTCGGCGAGATGTGGGCGTTCTCCCTGGAGGGCGAAGGGGACGGCGTCTGGGACTGGGAGATCCCCCAGAAGACCATCCACTACAGCCGCCGCTTCAAGGAGATCCTCGGCATCTCCGACGAGGCCAACGACGTGGACGACTTCGACTTCAAGGACCGCATCCACCCCGAGGAGGTGGAGCGCGTGTCCCGCGCCATCCACGAGCACGTCAAGGGCCTCGCCAACAATTATGTCTACGAGCACCGCATGCGCACCGATGAGGGGACCTACAAGTGGGTGATCACCCGCGGCAAGGTCATCAAGCGCAGCGCCGACGGCCGCGCCCTGCGCATGCTGGGCACCCTCACCGACACCTCCGAGCGCCGCATGATCACCGAGGCCCTGCAGCGCTCCCAGCAGTGGCTGTCGGCGTTCTTCCAGAACAAGACCCACGGGTTCTGCGTGGTCGACCGCCAGAACACCCTGTTCCTGGTCAACGAGACCCTGGCGCGCATGGCCGGCGGTCCGGTCACCGCCATCGCCCACCGCAAGCTCAACTCCCTCGTGGTCCCGGTGGACTGGCAGAACCACGTCTCCCGCGCCATCACCGGCCTGTGGAGCGGCCACGAGGACGCCTCGCGCATGGAGATCCGCCTCCAGGCGCCCACCGGCGACCTGTGGGTCGAGTGCAGCCTGTCCCCCATCGTCAACGCCCAGAAGCAGGTCGAGGCCATCGCCGGCATCTTCACCGACATCACCGACCGAAAGCGCACGGCCGCCGCGCTCCACCTCGAGCAGGAGAAGCTTCGGCACTCCACCTGGCTGCTCGAGCGTCGCGTCCAGGAGCTCACCTGCCTGTACGAGGTCGTCAACGTCCTCGAGCAGGTCAACCTGTCCCTGGCCGAGAAACTGCAGGCCCTCGTCGACGCCGTCCCGGGCGCCTTCCAGGCCCCGCACCTCACCTGCGCCCGCCTCGAGGTCGAGGACCAGGTCTACGTCTCCCACGACTTCGCCGCCCACGAGCACAGCCGCATCCACCCGTTCCTGTTCGCCCGCAACCGCCGCGGCTGCCTCGAGGTCTTCGTCTCCCCGGAGCTGGCGCCCCCCTCCGGCGAGTTCTTCCTGCAGGAGGAGCAGGCGTTCCTGCAGTCCGTGGCCACCCAACTCGTGCTCACGCTGGAGCAGCACGTGACCGCCGAGGACAACCTCTTCCTGTCCTCCCGGCTGCGCCAGTCCCAGAAGATCGAGGCCATGGGCCGGTTGACCCACTTCGTCGCCGACGACTTCCAGGGCGTGCTCGACGACCTCGCCCGCGAGCTGGCCCTGCTCGATCACCTGAGCGTCGAGTGTCCCCAGGCGGTCGACCCCATGTCCCGCGTGCACGCCGCCCTGCGCGACGGCCACCGCATGGTGCGCCAGTTGGCCTTCTTCTCGAAGAACCGCCCGCTGCAGGTCACCCTCACCGACCCGGTCCAGTTGGTCGAGCCGGTCGTCGCCTGCTTCCAGGCCCGCTACGGCGAGCGCGTGCGCTTCCCCCTGCAGGTCTCCCTGGGTCCCGGCGCCACGTTCCCCCTGGACCGCGACTACGCCGGCCTGCTCCTCGACCAACTGCTCCAGAACGCGGCCGACAGCATCGAGGCGGTGGGGACCGTGCACGTGACGCTGGGCCGCATCCACCTGGACCACGAGGCCGACGACGCGCTGCCCCCGGGGATGTACCTCCAGTTGCAGGTCGCGGACACCGGCCGCGGCATGGACAGCGAGGAACTGACCCACCTGTTCGAGCCGTTCTATTCGACCAAGAAGCACCGCAAGAACGCGGGCATGGGTTTGTTCGTGGCCATGGGTATCATGAAACTTCATCATGGCGCTATTCGCGTCCGTTCCACGCCCGGCCACGGGTCCGTGTTCACCTGCCTGTTCCCGGAAAATCAAAAAAACTGATATGCCACAAGGGTTTTTCATGACATCTGAAAAAAGATGCAAAAACTTGCGATCCCCGATCGCTTGTGGCACGATGCCCGAACGTCCTGAAGGGACGGCGACGTCCCCCCGGACGTCAAGGAGCCTGAACATGAACGCTGCTTCTCCGGCCCCTGCCTGCGAGACCCTGACCTACGACCACCTCGAGCGCGACTTCCAGCGCGCCATCGAGAAGCGCCTGACGCGCCGCGGCGAGGGCTACATCATGCCCCGCATCCTCGAAATCCACGACATGGCCCACCTCGAGGCCATCCTCGAGGCCCTCCTCGAAGGCCACGGCGTCGCCTCCATGTGCTAGATAGCCGACCAATTCAGTTTTTTTGCCTTTCATCTCTCCAAGTCGAAATCGAAATCGAAATCGAAATCGTTTTTCGGCCTTCCAGGTCTCCCGAAGAACTGGAAAACCGACCATTGGCCGGACCTTAAGGCCAGAATTGGGTTGTACATCCGAAGCGGGAGCGTTAGTCTCTTTGCGTCATCAGGAGAGGTCCGCATGTATCGATTTTCCATTCTTGTCATCATTTTCTTCGGGACATCCATGCCCATTGCCCATGCGGCCGTCAAGCTCGACTGCGAACCGTGGGCGCAGGACTGCCCCTCGGACATGGCCTGCTTTCCGACGCCCGAGGAGACCTATGATTGTTTCCCGTCCGACGGCATTCAGACCGGGGGTGCCTGTGACTCGAACATGGAGACCTGGGAGTCCCTGCCCTGCGAGGACGGCGCCATCTGTCTGCAAATCACCGATGACCCCTCCGACGGGCAGTGTCTGGCCTTCTGCACCGCCGACGTGCCCTGCGAGGGCGCCGTCGAATGCGTGATCCCCGTCTTCTCGGACGTCCCCGACCTGGGGGTGTGCCCACCGCCTTGCACCGATCAGGACGCCGACGGCGCCTGCGCGGACGTGGACTGCGACGATATGGACCCCGCGTCCTTCCCCGGCGCCGAAGAAATCTGTGACGACGGCCGCGACAACGACTGCGACGGCGACCTGGACGCCCTCGACGACGCCTGCGGCGGCGACGATCCGGACGCCGGGGTGGACGGCGGGGACGCCGAGACCGACGCCGACGCGACCACGGACGCGGGCGCCGACGCGACCACCGATCCCCCGACGAAGAAGAAGGACTCCTTCGCCTGCCGCGCAGCGGGCGGTCTCTCGACGGACTCCCTGCCCACCACGGGATGGCTGTTCGCCCTCGCCCTGATGCTCCCGGCCCTGCGTCGCCGCCGGAACCGCCGGAATTATTGATTAATATTTGATAACAAAGAACCCAGCAGGGACTCGGCGTCCGCGCGCAGGCCGGCGGGGACCGTCCAGGTCACGTGGGAAGAGCCGGGGGCCGAGCTCTGCACGCCCAGGTGATCGTACCCCTCGAGGATGAAGCGGGCGGCGGCCACCTGGCGGCGCGGCAGGAAAAAATGCAGACGCACCAGCCCTTCGGCCGCGGTGTCCACGGTATAGGCGGCGCGCTGCGGGGCTCGGTCCGAAGGGGCGTTGGTCACGGGGTCCCTCCGGTCCAGGCGTCCTTGCCCGCCAGCAGCGCGCCGGTGTGCGGCGCGTGAACGCGCACGGCCGCGGACAGGGCGGCGGCGAACGCGCGGATGTCCCACTGGGCATGGGCGTCCTCGCGCAGCCGGGAGAAGTGCACCAACTCGCGCAGGTTGGCCGTCCAGGTCAGGCGCCGTCGGTGCCCGGACAACAATGCGTACTGGCCACCGGGACCGGAGACAAGCGCGCAGGTGGCCTCGGCCAGGGCGACGTGCGACCGGGCGCGGTCGAGGTGGGCGGCCGCCACCGACGCCGGGTGCGTGAACCCCAGCCGCGGGTCGTACGCGGCGGTCGTGATCCCGGCCAACCGGTGACGCTTGAGCTGGGCGTAGGCGGCCCCCGAGAGCACCCACTCCCAGGTCAGATGCACGTGCTCGAGGGGGCGCGGCGCAGGGTCGTGGGCGGTCATGCCGCCGGTGAGCCGGGCGAAGGCCTCGGCGCGACCCGCCGCAGGCAGCGCGCGGGCCCCGGCGAGGGCGGCGGCGAAAGGCGCTCCGGCCCGTACGGCGGCGTGGGCCAGCACCAGGGCGTCCCAGTCGTCGGGCGCAGTACATAAATCCAGGCGACCCAGCGGCCGGCCCCCATACGCGACGTTCTCTTCCAGGTCCGCCTCTTCGGACGCCAGCAGCGTCCACGGGGCGGCCTCCTCCCGGCGGCACCACTCCGACGGTTCGACGTAGCGGATCAGTGACGGCACCACGGGCTTCAGGCGCTCATGGAGCAGCCGCCCCAGCTCCCGCGCCTCGGCGAACGGAGACGCGGCCAGCCGCAGCACCAGGTGCTCGGCCGTGCGGGCGTTGCACGACAGCCCCACCTGCCCGGTGACCGCCAGGGGCAGGTAGTAGCGCGCGTCCTCGGCCTCCACCCCGGCGGCCAACAGATCCTTGTAGAAAGCGACGGACGCCGCGTGCAGTTGCGTGAGTTCCTGACGATGTTCCGCCCATTCGGCGGGCAGGTGCCAGTCGGAGTCGAGCTTGACGTACCGCTGGCTCTTCTCGGTGTAGGACGCGAGCCGGTGTTTCTCCAGCTCCTCCAGGGCCAGGCGCGACAGATCTTCTATGTCAATGTTGAAAAATGCGTGTTCGGCGATGGACGCGTGGCCCATGTCGTACACGATGCTCTCGTTGCTGCGCCGGGCCTTCTCGACGTTGGCCCGGGCGTCCCGGCGCAGCAGGTCCAGGGTCTTCTCGGAGCGGCTCACGCGGGCGTAGGCGGCGGTGAGCACTTCGGGGGTGCGCACGGGATCGTCGGTGGTCTCCACGTTGAAGCCGGACAGCGTGACTCGCATGGGGGACTCCTACCGCCGCCGCGACTTGGGGCGGGGCTTGCGCGGGGGCGCTTCTTTCACGACCTCGAGGCGCACGGTGATCACCCCGCGCGCCAGCGGGGCCAGCCGGGCGAAGCCCGCGGGCGTCAGGTCGATGACCCGCCCGCGGATGTAGGGCCCGCGGTCGGTGATGCGCACGTCCACGTGCTTGCCCGACTTCACCTCGGTCACGCGCACGATCGTCCCGAACGGGAGCGTGCGGTGGGCGGCGGTCAGCGCCCGGGGGTTCACCCGCTCCCCCGACGCGGTCCGGCCGCCGCGGCTGCCGTAGTACGAGGCCTTCCCCGTCTCGGTGTGGGCGCACGAGGAGGCAAGCGCCAGGACCAGCAGGAGCTCAAGCACCACGGGACACCGCCTCCTTGCGCTCCCGACGCAGGCGCGCGAGCAGCTGGACGTGCTGGACCGACAGGATGAGGGCGGCGATCATGGCGGAGGCAAAGATGAAATAGGCGCCCACCCACAGGACGTTGGCCAACCCCATCAACATGAACGCGAACAGGTGGAAGTCCCGCTTGGTCAGGTACTTCAATTTGTTGAGCACCCGCCCCACGAGTCCGCCGCCGGGCTTGTCCGGGGAGCCCAGTTGATAATCCTGGTTGTTCCCGGTGCCTGCGACCTTGATTAAATAATAATACATGACCATGTTGGCGATCCACTGGCCCACGAAGGCGCCCACGCCCATCCAGATATAATGCACTTGGCCTGTATACTGGTACGACCAGGCCGCCACGCCGGCGAAGAACAGGCAGTTGCAGATGTCGTCGAAGATGGTGTCCAGCCAGTCGCCCAGGTGGGAGTACTGGAACTTCACGCGGGCGATCTCGCCGTCGCAGCCGTCGTAGACCGAGCACGCCTGGATCAGCAGGCCCCCCAGGGCGCCCGAGAGCCACAGGTTCCAGCCCAGCACCGGGTGCCCCAGGAAGAGCACCAGGGCGGCGGCCACCGCGAACCCGGCGTTGAGCACGGTCAACTGGTTGGGCGTCAGGTGGGTGCGCGCCAGCAGGCGGCTCACCGGCAGGGAGAGCGGACGGTTGAAGGTGCGCGCCACCAGGCCGTCCTGGGGCTTGCGCAGGCTGTGGAAGAGCAGGCGCTCGGCGTCGCGCACGTCGCGCCGGTCGCGGATGCGGCGGAAGAAACCGCCCGCGGACGGGCGGCGCTGGCTCTTGTCCTTGTCGAGGCGGGCGTGGACGAACGAGACGTCCCCGTTCTCGGCGTCGTTGGCCAGGGCCTTGTGCAGCTCCGGACGCGCGGCGGCCGGGAGGAAGGCCACCCCGGTCCATAGCTCCCCGCCGCCCACCTCGAGGAAGCCGTCCGAGCGAGTGGACCCCTTCTGGCCGTGCTCGGGCCGCCCCAGGACCATGGCCGCCTTCTCGGCGCCCTTCACGAGCGTCAAAAGCTGCTTGTGCACCACGGCGTCGGCGCGGATCCAGAGCACGCCGGCGGCCGGGAACTCGGGCAGCTCGCGCACGGCCTGCACGACGGTGCCCTCGAGGCCCAGCACCCGCCCTACCGGCTTGTAGTGGCCCCGGGGATCGTAAATATAAATTTGATGTATCCCCGCGTGATGCAGGCCAAGCACGTGCCGCTCCACGAGGTCCAGACCGCCACACCGCAGGCGAAGCAGGTCCGGGTTGGACTGCAGGCTGCCGGTCTGGAGGATCGCACAGGTCGGTTCAGTCATGGGTTCTCTCCTGCGGGGGCAGCTTCTTCAGCATGAGGTAGCCCTCGCGGATGCGGAACAGGGCGGTCAGGTGTCCGAGCACGGCGAACACGACCAGCAGCCACTCCACCGGCGTGAAGCGCCACCACACGGGATAGCCCGCGGCCCCGGCGCCGAGCTGGACGAACGGGATCAAGATCAACAGTACGTGGCGCTCGGCGCGGCCCAGCACGCCGGCCTCCACGCGTCCGCCGCCCGAGGCCTGGCTCTGGCTGCCCAGAAAACTCACCAGGAGCGTGGCCACGATGGCCAGGTGGGCCAGCAACGGGTCCGCGTAGGGCGAGAAGCCGATCCCCGTGAGGATGGCCACGTCGGTGTAGCGGTCCACCACGCAGTCGAGGAAGTCGCCCAGGGGGGACATTTTATGATGATGGCGCGCCAGGTGCCCGTCGAGGAGGTCCAGCACGCCGTTGAGCACGGTGAGCAGGCTCGCCGCCACCAGCATCCCCCAGCCCCAGCCCGAGAACGCCCACGCCACGCCCGCCAGCAGCCCGGGGATCAGGCTCCAGAAGGTGACCGTGTTGGGGTGCGTGTTCGCCAGGCGCGCGCCCAGAGGGCGCAGGAGGCGTTCTTTGAGCGGACGGAACAGGTGCAGCATCGACTTTTGACCCTACAACTTCGACGCCCAGGCGGTCCACAGGCGATGGGTGGCCAGGAACAGGGACCCGGCGATGATCACCAGCGCGGTGGCCCAGCCCAGCAGGCGGTCCGACAGGTCCACGCGGGCGGCGCCGGTCGCGCGCCGAAACGCCCGGACGTCGCGCACGACGCGGTAGATGAAGATGGCCGCGATCACGGGCAGCGAAGACCATAGAAACACGGCGAACCCGGTGGTCATCCACCCCGCGCCGTGGTGGTTCCCGGCGACCAGGTCAAACATGATCGGCCTCCGGCTCCCGCGGGAGCGTGAGGATGCGCCAGTAATCGTGGACGACCACGAAGGCGGTCAGGATCGTCATGGACCAGATGCAGGTCTCGACGTAAAAGTCCAGCAACACGCCCACGAGCACGAAGAACGTGGCCCCGCCGAGGGACTCGGACGCGAAGGAGCGGAAGTTGGTCACGCGACCCACGCGGCGGATGTGGATCACGCGGCCCAGGGCGTTCACCACGCCCACCCCCAGGAACGCCGCCACCGGCACGACGTCCACGTAGCCGGTGGCCGCGGCCGTCACCAGGGTGACCAGGAACAGGCCGGCGTCGGAGATTGCGTCGAGCATCTCGCCGAAGGGGCCGGCGCATTGGAAATACCGGGCGATGGAGCCGTCGATCAGGTCGATTACCCCGCTGTAGATCAGCAGCACCAGGGCCAGCACCACCCGGTGCGTGGCCATGGCCCACGCCACCACCGGCAGCACGAGCAGCCGCGTCGAGGTGACGGCATTGGCGGGGTTCAATATTTTACCGAAGGTCACAGGTCCCACGCCTCCCCGGGCGCGAGCGCCCGGACACGGTCGGCCATCTGGTGGGCCCGCGCGGCCTCGAGCACGGCGGCGACCGGCTCGTCGAGCGGGGTGCGGGCCATGCGTACGGCCCCCCAGTGGATGGGGACCATCATGCGCGCTCCGGTCTGCAAAAACAACTCCCAAGCGGTGGCCGGGTCGATGTGCACGCCTTTCTTCCCGCGGCGCCTCACATAATAGGCCACCTCGCGCATGCCGCCCACGGGCAGCGCGGCGGCCGCGAGCTGGAACCGGTCGGCCAGCGCGGCGAGCTCGGGGGCGGGGCCGAAGTCCACGTCCCCGGCGGCGAAGAAGGCGTGGACGCCGTCGTCGAACACGTACGAGTTCACGCCGGTGTCCTGCCACGGAAAGAAGCGGCCGCGCACGTGGTTCACGGGGACCGCGGTCACGGTGAACGCCCCCAGGGTCAGGCGCCCGTCCCAGGCCAGCTCCTCCACGGCGGCGAAGCCCAGGTCGCGCACGAAGCGGCCCACCCCCGCGGGCACCACCAGCGTGGCCTCCCGGGGCAGGAGCTTCAGCGACGGCAGGTGCAGGTGGTCGGCGTGGGCGTGGGAAATGGTGATCGCCGTGAGCGGCGGCAGGGCGGTCACCGGCACGCCCAGCGGGGCCGCGCGCCGCTTCATCATGATCCGATCGGTGAGCAGCGGGTCCGTCAGGATCGCCGAACCGCCGGACTCGATCAACAACGTGGAGTGTCCCAAAAACGTGCAGCGCATCTCGTCACAACTCGTCCCCGGCGAAGGTGAGCACCTGCCGGATGTGCGCGGCCCCCCACCACAGCATGACCAGGCGATCCAGGCCCAGGGCGATACCGGACACCGGCGGGCAGCCCTCGGCCAACGCCTGCAGGAACTTCTCGTCAAGGGGGTACTCGGGAGCCCCGTGCGCGCGGCGCCAGGCCAGGTCCTCCAGGCTGCGCGCGCGCTGCAGGTCGGCGTCGAGGAGCTCGCCGAAGCCGTTGGCCAGCTCCAGTTCGCCCCCGGCGGGGCTTGGGGCATAAAATTCAAAGCGGTCGGCGAAGCGCGGATCCTCGGGCAACAGGCGCGCCAGCGAGGCCATGGGCGCGGGCCACGCCGTGAGGAACACCGGCCCGTCCTCGCACAACCGCGGCTCGATCTTCTCCACCAGCACGGTGAAGAACGCCTCCTCCCAGGTCATTGGGCGCGGCGCGAGCCCGGCCTGGGCCAGCAGCGTCTCCGGGGCCGCGAACAGGTCGTCGACGCCGGCGAACCGCGCGAACGCCCCGTCCATGGTCAGCCGCGGGTACGGCGGTGGCGGCAGCGGCGCGGGGACGTCCTCGCGTGCCTGCACCCAGGCGATCAACTCCTCGACCTCGACGCGCAGTTGTTCCGCGTCGGCGCCCACGCTGTACCACTCGAGCATGGTGAACTCGGGGTTGTGGCGCGCGCCCGTCTCGTCGCGGCGGAAGGCGCGGCAGATTTGATAGATCGACCCCGCGCCGCCCGCGAGCAGCCGCTTCATCTGGAACTCGGGGGACGGCGAAAGATACCAGTCGTCCGAGCGCAGTGCCGAAAGGTGGGTCTCCACCCCCGGGCTGGGCACGCGCAGCGGCGTCTCGACCTCGAAGGAGCCGCGGACGTCGAAGAACTCGCGCACCCGGCGCAAGATCCTGGCCCGAAAGCGCAGGGCCTCGAGGCGCGTGCGCCCGGAGCGGTCTGGGGTGTTCAACCGGCGCCACTCGGGGCCGGGGAACATCGTTTTGGTGGGTTGGACGGTGGCCGAGATGGAGGTGCGGCCCACCGCGTCGGTGCGCAGAAGGCCCCAGTCGCCGATGGCGATGTCGGGGGAAACTTCGTGAAGCGGCACGGGGCCGGCGGCGTCCTGCGCCAGGTGGCCCGCGATCAGCCGTCCCGGCCGGAGGTCCGTCGGCATGGCCGGAGGTGCCTACTTCTTCACGCGCTCGACGTACTCGCCGGTGCGGGTGTCGATCTTCAGCCACTCACCCTCGTTGACGAACAGCGGCACGTTGACGGTGGCGCCGGTGATCAGCGTCGCGGGCTTGGAGGCGCCGGTGGCGGTGTCGCCGCGCACGCCTGGCTCGCAGTGCACGATCTGCATCTCGACGAAGGTCGGCAGCTCGACGCCCACGGGCTTGCCGTTGAAGAACAGCACGTCGGTGACCAGGTTGTCGATGAGCCAGCGGGTGTCGTCGCCGAGCACCTCGGCCTCGACGTGGAACTGCTCGTAGGTCTCGCGATCCATGAACACGAAGTGCTCGCCCTCCTGATAGAGGTATTCCATCTTGCGGTTCTCGGTGTCGGCGAGGTCGACGGACTCGTTGGACCGCCAGGTGCGCTCGAGCACGGAGCCCGTGATCAAGTTCTTGATGCGGCACTTGGTGAACGCGGTGCCCTTGCCCGGCTTCACGAACTGGGCCTCGATCACCACGTACGGGTCGCCGTCAATCAGGATTTTCAGGTTCTTCTTCAGATCGGACATGCTGGCCATGGGATACCTCTTTGAACCGTCCGGGCCGGGGGTTCGGCCCATTGGCATGGGGAAAATCGAGCGCGCGCGTCGCGCGGCAGGCCGTTATATACTGGTTTTTCATCGTTTTGCAAAGTGGATTTTCACGGCTACACAGGACCATAGAGAAATATACCAACCCCGAGCCTGCGACCTGCCCGGATTCGAGTTTCCCGTTGACACCCGGAATCGCCAGTCGCTACACTCGGGCGTTTCCCGTTCCCCGTGAAGGACGCGTGACTGGAGTTTTCATCCCATGGAATCGCGTGAGATACACGACCTGATCCCGCGGCTGCCGCTGCCCGTCGCCCAGCTCGTCGCGCGGACCCTCAACGCCAAGTTCCCCAGCGACCGCCATCACAACGCCTATTTCCTTGGCGAGGCCGCCCTCAAGCTCGCCGCCGCCGCCCGCATCGGCGTCTGGAGCCACCACGCCTGCGAGCCCGACAGCCCCCTCGCGGAAGCCCTCGAGGGCTTGGCCAGACCCAGCGCCGGCACCTGGCTCGAGCTGCTGCGCCGTATCGACGCCGCTTTGGCCAAGCGCGTCGACGCCGCCCTTTTGCCCCTCGGAAACGTCGCCGGCGCCGCCGCGAAAGAGCCCCACCCCGCGCCCGCGCTCGCCGCCCTCATCGACGCCGCCCGCGAGGAGGACATCCTCCCCGCCTCCTTCAAACCCGACCGCGGCCTCTTGGGCTCCTTCGGCGCCTTCGTCGCCTATCGAAACAAGGTCCTCGGTCACGGCGGCGCACGCTCCGCCGAGACCTATGAGCGCCTCTGGCCCAAACTCCTCGACGCCGCCCTCGAGGCTATTCAATCACCCGCCTGGATCGGCGGCTACCGCCTCGCCCACGTCAGCGTCGACTATCAGGGCAAGCGCTCCTGGCTCGGCCTGTCCGGAACGACTCCCCTGCCGCTGCGCGAGGACTGGCTCGACGGGTTGCCGCCCGACGCCGTCGTCCCCGACTCCCTCGTCCTGATCGGCGACGGCCACGTCGTCTCCCTGCATCCCTTGCTCGTCTTTCTCACCGAGGACGAGCGGCATTTCGTCCACTTCCTCAACGAGTCCGTCGTCACCCCCGGCAAAGCCGCCCACGACGGCGGCGCCACCGTGAAAAAGGCCGAATATCTCAATTATCTCAACGGAAAGGTCCACCGCGCCGACGCCCACCGCGAGGCCCTGCGCGCCTTCTTCGGCCGCCTGCACGGCCGCGGACCCGTCTCCGAACATGAGCTCGCCCGCCTCGAGGCCGGTGAAGCCCCCGACGACGACGAGGCCAGCTCCAGCGGCGGCGACGACGACGTCGTCGGCTCCGGCACCTTCATCGACGACTACGAGCTCGTCGAGAAGATCGGCTCCGGCGGCATGGGCGAGGTCTACCGGGCCCGCCAGCGCAGCCTGCGCCGCGTCGTCGCCCTCAAGGTCCTCCCCCGCGAGGCCGCCCACGACCGCACCGCGCTCGAGCGCTTCCGCCGCGAGATCCGCGCCCTGGGAAAGTGCGAGCACCCCAACGTCGTCAAGATCTTCTCCTCGGGGGAGGACGCCGGCCGCGTCTACTACACCATGGAGCTCGTCGACGGCGCAGACCTCGGCCGCGTCGGCCGCGCCCTCTCCCGCTGGCGCTCCAGCGGCGTCTCCCTCGACGGCGCCCACCTCGACGCCGCCGTCTCCCTCCAGCCCCGGCCCGCCGCGGATTCCCACGCGGAGCGCGACCCCGCAAAAGGCGACCCCGAGCTCGCCGACGTTCCCGAGGCCGTCCCCGCCCCGCCCCCGGTCCTGAATCGCGGCGGCGACTACTACCGACGCCTCGCCGAACTCTTCGCACGAGCCGCCGACGGCCTCGCCCACCTGCACGACCAGGGCGTCATCCACCGCGACGTCAAGCCCGAGAACCTCATGCTCACCGCCGACGCCGCCCGAATCGTCATCATGGACCTGGGCCTCGCCAAGCTCACCGACTCCAGCCTCTCGCTCACCCAGGACAAGTCCAAGACCCTGGGCACGCTGATGTACATGTCCCCGGAGCAGTTGCAGATGCAGCACCTGCGCGTGGACCACCGCACCGACGTCTACGGCCTGGGCGTCTGCCTCTACGAGCTCGCCTGCGGTCGGCGCTTCTGGAAAGAGGGCACCCACGAGCAGGTGATGAAGCAGATCCTCATGGACGAGCCGGTGCCGCCCCGCAAAGCGAACCCCGAGCTCCCCCGGGATCTCGCCACCGTCATCGCCAAGGCCACCGCGAAGAACCCCGAGCACCGCTACGCCACGGCCGCCGCGCTCGCCGCCGATCTCGACGCCTTCGCGCAACTTAGGCCCATCGCCGCCTCGCCCCCGGGGCTTATCCACCGCGCCGGTCTCTTTTTGCGCCGCCACCGCACCCCGGCCGCCGCCACCGCCAGCGCCCTGGTCGTCCTTCTGGCCGGCCTCGCGCTGTACTTCTTCGCCGGTCCCCGGGTCGTACGCCCGACCGGAGCCACCGTCAAATCCGAGGTGCAGTACTGTGCCTACATCGAAGAAAGACGGGGCGTGCCGTTCTGCGCGGTCCCCATACCCGAGGAACGGCAGAAGCACCGCGCGCTCACCTACCGCCTGCAGGTGGTCGACGGCAAGGTGACGCGGATGGACCTCATCAACGGCTCCGGGGAATTGACCGACGGCACGAACTACGGTCGCGGCGGAGCGGTCATTTTCAAGAGCAACAGTGAGACCACGACCTTCACGTATGAATACAATTCCGGCGGTCAGGTGACCACCGTCGTCGAGACCAACGCCACGGGCCGTTTCCTGCGCAAGTGGCTCTACGCCGACCTCCATCGGAGGGATCGGGTGGACGCGGAGGGCATGCCGTTGCGACCCATCGTGTTGTTCTGGGGACGCAACCTCGTCACCTCCGGGTCCCTCTACACCCGGGAGCTCCTCACCTACGATGCAAAGGGTTGCATCCAATCCATCCGGTATCTCAATCACTTCAACCTGCCCCAGCGCAACGCCGAGCTTCACTGGGGCTATGAATTCGAGCGCGATGAGACCTGCCGGATTCAAGTCCGGTACATCCTGGATCGCCACGGCCTGCGCAATGTGGACAAAAAAAATGTTGCCAAGATTCAATACACTTACGACAAACAGGGGAATGACTCCCAGATATCGATCTACACCGTCAACAAGTCGGGTGGATTCATTTTGACGACGGACGACGGGGTCGCTTTCACCGAGTACGAGTACGACCGATTCGGCAACACCACCGGAATCCGGTATTTCGACGCCCGGAAGAATCCGGTCTTGAGCGGCGCCAGATTTCCCCACATGTACGCGAGCAAGATCAGTCGCTACGACGATCGCGGAAATGCCGTCGAAGAGTGGTTCCGGGGCACCGACAACCAACCCGTCGTCACGAAGCACAGATTTTCCGGCTGGAAGTTGCGCTATGACGAAAAGGGCCGGATCGTGGCGGGCACCTTCCTCGGCACGGATGGCGCGCCCACCCTGCAGGCCGACGGGATCGCCGGCTGGGAGGCCCGCTACGGGGAGAACGGCGAGGTCGCCGAGCTTCGGCACCTGGGGCTCGACGGACGGCTCACCCTGGATTCCAAGGGAGTGGCCCAGGTCAGGTTCGTCTTCTCGCAGGACGCGGTGGAGACCCGGAATCTCGGGCTCGATGGAAAGCCGGTCCGGGACAAGTCGGGGTACGCCATCTCGGTGCTCACCCGCGACCGGAACGGGAATCCGATCCGACATGCCTTCTTCGACGTGAATCGTCGACCGGCGCCGAACAACTCCGGTTGCGCCTCCTGGCGCGCCACATACAATGAAATCGGTGATCTGACGGAATACTTCTGCCTCGGAGGGGACGGGAACCCGGCGTTGGAAAAAAAGGGGTTCTCTTCCTTCCGCACGGAGTACGACCGGCAGGGCAACCGCGTCCGGGAATGGTATTACGGAACGGATGGAAAACCGACGTTGCGCCGCGATGGGTACGCCGCCTCGCGAATGGCCTACGACGACAACGGCTATCAGACCGAAAAATGGTACCTGGGCCTGGATGAGAAGCCCATCCTCAACAAGGAGGGGCTCGCCGGAGTCAAGACCACGTTCGATGAACGCGGAAACCGCGTCGAGCAGTGGTTCCACGGCGTTGACGGTGGGCTGGTGGCCAGCTCGGAGGGCATCGCGGGATGGATCTCCGTCTTCAATGACCGCAATCAGGAGACGGAGCGTCGATACTATGGCCCCGACCGGAAGCCGGCCGCGAACCGCGACGGGGTGTTCGGCTGGAAGGACGAGTACAACGACCATGGAAACATGGTCCGCCGGCAACACCTGGACGCGCAGGGCGTCGTCGCGCCCAACCTGTATCGGGTGGCCATCGTGGAACTGACCTATGATCCGAACCACAATCTCGTGGAGGAGCGCTATCTGGGAAGCGACCAAAAGCCCGTCCTGCACGGCCAGCGCCGGATCGCCGGCGTGCGCAAGAAGTACGCCCCCTCCGGCAACCTGGCCCGGGAGGAGAACTTCGGCCTCGACGGGACCTTGACGAACGACTCCACAGGCACGGCTTACATCCTGTACCAGTATCACCCCAACCACCACCGGAAGTCGGCTGTGCTGTACAACCAGGCCGGTGAGATGTTGACAGAAACCATCTATGACCTCTCCGGCGAGGAGCGGCGGAAAGATCCGTCGCCCCCGGCCCCTCGCAGGTGAACCATGCCAGACCCCATCATCGGAACCCACATCGGCAATTATCGCGTGCTCGAGCCCATCGGCGAGGGCGCCTGCGCCCACGTGTACCTGGGTGTGCACACGGCCATCGACTCCCGGGTCGCCATCAAGGTGCTCAAGCCGGAGCGCCAGGGGGACCTCTCGGAGCGCTTCCTCAACGAGGCGCGGGTGGTCAACCACATCAACCATCCCAACATCGTGAAGATCTTCGACTTCGGCACCCTGCCCGACGGGCGGCTCTACCTCGTGATGGAGCACCTGCAGGGCCTGAGCCTGGCCGACGAGCTCGAAAAGAAGGGAACCCTCGCGTACGACGAGGTGCTCTTCGCGGTGCGCCAGATCGCCTCGGCGCTGGACGCCGCCCACGAGTGCGGCGTGGTGCATCGCGATCTCAAGCCCGACAACGTGTTCGTCGTGGACTCGAAGTACGGCCGCACCCTGAAACTTCTGGACTTCGGGATCGCCAAGCTCCTGCGCCTGGAGCCGACGCAGTCCGCGACCAACATGGTCATCGGCACCCCCGCCTACATGAGCCCGGAGCAGGCGCTGGGCAACGTTCACCTGGTGTCGGTAGCCTCGGACATCTATTCACTCGGGGTCGTCGTGTACGAGTTGATCACCGGCGAGCTCCCCTTCCGCACGCGCACCGCCACCGAGGCGCTCGTCGCCCACGCCCGCGTGGCCCCCACGCCCATCTTCGAGCACCAACCCGACTGCCCCCCCGCCGTCTGGGACGTGCTCGCCCGCGCGCTCGAGAAAAAGCCGGAGCTGCGGCAACCCAGCGCCGGGGACTTCTATCAGTCCCTCGCCGAAGCCCTGCGCACCGCCGTTCGGGGTGCGACCACCACGATCCCTTCGCCCGGCATCCCGGGGATCGACGAAACCGCGACCTTGCCCGACGCGCCGCCGGTCGACACCCTGGTCAGCGTCCCCTGGGAGGGCCTGGGGCTGGCGGAGCTCCTGCGCGAGGTGAAGAAGTCCAACGACTTCGCCCGCAACGTCCGCGTGCTCGCGGCGCGCCTCCAGAAGACACAATCGGTGACCGACCGCATCCTGCTGCTGCAGGATCTGATGTCCCAGCACCGCCACCTGGGCCAGACCACCGACGCCAAGGCCATCGGCGAGGAGATCGCCGGCCTGCTCGAGTCCGACGACCACGAACTGGACACCGCCGAGGTGCAGGAGTTCATGGTCCAGCGGCTGGCCACCGAGCTCGGCCTCTTCCCGGCGCCCTGGTTCCGCTCAGAATTGTTGCGCCTGCTGCAGACCCGCCTGGATCCCAGATCGGAAGAGCGTCGTGTAGGGAAAGAGTGTAGATCTCGGTGG
>CALKWH010000059.1 GCA_938004375.1 uncultured Pseudomonadota bacterium
ATGATACGGCGACCACCGAGATCTACACTCTTTCCCTCCACGACGCTCTTCCGAATCTCCTGCGGCTCCGTCTGCCAGGGTCGAGTCCGCCCCGGTGGCGCCCGCGCGCACCGCCGTCCCTGCGGCGCCGGCTGCCAGGGTCGAGTCCGCCCCCATAGCCGCGGCCACACCCCTCTTGGCCGGCGCGGCCGGCAGCGTCGCGGCCAAGGTCTCCGAGCTCGCCGGGACGCTCGGGGACAAACACGCCGCCCTCGCGGGGGTCAGCCGCGAGGTCATCGAACAGATCGCCTGGGAGGTCGTCCCCCAGCTCGCCGAGGTCATCATCCGGGAGCTGCTGGCCGAGCACCCTGAATGGTTGAAGAAATAATCACCAAACAACGCAATTTTTCGGAGGAATGAATGCCGATCCAGCCTGGTGCCATTGAGTGGGAAGAGATTCTGGGTTTCGCGGAGGAGATCGCCCGGGAAGCGGGAAAAATCGCCCTGAGTCATTACGGTCACGCCGACCCGCAGTTGAAGTATGACATGTCTCTGGTGACCCAGGCCGACCTCGAGGTGCAGTCGTTCCTCGAGCAGAAGATTCTGGCGACCTATCCCCACCATCACTTTTTCGGCGAGGAGAACCCCATCACCCCACTGAACCTCGACCACCTGTGGGTGGTGGATCCCGTCGACGGCACCGCCGTGTTCTCCACCGGACTGCCCATATGGGGCATCTCCATCTCCCATTTCCACGAGGGTGAACTGAAGTTTGGCGTGTTCTACATGCCCGTGACCGACGAACTGTACTCCGGCATGGGTAAAAAAGCCCTGCACAACCACAAGCCCATCCGCGCCCGGGTGGACGACTCCGTGGACAACGAAGCCGTGCTGCTCACGTACTCGCGGTTCCACCACGACTTCCGCACCGACTTCCCCGGCAAGATCCGTTCCCTGGGCTCCTCGGTAGCCCACATCGCCTTCGTCGCGCGCGGCGCCGTCTGGGGCGCCCTGCTCGGCCGCGTCCACATCTGGGACATCGCCCCGGGCCTGGCCATCCTGCGGGCCGCCGGCGGCGAGATCCGCGACCTCGGCGGAAAGGTCTTCAATCCCGAGGACTACATGGACGGCGCCCCCGTGGACCGCGTGTTTCTGGCCGCGGCCAAGGGACAGCACGACCAGATCCTGCGCTACCTGCACGCCATCGAGAAGTGACCGCGACCGGCGCCGTGACCGGAATCTTGAAGCAGCCTGAGAGCAAGACCGGGCGCGTTCCGGTGACCCTGGGATTCTCCCCGCCTTGCGCCATCTTGCTCCTGCTCCTCTCTCTCTTGCTGCTGCCCGCGAACTGTTCGCCCTCGCGGCCGCCCGCGGACACCCTCGTCGTCCTCGTCGAGGCGCCCATCGGCGATCTCGACCCCATGACCGCCATCACCGCCTACGGGCTCAAGATCAGCCGCCTGATCCACGAACCCCTGGTGTCCCTGGACACGCCCGACGGGACGCCCCGCCTGGAGCTCCTCGAGCGCATCGAGACCGTGGATCCCCTCACGGTGATCCTGCACCTGAGGCCCGGGGTGCGCTTCTCCGACGGCGCGCCCCTCACGTCGGGGGACGTGGTGTACACCCTGGAGACCCTCCGGCAGGGGCGGTTCTCGCCCTTCTCGGCGAAGTGGCGGGATCTGACGGCGCTGGAGGTCGTCGACGACCTGCGGGTGCGGCTGCGCTTCTCGGCGCTCAGGCCCACGCTGGTGTCGGATCTCGACCTGGGCGTGGTCCGTCGGCCGGCCCCCGGGCAAGGCACCCGAGTCGGGGCGGGTCCGTACGTCCTCGAGGCGCGGACGACCGACCGCCTCGTGCTGCGCCGCAACCCCCACTACTACAAGGGCGCGCCTCCGGTGGCCCGCCTCGTCTTCCAGACCGTCGAGGAGGAGAACGTCCGCGCGTTGCTCATGTCTTCGGGGCATGCGGATCTGGCGCAGAACAACATCTCGCCGATCCTGCTGCCCGCGCTCTCACATCTGCCCATGCAGCGGGGGCCGTCGTGGACGCTCACCTATCTGGGTTTCAACGCGCAGGTGCCCCAGTTGGCCGATCCCCGCGTGCGCCGCGCGCTGGCCCTGTCCGTGGACCGCGCTCGCCTGGTGGAGGCCCGGTTCCGGGGCACCGCCCGCCTGGCCGACTCGATCATGCCGCCTCAACACTGGGCCCACGCGACGGGGCTCCCGCAGTTGGACCATGATCCCGCCGCCGCCGCCCGGCTGCTCGACGAGGCGGGGTGGCCCGCCGATCCCAGCACCGGCGTGCGCTTCCACCTCGAGTACAAGACCTCGTCGAACCCCTTCCGCGTGGCCATCGCCAAGGTCATCGCCGAGGGTTGGGGCCGAATCGGCGTGAAGGTGCGGGTGCGTAGCCTGGAATGGGGGGTGTTCTTCTCGGACGTCAAGAAGCGCCAGTTCCAGGTGATGTCGCTGCAGATGCCCGAGATCGGCGTGCCCGACGTGATGACCGACTTCTTCCACTCGGGCAACATCCCCTCCGCCGCCCGTCCCGACGGCGTGAACCGCTGGGGCTACGCCGACGCCGAGGTCGACGGATGGCTCGACGCCACCCGCCGCACCGCCGACGGCCCGGAGCGCCTGCGCCTGTTCGCGTTGGTCCAGGCGCGGCTCATGCGGGACCTGCCGATCTTCCCCCTCTGGTTCGAGGAAAATTTGGTCTTCCTTTCCACCCGGGTTCGGGAGTATAACCTCCTCCCGAACGCGCGGTGGAGTCCGCTCGCCCGCGTGTCCCTCCGGCCGTGACCCAGCCCGCCCCGGCCGCCGGGAGCGCCGACCCCGACCCGGCGCACAGGATTTCCGCAGATGAACGAACACACCACGTGGCTGGACCTCCTGCCCGGATACCACAACCTCGAGGCGTACTTTCGCCAGTACTTCGGCCGTGAGTGGTCCAACTCCATGTTCCCGCCCCAGGAACACTTCTCCATGACCCACGTGTTCCTGGCGCTGTTCGTCGGTCTGTGCCTCCTGATCACCGGGTTCGTCTACCGCCGGCACGCCCGCTCCGAGGCCGCAGTCCGTCCCCCGGAGCGCCTGACCTTCACTTTCTTCGTCGAGCTCCTGCTCAACACCCTGCTGCGCTTCCTCACCGAGATCGTCGGCAACGAGAAGGACGCCCGCCGCTTCTTTCCCATGGGGGCCGGGATCTTCCTCTTCATCGTCTTCTCGGATCTGATCGGCATCATCCCCGGGATCGAGCCGCCCACCTCCCACCTGCAGTTGAACCTGGCCATCGCGCTCACCGTCTTCGTGGCCACCCACTACTTCGGGATCCGGGACCAGGGGTGGCGGTACCTGAAGCAGTTCACCGGCGACTCCTGGGTCATGGCCCCGCTGATGCTGGTCCTCGAGGTCGTCAGCCACATCGTCCGGCCGCTCTCCCTCACCGTGCGCCTGCTGGGCAACATGGTCGCCGACCACAAGGTCCTGGCGATCTTCTCGTTCCTGTTCCCGCTGCTGATCCCCATCCCGTTCCTGTTCCTGGGCCTGATCGTGTCCGTCATCCAGGCCCTGGTGTTCATGACCCTGTCGGTCATCTACTTCTCGCTGGCCACCAGCCACGAGCATTGAGGAGAACCCATGAAAAAGACTCTGTCCGTCGGCCTGTTGATGCTCACCCTCCTGCTGCCCGCCGCCCTCTGGGCCCAGGCGGCGCCCCCGGCCCCCGAACCGACCGCCGCCGCGCCGGCCCCGGCCGACGCCCCGGCAGCACCGGCCGCCACCGCCCCCGAGAAGAAGGAGGAGAAGGGCGGTTCCAGCATGATTTACATCACCATCTCGCTGACCATCGCCATCGCCGCCTTCGGCGGAGCCATCGCCCAGGGGTGGGTGGGCTCCTCGGCCATGGCCGGCGTCGCGCGCAACCCCGGCGCCAAGAGCCAGGTGCAGACCCTCCTGCTCTTGACCCTGGTCCTCATCGAGTCCCTCGTCATCTACGCCCTCGTCGTCTCGCTGTTGCTCTACGCGAAACTGTAAAGCCGGTCGGGTCGTCATCGCTTCGGGAAGCGATTTCGATTTCGATTTCGATTCAGAGACAGGATCGCGGGGGAGACTCCGGTTTTTTCACGATTTCAGGCAGGGGGCCTCTTGCCAGACGTGTCTTACAGGTTATGCTACCACTTGCGAAATAGTCTCCGCGCCCCGGCGGTTGCAGGCGGCGTGGTCCTGACGGAGGGTGCATGAACGTAGTCAATCTATTCCTGGCCGGCCTCGGAACGTACCTGACGCCCTGCGTCTACCCGCTCATCCCCATTTACCTGACCTCGCTCTTGGGGGCGGATCCCACCGAGGAGGACTTCTCCCGGGGCAAGCTCCTCCTGCGGGCCCTGGCGTTCTCACTGGGGTTCGTGCTGATCTTCTCCCTCATGGGGCTCGGAGCCGCCGGCATAGGCAAATTAATGGCCGCCCATAAGGGCTGGTTCCAGCTCGTCGGCGGCATCTTCATCCTGCTGTTCGGCCTGAAGTTCCTGGGCTGGATCCATATCCCCGCCTTCGACCGCGTCCTGCGCAAGGACGACAGCCGCGCCCACGAGAAGATCAACGTCTTCGCCGCCTTCCTCATGGGCGTCTTCTTCGCCGCCGGCTGGTCCCCCTGCATCGGCCCGATCCTGGGCGCCGTGCTGACCTATACCGCCTCCGAGACCTCGAGCCCGGCCACCGGCCTGTTGTACTTGACCGTCTACGGGCTGGGGTTCGCCACGCCGCTGCTGGTGATGGCGTTCTTCGCCGAGCACGCGCGCGCCCTGGTGGCGAAGACGGCCAAGTACCTGCCCGTGGTCGAGGAGTTCATCGGCGCGATCATGATCGCCGTGGCCCTGACGTTCTTCATGGGCGTGGTCAACCCCGCCCCCGTGTTCCGCTCCGGCGCCGATCCCACCGTGCCCGCGGGCAAGCCCATCGTGGTCGAGTTCATGAGCGCCAACTGCTCCATCTGCGACAAGATGCAGCCCGTGGTCTCGGAGATGCAGACCACCTGCTCGGGCAAGGACGTGGAGATCCGCCAGGTCGACATCTCGCTCCCCGAGAACCGCCAGCTCGCGAAAAGGCACCGGATCCTCGGGGTGCCCACGTTCGTGATGATCGACGAGCGGGGCCGCGAGGTCGCCCGCCTGGTGGGCGAGCAACCGCTGTCCTCCCTGCTGCAGGCCACCTCGGCCATGATCGGCCAGGAGTGCCCGGGGTACGCCCCCCTCGATCGTGCCCTCATGGGTCGCTCTGGTCCCAAGGACGCCCCGGCCGGCACGCAGCCGACGCCTCCGCCCGCTCCGCCTGCGCCCGAAGCCGGCAAGACCTGTCCCTCCACCAGCGACGCTCCCGTCTGCGAGTAATCCCCTTTTTGACTGTACACAATTCTGGACACCCGGGGTCTGGGGGTGTTTCTTTTTGGAGACACCCCGCGTTTTCGTCACGAAACGCCGACCGTCCTGCGACGGGAAAGCACAGTTCTGGCAAGGGTTTTCTGGTTTTTAGTCGGACCGACGGGGGTTGGCATGGAACCTGCAAATAGCGGGCTGGCTTTTCAAGGAGGCCGACCATGTTTCGCACCCTTCGTTCTTCGCTTCTTCTCCTTTCGCTGGCATTCTTCTCCGTGGCCTGCGCGGAAGATCTTTCCAATGTCCGTCCCGAGGGGGCAGCCCTTCGTTCTTTATATACGGTCTCCTGGAACACCGATCAGACCCGGGTCTCGGTGCTGGTGCCGGGGGCCGACTCCACGGTCGGCGAGGGACAATCCAATATCTGTAAAGAAGGACACGTCAGCGGCGACGCACTGGTCTGCCCCGACCGACTGGTCCACCTGGGGTCCGGGGCCGAGGCATATTTCCCCACGGACCTCCGCGCCCCCCGGGACGCCGCCCTCGGTGAGTTCGACCGCATCGCCTATGTCCTCGATCGCTCCGGCGACCTGCACGTCACCGACACCGGCTGGTCCGCCGCCGCCAGCGACGATCGCCCGCTGCTGCTGTGGACCCCGGGCGGGGATCACGTGGAGTTGGTCGCGGGCAACGCGAAGCGCGAGCTGGCCGTGGTGGAGTTGACGGGCGGCCTCACCGTCTGGGCCGTGGATGCGGACTATTGGTACGCCCTGTACCGGAACCCCGTCGAGGGGCGGTGGGCGTGGGGCGTGGAGCGCGTCTCCCTGATCGATTACCGGGTTGAGGCCGTCGGCGCCGAGCAGGTCGTCGATCACCCCGAAGACGTTCCCCAGGAGCTGGTCGTCACCGACGAGGGGCACCTGAAGATCTACCGCGACGGCGCGGTCCTCGTCGAGCTGCCCCTGTAACCTAAGTCTGACAAGTCACCCGCCGGAATCGTTCCACGATTCCGCAAGTGACCGTCTGAATCGCAATCGCGATTCAGACGGTCACCCGCCGCCGGTGGGAACCATGATCACGAGCTCGCCGGAGGCCGGGGTGGGATCCGAGGCGTGGAGGCGGGCGCCGTCCACCAGGACGGCGATGTAGGGGAACTGCACGGGTTGATAGCCCAAGGCCGCGAGGAGGGCGTGGACGGTAGGGTAGGAGCCATGGGCGACGACGGCGGCGAGCCGCTCGGGGGTCGGCCGGGTGATGGGGCCCACGAAGGTCAGGGTGACGGCCATGGTCATTTCTCCTTAAGCCGGGCGCGCAGGGCGGCCGACAGGTTCTCGGCGAGGGCACCGCAGGCCTCGAGGGCGGCGGCGTCCGGGCGGTACTTGCACTTGACCGAACCGACGAGCTCGACGCCCATGCCGGTGAGGGCGTCGGCGACCTTCTGCACGCCCTCGCCGGACCAGCCGTAGGAGCCGAAAGCGGCCCCCAGCAGCCGCTGGCGCTTGAGCCCGGCGGCGTAGGTCAGAAAGTCGGCCAGGGTGGGGAACATCTGGTTGTTGAGAGTGGGGGAGCCCACGCAGATCGCGCCGGCGTCCAGCAATTCGGTGATCACGTCGCTGCGGTGGGCCTCGTGGAGGCACAGCACGCGCACCGGGTGCCCCAGGCGTCCCAGCCGGTCCTCGAGGGCGCGGGCCAGGCGGTGGGTGCTCTCCCACATGGTGTCATACACGATCACGACCTTCTCGGTGGGCGCCTGCGCGCTCCAGCGCAGATAACGCTCGAGCACCGCACCCAGCTCCCGTCGGTGCACCGGGCCGTGGTCGGGGGCGATGAGCTCGGCGTTCAGTTCGAGCTTTTTGCAGCGGTCGATGAGCTTCGGGATCAGCGGCGCGTAGGGCAAAAGGATGTTGGCATAGTACTTCGCGCTCTCCTCGATGAGCACGGCCTCGGGGAGCTGGTCCGCGAAGCGCTCGACGCTGGCGAGGTGCATGCCGAAGGCGTCCTGGGAGAACAGCAGCCGCTCCTCGGGGATCCACGAGAACATGCTGTCGGGCCAGTGTAGCATGCGGGTCTCGAAGAACTGCAGGGTGAGCTCGCCCAGGGCGAGGAACTCCTGGTCCTTCACGGCGGTGACCGGGGTGTCCCAGCGGAAGTGATCCCGCAGGGCGTTCACGCCCATGGCCGACGCGTACACGCGCTCGGGGCGGATCAGGTCGATGGCCTCGGGCAGGGAGCCGCTGTGGTCCATCTCGGCGTGGTTGCTCACGATCAGATCGATGCGGGCGGGGTCCACGACCGAGCGGATCCGCTCGACCATCTCGTGGAAGAACGGCCGCTTGACCGTGTCCACGAGGACGATCTTCTCGTCCATGATCAGGTAGGCGTTGTAGGTGGTGCCGCGGCTGGTGGCGTAGCCGTGGAAGTCGCGGATGTTCCAGTCGATGGCGCCCACCCACCAGACATGGGGGGTGATGGGCACGGCTGTGAATTCTCGGTTCTCCATGGAGTCCTCCGGGGAGGTTGTGGATGATTCGGGCGCCTGATGACATGCCCGACGAAGGGTCGCCGGACTAGTTCGCCGCGGTCGCGGGCATGGTGAAGAGCATCGGCCGCGCGGCGAGCTCCCGATCGAGCAGGTACATGGCGTCCGGGGTCTTGCCCATCAGGTGGATCTTGGCCAGGATCTCGTTGGCGTGGGCCTCCTCCTCGACCTGCTCGGTGACGAACCAGTGGAGCATGATCTCGGTGGCGTAGTCGTCGGCCTTGCGGGCGAGCTTGACCAGGTTATTGATGCGTGACGTGATGTACTTCTCGTGCTCCAGGGCGGCCTCGAAGGCGGCCTTGGCGTCCTTCCATGTGGTCTGCGGGGCCTCGATGGCCTTGAGCGTGACCTTCTCGCCGCGCTCGAGGATGTAGCCGTAGAACTTCATCGCATGGACCATCTCCTCCTGGGCCTGGGCGGTGAACCAGTGGGAGATGCCGGTGAAACCCTTGGACTCCATGTCGGCGGCCATGGCCTGGTAGAGATAGGCCGAGAACATCTCGGCGTTGATCTGATCATTGAGAGCTTCATAGAGTTTGTTCATTTGGAGTCTCCTTTCCAGATGCCGTGCAGGTTGCAGAACTCGCGGACGACGAACTCGCCCTCGACCAGCGGGAACAGCGCCTCGGGTTTCTCGCCCGGGTTCAGGTACTTCCGGTACTGGACAGGGCCGGCGATCAGGTCGATCCAGTTGATCCAATGGGTGTCGATCATGGGGTGCTCGACGGAGCCGATCTTCACGAAGATGCCGTCGGCGCGCTTCTCGATCACGGGGAGGTGCTTCTCGCGGGAGGCCTCGACCGTGTTCTCCTCGAGCAGGCGCATCTCCTTGCCGCAGCAAACCAGGCGGCCGCCGCCCTCGTGCACCAACTCGACGACGTTCTTGCAGATGTCACATTGAAATACATAATGATGCGTCATGAATGCCTCCTAGAAAAAGTGTCCGGGCCGCGACAGTAAAACCCGCGGTTCCGGGGAATGTCAACCGTTTTCCGGCAGCCGCAATTCGGCGAGGTTCTCGGCGAAGTCCGTGAGGAACAGGCGCTCGAAGCGCTCGCGCACGAGCCGGTGGACCTCGTCGTGCAGATCCGACACCGGGCAGTCGCCCTTCTTGCAGCGCGGCAGGCGCAGCATGCAGGGGTCGAAGCGAATTTCCGGGTCCACGGCGTCGACGATGCGGGCGACGCTGATCTCGGACGGCGGCTGCGCGAGGAGGAAGCCGCCGGTGGTGCCGCGCATGGAGTACACCAGCCGCGCGCGGGCCAGCTTCTGCATCACCTTGGCGAGGTGGCTGGGGCTGACCCGGAGCACCTCGGAGATGGTCGTCGTGGAGAGCCTGCGCCCCGGGTTGGCCGAGAGCACCAGCATGGCATGGATGCCGAGGTTGACGGCTTCGGTGATCATGTGCATCGGCATCTTGGACTCCCGGGAGACGGTCTCCGATGACAATATCGGAAACTGGAATCCGAAATAACGCCGCGCGGGGCGTTTGTCAAGCTGTGATGGGAAAAAAGGCGAAAATTCAGCGAAATCGATCGAAGACGCGGGCGAGCCGGGCCGGGCGGTCGGGGCAGTCGCGCAGATCGGCGCATCCGGGTTCGGTGATCGCGCGCAGCGCCGGCCGGTCGTTGTGGTACAGCACGCCCAGGGGGATGCGGCCGTCGTGGGCCAGGGCGACGCGCAGCGCGGCCCCCTGATCGGTGGGATCGTGGGAGGCGTCGAGGCGGTAGCAGTGCTTCTGGTAATAGGCGTACGTGTGGATCGGATCCCAGGAGACACAAGGCTGCAGCACGTTGACGTAGGAGAACCCCGGGTGGCGGATGGCCTGGCACAGGATGTCCAGCAGGTGGTCACCCTGGCTCGAGAGCGACTGGGCGACGAACGGGCAGGACTGGGAGATCGCCAGCGCCAGCGGGTTCATGGGCAGGGCGGCCACGCCGTCGGGGTGCACGGCGACCTTCTGGCCCTGGTCGGTGGTGGGGGAGGCCTGGCCCTTGGTCAGCCCGTAGATGTGGTTGTCGTGGACGACGTGGGTGACGTCGACGTTGCGGCGCATGGCGTGCAGGAAGTGGTTGCCGCCCTCGCCGTAGGCGCCGCCGTCGCCGGAGTGGACGATGACGGTCAGGTCGTCGGCGACGAGCTTGGCGGCCTGGGCCGAGGAGAGCTCGCGGCCGTGGAGCCCGTCGAAGGCGTTGGCGTTGAGGTAGTGCACGATCTTGGGAGCCTGGCCGATTCCGGAGCAGAGCAGGACGCGCTCGGGGGGCAGCCCGAGGGTCACCAGGGCTTTCTGCAGCACCTGCAGGATGCCGAAGTTGCCGCAGCCGGGGCACCAGGCGTTGGGGACGTCGTTCTTGTAGTCTTGCAGGGTCGGGTCAGCCATGGGAGTCCTCCTCGGCGAGGCGGGCGGTGAGCTCTTCGACGGTGAACGGGCGGCCGTCGAGCTTGAGGATGCAGCGGTCCGGCGCGCGCAGTTGGGTCTGGGCGAGCAGGCCGTCGAGGCCGTCGCCGGCGCAGTGCTCGACCAGGATCAGGCGGGCGCAATCGCGAAAGGCGGGGACCGCGCGCAGGTCGGGAAGCGGCCACAGTTGGGTCAACTGGAGATGGTTGAAGCGGGGCCCGCCGGTCCCCAGGGCGGTGAGAGCCTCGGCGACCACCGGCGATGTGGAGCCCCAGGACACGACCAGCGGCAGCGCGGGATCGTGGGGGGTGCACTCGGGCGCCGGCGCGGCGGCCTCGACCGTGGCCACCTTGCGCAGGCGCTTCTCGCACATGGCGCGGGAGGTGGGCGCGTCCTCGATGAGGTGGCCCCGCGGGTCGTGTTCGTCGGAGTCCACGCAGACCAGGTGGCGGCTGGTCCCCGGGAGCGCCATCGGGGAGACGCCGTCGTCGGTGTACGCGTAGCGTTCGTAGGCGGGCAGGGCGGCCGCCTCGGCGGCGGTCAGGACGTGGCGCACCACCGGCCCCACCTCGGGGCGGTCGATGAGCGTCTGGCCGTCCTGCAGGAGCTGGTCGGTGAGCACGAACACCGGGATCTGCCACCTCTCGGCGAGGTCGAAGGCCCGGGCGGTCAGATCGAAGGCCTCGGCGATGGTGCGTGGGGCCAGGATGACGCGGGCGAAGCGCCCGTGGCCGGCGTGCAGCGCCAGGCGCAGATCTCCCTGGGCGGTGCGCGTCGGGAGACCGGTGGCCGGTCCCGGGCGCTGGGCGATGACGATCACCGCCGGACACTCGATCATGCCCAGCAGGGAGACGCCCTCGGTCATGAGCGCGAAGCCGCCGCCGGAGGTGGCGGTCATGGAGCGCGCCCCGGCGTAGGAAGCGCCGGCGACCATGTTGATCGCGGCGATCTCGTCCTCGGCCTGCTCGACCCAGCAGCCGGCCTCGTGGGTCAACTCCGAGAGCGTGGTCATGATCCCGGTGGCCGGGCTCATGGGGTACGCGGCCATGAAGGTGCAGCCGCCGGCCAGCGCGCCGAGGGCCACCGCGTTGGCGCCCGAGACGAAGAGGCGATCCGTGGCGGGCGCCGTCGGCAGGGCGAAGCGCCCGGCGAGACCGGCGTCGTTCATGGCCCCGCGAGCCAGGGCCAGCGCGCGGCGGTTGACGTCGGCGAGCTTCTCGGAGGCGCCGAAGCGCTCCTCCACGAGGGTGTCCAGGAGCGGGTCGGGCAGGCCGAGCACGCTCGCGGCCACCGCGGCGGCCACGGTGCTCACGGTCTTCTCGTTGCCGGCCGCCTTGGCCAGCTCGGAGAGGAAGAAGGGGGCGCAGCGCGGGCAGCCGGCGGTCTCGACGGGCACCGTGGAGAAGACCAGGCCGCCCTCGGCCACGGCCGGTCCGTAGGCGCGCAGGCTGGGCTCCGAGAGCGAGATCAGGACGTCCACGCGATCCCGTGGGGCGGACACCGGATGGTCGGCGCAGCGCAGCTGCGAGAAGTTGACGCCGCCGCGGATGCGCGACTCGATGTCCTGGTGGATGAAGACGTGCAGGCCGGCGCGGGCGAGCGCCTTGCCGACGAGGTCGGCGGCGGTCTGCATGCCCTGGCCGGCGGCGCCGGTGATGCGGAGGTTGATGTCCATGCGGTGACTCCTGTCCTGTTCGATTCAGATGCCGGCCCCGTCGACGTAGTCGGTCATGACGGGGCGGCCCTGGGTAATGGTGGAACCGGGCGGCACAGGGGCGGTGACCCACACGTTGCCGCCGATCACGGCGCCCCGGCCGATGGTGATGCGGCCGAGGATGGTGGCGCCGGCGTAGACGGTGACGTCGTCCTCCACGATCGGGTGGCGCGGCATGCCCTTGAGCGGGTTGCCGTGCTCGTCCACGGGGAAGCTCTTCGCGCCCAGGGTGACGCCCTGGTAGAGGCGGACGTTCCGGCCGATGATGGTGGTCTCGCCGATGACGATGCCGGTGCCGTGGTCCATGAAGAACGACGGGCCGATGGTGGCGCCCGGGTGGATGTCGATGCCGGTGGCCGCGTGGCTGAACTCGGTGATCATGCGGGGGATCAGCGGCACCCCCAGCCGGTGCAGTTCATGGGCGAGCCGGTAGTGCGTCATGGCCGTGATGCTGGGGTAGCAGAACACGGTCTCCCCCGGGTGGCGCGCGGCGGGATCCCCGGCGAAGGCGGCCTGCACGTCGGTGGACAGGAGCGCCTGCACGTCCGGGAGGCGGGCGGCGAACTCGCCGGTGATGCGGGTCGCCCGCGTGTCGCACTCGGAGCAGGTGAGCTCCTCCGCCGAGCAGTAGAAGCAGAAACCGCGCTTGACCTGTTCGGCCAGCGCGCCCAGGGTGCGGTCGAGCCCGGCGCCCACGTGATACCGCAGGTTCTGGGGCGTGAGGTCCGAGTGGCCGAAGTAGCCGGGAAACAGCACGGCCCGCAGGCCGTCGATGATCTCCCCCAGGGCCGCCACCGAAGGCATGGGCACCTCGTGGCGGTGGCGGTGGAAGAGCACCGATCCCGGACCCTGGTGACAGAGTCGCTCGACGATCTTCTCGAGGGGTCCGGGGTCTGGGGTGTGGTCGGTCGTCATGGGTGTTGTCTCGTGAGCGGAAAGAAAAAATAGACAGGGTATGCTGCACCGAAAGCCGAAGGGATGTCAAGAACGGATCGCCCCGGGGCGCAGGGCGGTCGGGTTCTGATTCGGCTGGACAAGGGGATCAAAGTCTGATCCACCAGAACGGATTCTCGATTTCGATTTCGATTTCGATTTCGACCTTGAGAAATCCAAGAACTTCGGAAAACTGAGGTTCCTCTCCAGTCGAAATCGAAATCGAAATCGAAAAGAGCCCTTCATGAAAAAAGTTGGTGAGACTGCCCTGTCGGTCCGGAATCGGTGAATCCTGACCGGACACGGACGGTCCCTGGGTGTTGACGACGGTCCGGGAACCTCGTGCGGTCCCGCGATCCTTGGGTGTTTCCCATCCCGCCGCGCTGGCCCCGAACTTGCCAAAGGTCTGGCTCATGAGCGGACTGATTCTCGCTTCGTTTCTATTGATCGCCGGCCCGTGTGCCTACCTACAACTGACCGGGTGGCCGGAGCCGACCTGCGGGGGGGAGTCCAGAGCGGCGGTCCCGCCGGTCGGCGGGGCGGTCCCGCGGGTCGCCGGGCCGAAGACACCGGACTGCGAGACCGGTCTTCCGCCGCAGGGGCTGCGTCGGGTGCTGGCTGACCGCAGGGTGTGTGTCGGAGCTCGACTGTACGAGCGCGTGCCTTCCGAGGCCTTCGATCCACCGGACTACCGTCAGACCCCGCTGCCCGAGGCCGCCGTCATCGAGCGGCTGTGTCGCGCGCCTGTCCCGGTCCCGCGACCCCGCCGATGGTGGCACCCCGTGATCTCGTTGTCTGTCGAGCGGGGTGCCCGGTGGTCTTTCGAAGCCCGCGGTCTGATGGAGTCGACCACGGTGTGGGTGAGCCTGTCGTTTCCCCTGCCGGCGACCGGCGTCCCGCCGGGACCGGTGCGACGGGACCGGGCCGCCCTGTGCGCCGCGGCGAAGCGGTTGGGCCGCGCGTTCGCCCGGGTGGGAGACGCCGGCCTGCGTCACCGGGCGCGACTGCAGTTGATGACCTGGCGCGACGAATTGTCGTCGGACTAGCCGGAAAAGGAGTCCCATGTCAAAACGGCTAATGCTCATTCTGGTTCTTTCGCTTTCCACCCTTTCCGGCCCCTTGTGGGCCGATTCCGGCGCCGTGGCCCGCCTGTGCCGGGAACACGGCTTGAGGAGCCGGTATTGCAGCCCCTTCGCGCTGCCGTCCTGCTCCTTCGCCCGGCTGGATCGCCTCGTTCGCCGTCAGGCCCAGGGCCGCGCGCGAGGCGGGCGTCCGACCGCCGCCCGGCTGCGGAATAGCGCCTGGCTCCCCACTTTCTCGGCCGAGTGGGGGCGCACCGATCTGGTGGACACGAGCTCCTCGTGGCGGCCCGGGGAAGAGTTGGCGGCCAACGAGGACCTGGGCCAGCGCAGCTTCTGGAAGGTGCGGGCGACCTGGGATCTGCGGCGGCTGGCGTTCGACGAACGGGAGCTGGCCGTGGCCCGGGACGAGCGTGCTGCGCGGACCCTGCTGCACGAACGACTGGATCGGACGCGGCGGTTGTACTATCAATGGTTCCATGAGGTGCTGGAGCTGCGCCGGGATCCCTCCTTGCGCCGCCTCCTGGCGAGCGAGGAGCTGGAGGCCGCGCTGGATGCCTTGACGTCGGGCGCGTTTTCCGGGATGCTCCCCCGTGGACCGTGATGTCATGAACGATTATTCCGACCGCCGACAATCGACCCGATACGAAGTCATCACCGAGGTGGGCCTGACCAGCTCCGCCGGTCACACCAAGGTTCTCACGCGGGACCTGAGCAAGGGCGGGCTCTGCCTGATGCTGCCCGCGCCTCTCACGCGCAACGAGATCGTCCAGATCGAGTTGTCGCTGCTTCTGGGCCCCAACGCCCAGAGCGAGCCCCTCGTGCTCGCCGCCCGGGTCGCCTGGTGCGCCCCGGAGACGCAGGACCAGTTCCAAGTGGGGGTCTCCTTCCATGATCTCACCGAGGATCACCAGACGCACCTCGAGACCTTCCTCGAGTTCCTGCGCCAGGGATTCGAGGTGGGCGCCGGAGACCTGCCCCCATGAGCCTGATCTGTCCGTCAGATCGGAAGAGCACACGTCTGAACTCCAGTCACCGAATACGATCT
>CALKWH010000060.1 GCA_938004375.1 uncultured Pseudomonadota bacterium
ACCACCGAGATCTACACTCTTTCCCTACACGACGCTCTTCCGATCTTGCTCTCGAAGCTCCTCCTCCAGGGCCTGGCGTACGAGCTTCTGGATGAAGGGATTGTGGTAGTAGGAATGAAAACCGGCGGCGAGGGGCGGCAGGTAGCCGGCGTCCAGGAGGGGGACCACCTCGGAGTGCCAGAAGTGATCGTGGCCGGGGGCCAGGGTGGCGATCTTCTTGAGCCCGGCCGCCAAGCACTCGCCGCCGACGAGGCGCGCGGCCAGGCGGTCGGCGTCGAGCTCCTGCTGCCGGGAGATGGCGTTGGTGACGCGCATGAACAACTTGGCGTAGCCGACGAAGAGAAAGTCCAGCAGGTTGCCCGACAGGGCTTCGACGGTGCGGCCCAGGACCTGGCGGGTGTGCCACACCCAGGGGGTGAGCCAGGTGTCCCCCGCCGCGTAGTGCGCGAACTCGTGGGCGAGCACCGCGCGCAGCTCTCCCTCGGTCAGGTGATGCAGGAGCGGGTGGCCCAGGGCGAGGACGCGCCGCGGTCGCCAGAAGGGGCCGTGCATGGCGACCCAGGCGTTGGCCTCATGGACCAGGTACACCTCCTGGGGGACCGGCTGGCCGGTCGCCCCGGCGATGGCTGCGAGCTCTTCGAGCAGGCGGGGATGATCGGCCGGCGCGAGGCGCAGCCCCGGCGCGACGAAGGGGTCGTGGCGCGGCCAGATCGCGGCCACCAGGAAAAACGAGATCGTCGCCGAGAGGAAGACCAGGTACGGGTGCACGCGACCGTGGGAGAACTGCCACCAGGTCAGGGCGCCCAGGGCGAGGATGATGCCCACGGCCATGAGATAGAATCCCAGCCACAGGCCGAAGGCGGCCAGCGCCCTCCAGAACAGGGAAGAACGACCTTCGTCAATCATGGAACGGGATCAGCGGGCGGGCGGGAAGATCGTCATCTCACAGGAGATGCCGTAGTGATCGATGCGGCTGTCGCCGAGCTGGTTCAGGTAGGGATAGCCGCTGTCGAGCCGGGTGGTATTGGGCATGCCGTCGTCGTCATGGACCACGCAGGACCCCGTGATCTCGTTGGTGGTGACGACGTGGTCGATGGCCACGATGCCCACCCAGGCGTTGGCCGAGGTGGTGGAGTAGCGCTGGCCACCGCCGTCCCGGGGATCCAGGTCCGTGAAGACGCAGGTGGGGCAACCGATGTACTGATACCAGACGTCGTCGGCCTCGGACGGGCCGAACATGGTACGCACGCCGTAGACCTCGAGGCCCACGTTCCAGTCGCCGAGGATCAAAGCCTGCTCGCCCGGGCGAACCATCGAAACGTCGCCGGGAACGATGCCGTTTTCGAAGACCTGGCGCAACTGCCGGGCGCGGCAGGGATCCCCGGAGACGAAGGCGGACACCTGGGCGCTGGGGTGCATGTGCACCACGCGCAGGGGACCGGCGGCGGTATGGACGAGCACGTCCGAGACGGTGGACTCGTCGTCGCACCGGTCGTTGTCGCACTCGCCGGCGGCCCAGTTGCAGCCCGGCAGCGGGAGTGCGGGCGTGTGGGCGCCGGTCTCCACGTAGGCGCCGGGCTCGACGCCATCGATGGTGCCGAAGGCGATCTTCACGCCGATGCACTCGACCTGCTCGCGCTGGTCGCACACCACGGAGTAGCCCGGCCCGATCAGGCGCATGGCCGGCCTGAGCCGGGTGTCCCACTCGTAGCAGGTCTTGTTCGGGTCGATCTCGTTGAAGATCTCGCAGGTCTTCCCCGAGAGCACCTCCTGCAGCACGACAATGTCTGGGGCCATCTGCCGGATGACCGAGCCCACGTAGTCCTCGTAGCTCTGGCTCCACAGGCGCAGCGGATAGTTGGGATACTCGGCGTCGCCGTGGCCGACGTTGTAGGTCAGCACGGTGAAGGGGACGGGGGTCGGGTCCACCGTGCCGCCGTCGGCGTCGGCGTCGTCCCCGGCGTCGGTGACGTCGCCGTCGGGTCCGCCGTCCTGGTTGTTGACGTTGTTTATGTTGTTTATGTTGTTGATGTTGTTGACGTTGTTGATGTTGTTGATGTTGTTGACGTTGTTGACGTTGTTCGCGTTCGAAGACGTGTCGTCGCAGCCGGACAGCGTGACCGCGCCTCCGAGCCACGTGAACACCACCAGAATGATGAACCGGAAATCGCGCATGGTGTCTCCTCCCGCGGACCGCGGGTCCCCGACGGAAGGTCGGCTTCGGGGTGCTATTTCCTTAGCTGTTTTTCCTTTTTAGTCAAATGTTTTTTTCGGGGAGTAGTCGGCGGCGCTCCCCGGATTCCATTGAAATCCCGGGTTCCCTGTGCCATACCCGCCATCGGGAGGGAGAGCGTCCGCATGCTGCAATGGGAGTTCCTCGAGAGCGCGCCGGTGCCCGGCGGCGGCACCATGGATCTGCTGCGCCGGGGCGACGAGATGATCATCCGGGTGGACGGGCGGGAGCTCATGGGCACCCGGGTCCACGGCTCCGAGGAGGCCCTCGCGGAGCTGGCCTTCGAGATTCTGGGCTCCCAAAAAAATGGGCGTAATTGGAATATATTGGTAGGCGGGCTGGGAGTGGGCTTCACGGCGGCCTCCGCGCTGCGAGGCTGCGGTCCCGGTGGCAGGGTGGTGGTGGCCGAACTGGTGCCGGCCATCGTGCGGTGGAACGAAGGTCCCCTGGGGGACGCTTCGGGACACCCACTGCGGGATCCGCGCGCGGCCCTGCACGCCGGGGACGTGTTCGACCTGCTCCGGGATCCCCCCGAGCCGTGGGACGCCGTGTTGTTGGATGTGGACAATGGGCCAAAATCACTCACCCAGCGCGGGAACGACCGGCTCTACAGCCCGCAGGGGCTCGACATCTCGCGCGAGGCGCTTCGACCCGGCGGTGTGCTGGCCGTGTGGAGCGCCCATGATGATAAAAGCTTCACGCAACGGTTTCGCCGTGCCGGTTTCCGGGTGGCGCTCCACGAGGTGCGCGCCCGGGGTTCGAGAGGGGGGAACCGTCACTGGATTTGGACCGGAGTGAAAGAATAACATCCGCGCTGTCGTCGGGGGAGCACTCCTCCGTCGCCAGTTTTTAGTCGAATCTTCCAAAAGGGGGCTTGACGCGGGCGGGGGGACTCATTAGTAATGCGGTGCGGTCCCCGGACGGCCCCGCGCCGTCCCCAGAATCCCGGACCGACCCGGAGGATGCCATGTCTCTCGATGATCTGAAGGCCCGCGTGCAGACCGCCCTTGACAAGGTCCGCCCCGCCCTGCAGCAGGACGGCGGCGACGTGCAACTGGTGAATGTGACCGAGGGCGGCGACGTCTCGGTGAAACTGCAGGGCCACTGCTACGGCTGCCCGTTCTCGCAGATGACGGTGAAGAACCTGGTCGAGCGCGTGCTGCGCCAGGAAGTGCCCGAGGTCAAGCAGGTCATCAACCTGCAGTAGCCGGCCCGGGGGGAAAGTCCTTCTGGTGAACGACATCCAACCGCTCGCGGAGCGCATGCGGCCGCGATCCATCACCGAGTTCATCGGCCAACGGCACCTGCTCGCGCCCGACTCGCCGTTCATGTCCCAGTTGGGCGGTGGTCGCCTCACCTCGACGATTTTCTGGGGCCCGCCGGGCACCGGCAAGACCACGCTCGCCCGCCTGCTCTGCCGCGAGCACGGCCTGACCATGCACGAACTGTCCGCGGTGAACGCCACCCTTTCGGACGTGCGCAAGGTCATCGACTCCCGCACGCCGCTTTTGAACCCTCAGGCCGTGCTGTTCCTCGACGAGATCCACCGCTTCAACAAGGCCCAGCAGGACGCGCTCCTGCCGGCGGTGGAGACCGGGGACGTGATCCTGCTCGGGGCCACCACCGAGAACCCGGCGTTCTCGATCATTCCGGCCCTGCGCTCCCGGGTGCGGTTGGTGGAGCTCCACGCGCTCTCCCTCGAGGAGCTGGCGGAGGGGCTCGCACGGGCGGTGGAGCGCCTGGCGTCCGAGCGCGGTTGCGTGGCCGACGCCGGTGAAGTGCTCGAGCCGCTGGCCCAGTTGGCGGGGGGCGACTTCCGCCGGGCGCTGGGGCTCCTCGAGGAGTTGTGGAACGCCACGCCCACCGCCGACGGCGTCAAGACGCTGGTGCGGACCACGCTGGACCGCATCCTGCCGTCCTTCGTCGTGCGCTACGACCGCGCGGCCGACGAGCACTACAACCACGCCAGCGCGTTCCAGAAGAGCCTGCGGGGCTCGGATCCCCAGGCCGCCCTCTACTGGCTGGCCAAGATGCTCGACGGGGGCGAGGATCCGCGGTTCATCCTGCGCCGGCTGATCGTGACCGCCTCCGAGGACGTGGGGCTCGCCGATCCCCAGGCGTTGATCCAGGCCGAGACCTCGCTGCGGGCGTTTGAGCACCTGGGGATGCCCGAGGGGCGCCTGGCCATCGCCCAGGCGGTGCTCTACGTGGCCACCGCCCCCAAAAGCAACGCCGTGATCGAGGCGCTGGGCGAGGCCTCGGGGCGCATCGCGAAGGGCGAGAGTTACCCGGTGCCGCTGCACCTGGCGGACGCGCACTACGCCTCGGCCGCGGAAATGGGGCGCGGCGTGGACTACGTGTATCCGCACCGGAGCGGGTCAGCCCGTATCCCCTATCTGCCCCAGAAGCTCGAGGGTGTCGTCTTCTATCATCCCAAGAGCCCGGCGGAGCGCGAGCGCCTGCAAAAGCTCGACGTCTTCCTGAAGCACCATCACCGCCTTCCACCCCAGCCGCCGGCCCACGTGGAGACCGTGCGGGCCTGGCTCCAGGAACATCGCCCCGACTGGCTGCGCACCGAGGACCTCGCTGCGGAGCTGGCCCTCACCCGCGAGGAGGTCTACGCCGCCCTGCGGGAGCTCGAGCTCGAGGGGTTCGTGAAGCTCACGCCCGGCGCCCGCGTTGAGTACCCGCAGGACTTCTCGGAAGCGTGACGCCCGGGTTCGGGACAAACACGATCGATTATCAGAACCCGCCATTTGTACGCGATGGAGTGCGGCGACTTGGCGCCGCAAAATCTTCCGCGCCGCCGTGCGACCGGTCTTCCGGTCGCCAGCCGTCGCGGGGCGGTCGCCTAGAGTTGGTGAGAATGCGGTTCCAAATGACCGCAGTCCAGAAAATGGATGCAATCCAGAGTGACCGCACTCCGGTGACGACAGTCCAGAATTCAGTTTCGACGGATGTCGGGTGCAATCGTTTGTGGAACTGCCTGGGTCGATATCCCCGAGCGCGGTGAGAAAATCAGCAAAAACAACGCAGAACTGGCGAACCGGAAACCTGAGGAAAGTCTCAGGTATCAGTCTTCACTTTTCAACACCCGAACAAGTGGGGTGAATTTTTGACGGCGCGAAAAACCTGAGGTACGCCTCGGATCATGAACGAGCGCATTTCAACTTCTCCCGACAAACCTTTGAAGAAGACGACCGATCCCCGCCGCAAGCCCGTGCAGGATCGCTCCCGCGCGACCGTCGAGCGGGTGCTCGCCGCCGCCGCCGCGGTGGTCGAGGATGGAGGGGTCGCGGCGGGCACCACCGACCGCATCGCCGAGCGCGCGGGGGTCTCGGTGGGCACGCTCTATCAATATTTTCCGAGCAAGGAGGCCATCCTCACGGCCTTGCTCGAGGCGGAGCTGGCGCAGACCACGCGGCGGCTCCAGGCATGGGTCGGGAGCGCGCTGGCGAACCGGCCGTGGCTGCGGGACGCGCTCGCGGATCTGGCGGGCGAGGTCCTAGCGCAGCGCGCGAGCCGACCGCGGCTGCGGAGCCTGCTCCTCGAGGAGGCGGTGCACAGCGACGCGCTGCGGGAGCGGGTGCTCGCGGCCGAGGCCGAGGCCGGGCGCACCCTGGCCGGCTGGCTCGCGGCGGTCCCCGGCGTGCGCCGGGCCGAGCCGGAGCGCGGCGCGTATTTCCTGATCCACACGATCCAGGCCCTCGCGCACCGGTACGAGGCCCACCGCGACGAAGACCGGCTGGAGCGCGCCGCGTTCGTCGACGAGTTAGTGGACCTGCTCGAGGCCTACCTGACCCGCCCCCGCCCGGTGGTGGAGGAATCCGCCATCACCGCCACGTCGCATCCCGCCGCGCCGCCGCCGGCCGGGCCGGTCTCCCGAGCCGACGCGCTCCCGGTGGTCCTTCTATAGTTTTCTGTATTAAAAAAAATCGCTTGATTTCACCTTGGGGTCCGTCTAAGTTTGTGATGCGTCTATCCGAGGAGAAACATCATGAAAAACCTTTGGTTGGTGGCCTGTTGCCTATGTACCGTGTCGTTCGTCGTCGCCTGTGACACGAAGACGAAGACCGTGGAGTCCTGCGGGGACGGCTTCGTCGATCCCGGCGAGGAGTGCGACACGACCGTCGGCGAGCTCTCCTGTGCCTCCCTGGGACATTATCGCCCACTGGGCACCCTGCGCTGCACGTCGGATTGCCGCCTCGATATCACCGAGTGCGGCGGTCGCTGCGGCGACAATGGGGTCGACGCCGCGGACGGGGAGGAGTGCGACGGCGCGAACCTGAACGGCAACTCCTGCCAGAGCCTGGGCTATCACGGGGGCACGCTCTCGTGTGACGCCGAGTGTCGGTTCGTGCTCGAGAGCTGCGAGGCGCTGGGTCAGTGCGGCGACGCCGTCATTCAGGACACCTTCGAGGATTGCGACGGCGCGAACCTGAACGGTCAGACCTGCGAGACCTTGGAACAATATCCCGGGACGCTGGCCTGCACGGAGACCTGCGGCTTCGAGCTCACGGGCTGCGGGGGCAGTTGCGGCGACGGCGTCATCCAGGAGACGTTCGGTGAAGCGTGCGACGGCGCGGCCCTGAACGGACAGACCTGCGAAACCCAGGGTCTCTATCCGGGAGCGCTCACCTGCTCGGAGATCTGTGGCCTGGACCTCACGGGCTGCGGGGGCGAGTGTGGCGACGGGATCCTGCAGGAGGCGTTCGAGTCTTGCGACAACGGCGACTTCGGAGGCCAGGATTGCCGTCTGGTCGGCGGATTCTTCGGGGTCCTGACCTGTGATGGCCAATGCGTCGTCGACACGTCCGCCTGCCGCGCCGCGGAGCTCACGGGAACCAACATGTCCGAGGTGGGTCGGGCGCTGGTCCGGGATGCGACGGGAGGGTTGATCGTCGGTGGCTACGTCGTCAACGCTCCCGTGTTCATGAAGCGCTACCATGCAGACGGATATGAGGATTGGACTCGCACGCCGTGGGGGATGTTTGGGGAGAGACAGGTCAGCGATCTGGCGTTGGCGCCGTCGGGACACGTCTATGTGACGGGTTGTACGGAATGTTCGACGAACGCCACCGGATTTTTATCCAAGGTCTCCACGGACGGGACGGTGGAGGAGCTGCCCGTGGGTTTTTCCTGGGGCCGCGGCGTGGTGGTGGACGCAGCCGGGAACGTCTTCGTTGCCGGTTACGCCGGGGGTCCGGTGGACGGCCAGACCCACCTGGGCGGAAACGACATCATCCTGAGCCGGTATGACCCGGCGGGAGCGCTCGTCTGGACGCGGCAGTGGGGGACCGCCGGGGATGATCAGGCGTGGGGCCTCGCGTTCGATTCGGCCGGGAACCTCGTGCTCGTCGGGAAAACCGACGGGGCCCTGGACGGGCAGGTCCAGGTTGGATCCTCGGATGTCTTCGTGATCCGCTGTGACGTGAACGGGACCAAACTCTGGACGCGGCAACTGGGGACCACCGGGAGCGATGAAGGGAAGGCCGTGGCCACGGACGCCGCGGGGAACCTCTACGTATTCGGGCAGATCGATGGCGCGCTGCCGGGCCAGACCCATTTGGGTTCCTATGACCTGTTCCTCCTTCGTATGACCTCCGCCGGGGACACCACCTGGACCCGTCAGTGGGGCACCGGTGGTTGGGACTGGGCCTGGAGCGTGGTCGTGGACACCACCGGGAGGATCCACGCGGCCGGCGCCGTGGAGGGCGCGCTGCCGGGCCAGACCCACGCCGGGGACCGGGACATCTTCCTGACCACCTACGCCGCGGACGGGACGCGCGTGACCGACCGGCAATGGGGAACCGCCGGGCTGGATCAGGCGTATGACGTGATCGTCGGCGACGACGACGAACTGTTCCTGACGGGGATCGTCAGCGGTACCCTGTGGGATCGTCCTGCACTTGGCGGGTATGATGCTTTCATCCTGTATGTCCCGCAGCCCTGATTCCACTCCATATCACCGCTGTCAGAACTCGATCCCCGCGGTGACGATGTGCAGGGGCGGCCAGGTGGCCTTGTTCTGGGTCTCGCCGATCATGGAGTTGAAGTGGTAGCCGACGAGGAAGTTGAGGTGTCGGCTCATGCGGAACGCCACCTCGAACAGCGCGAAGGGGTTGATGCCGACGACCGTGCCGATGCCCCAGTCGTCGAGCACCTCGGCGGAGAACACGTTGACTCCGGCGCCGCCGCCCAGGCGGGCCTGCCAGGTGGCGCGGTTGATGATCCCGAACTTGAGCGCCAGCCCGAAGGAGACGAGGGTGCGTTGCTTGCCCGACTCCGAGGGCATGTGGGCGAGATCGAGGTAGGTGTCCAAGGCGGCGGTGTTCGAGAACCAGAGGGTGGCCCTCGCGCCGATCACCGGCGAGAGCCCCACGCTCCAGTACAGGCCGTCGCCGCCCTCGTCTGGCTTGTTGACCCAGGCGATTGGCAAGTCTCGGTTTCCCCTCTTTTCTGTTTTTGATTGTGGGCTATACTGCCGGCGGGGGCGTACGGAGAGTACGAACCCTGTGGGAGTTCAAATGCGAAGGAAATCATGGTGGTTTTTGTGCGTGGCCTGGCTGGTCGCGGTCACGGGATGTGACGATTCCGTCAAAGTGACGGATCCCTGCGGCGATGGATTCATCGATCCGGGGGAAGCGTGCGACGGCGCCACGTTGAACGGCGAATCCTGCGAGAGTCTGGGTTTTTACATCACGACCGGGCAACTGGCGTGCACGGCCGACTGCCGGTATGACACCACGGCCTGCGGACACCGCTGCGGGGACGGGCTGCTCGACATCCAGGAGGACTGCGACGACGGCAATACCCTCACCGTGGACGGGTGCGACCAGCGGTGCAACGTGGAGGAGGGCTGGACGTGCACCGAAGAGAGCCCGTCGTTGTGTGAGCCGATCTGCGGCGACCAGATCCTCGTCGGGGGCGAGGACTGCGAGCAGGGGCTGCTCAACGGCGCCACCTGCGAGAGCCTGGGCTTCGAACCGGGGACGCTCGCGTGCACCCGCGGCTGCACCTTCGATTCCTCGGGGTGCGGGGCCGCGGGGCGGGTGGCCGATCACCGGGCGGTGGACGCCTTCGATGACATCCCCGGGGACGCGTTCGACTGGGTGTTCATGAATGTCGTTGCCTACTATGGGCACTCATCCTTTGGCGCCCAGTTGGTGACCGGACTCGGGATGCTCGACGACGTGGTCAACCATGAGCCATTGTCGTTGTTCCTCAATGCGGATGATGACCTGGGGCTCTACGGTGACCTGACCTGGGAGGCCGTCACCCGCGCGCATCTGGAGAACGACACGGCGACCAACCTGGTGATCTGGAGTTGGGGGGTCGGCCTTTCGGAAGCCACCTCCGCCCACGTGGACCTGTACCTGGGCGCCATGGCCCAGCTCGAGGCGGACTTCCCCGACGTGCGCTTCGTGTACATGACCGGCCCGCTGGACGGCACCGGAGACGAGGGCGTCCTGCGCACGAACAACCGGCAGATCCGGGACTGGTGCGTGGCCAACGGCAAGTGGCTGTACGACTTCGAGGCCATCGAGAGCTGGGACCCCGACGGCAACTACCATGCGGACGACGGCGCCGAGTGCGGCTGGTGCGCGGCGTGGTTGGCCGAACACCCGGACGCCTGCCCGGAGTGCAACGAAGCCTGTCCGCACAGCCACTGCTTGAACTGCTACCGCAAGGGGAAGGCGCTCTGGTGGCTGCTGGCCCGGATCGCCGGCTGGCAATGAACGACCCACGCACGGGAGGTGCACGATGAAACACACGAAGATCCTGCTGACATTGGTATTTCTGGTGGTCCTGGGGTGCGACGACGACCCCGCAAACACGAATAACACAAACAACGTGAACAACGTCAACAACGTCAACAACGTCAACAATGGCTCCGGTTATTTAGTCGCCGATCACACGGTGGTGTCCAGCTTCGAGTCCATCCCGGGGGACGCGTTCGCCGCGGCGCTGGCGAACCTGAACGTGTACTACGGGCACACCTCCCACGGCAGCCAGCTGGTCACCGGCCTGGAGATGCTCGACGCGGTCGTCGATCACGGTCCGCTGGCGCTATACGAGGAGTACGGCGACCTCGGGCACCTGGGGGATCTCGCCTGGGCCGGGCTCACCCGGACCTACCTCGATGCGCACCCGGAGGTGAACGTGGTGGTGTGGAGCTGGTGCGGCGGCGTCTCGGACAACACCGCGGACGGGATCCAAGCGTACCTCGACGAAATGGCCACGCTGGAAACGGACTACCCCGGCAAGACGTTCGTCTACATGACCGGACATCTGGACGGCTCCGGAGAGGACGGAACGCTGCGGACGAACAACCGCCAGATCCGGGACTGGTGCGAGGCCCACGGGAAGATCCTGTATGACTTCGAGGACCTCGAGAGCTGGGACCCCGCCGGGAATTATTATGCCGACGAGACCGACGCCTGCGGCTGGTGCACGACCTGGTGCGCCACGAACACGTGCGGCGCCTGTGGTGATTGCCAGCACAGCCACTGCTTCAACTGCGAGCGCAAGGGCCGCGCGTTCTGGTGGATGCTGGCCCGCCTGGCCGGCTGGACCGGTTGATTCAGCGGATTCATTGTCTCACTCCGGATCGTCGTATTCGGGCCTCACCGAGCGCTGGTTCGACGCCAGCGTGCGCTTGCGGATGCGGATGTGCAGCGGGGTGACCTCGATCATCTCGTCGTCGCGGATGAACTCCATGGCCTGCTCCAGGGTGAGCAGGCGCGGCGGTGACAGGATGACGTTCTCGTCGCGCCCGGCGGCCCGGATGTTGGTGAGTTTCTTCTCGCGGCAGACGTTGACGTTCAGGTCGTTCTCGCGGATGTGCTCGCCCACGACCATGCCCTCGTAGACCTTGAACTGGGCGGGGACGAACAGCGTGCCCCGGGGCTGCATGTGGAACAGGGCGTAGGGGGTGGTGGGGCCCGTGCGGTCGGCCACCAGGGCGCCGGTGCGCCGTCCGGTGATGGGGCCCTGCCAGGGGATCCAGCCGGCGAAGCGGGTGTGCATGATGCCCAGGCCGCGGGTCTCGGTGAGGAACTCGCCCTGGAAGCCGATGATGCCGCGGGTGGGGATCTCGAAGAGCAGGCGCATGCGGTCGCCGAAGGGGGACATCTCCATGAGCCGGCCGCGCCGCGGCCCGAGGCGTTCGGACACGACGCCCACCATCTCCTGGGGGCAGTCCACCGTGAGGTACTCCTGGGGCTCCATGAGCTTGCCATCCACGCGACGGGTGACCACCTCGGGGCGCGAGAGCATGAGCTCGTAGCCCTCACGGCGCATGGTTTCCACCAGGATGCCCAACTGGAGCTCGCCGCGGCCCAGTACGCGGTAGGTGTCCGGGGACTCGGTCTCCTCGACGCGGATGGCGACGTTGGCCTTGGCCTCGCGGAACAGGCGGTCGCGCAGGTTGCGGGAGGTGACCCAGCGGCCCTCCTTGCCCGCAAAAGGCGAGTTGTTCACGCAGAAGTTCATGGACATGGTGGGCTCGTCGACGGTGATCCGCGGCAGCGGGGCGGTGTCGGGGGCGTCGGTGATGGTGTCCCCGATGGTGACCTCGTCGATGCCCGCGAGGGAGATGATGTCGCCGGCGCGGGCGTGGTCGATCTCGACGCGGGTGAGCCCGGAGAAGCCGTACAGGCGCATGATCCGGTACGCCTTCGGGGGGCCGCCGGCCTCGGTGTGCAGGTAAACGGTCTGGCCGGCGTCGAGGTGCCCGGCGTGGATGCGTCCGAGGACGATGCGCCCGACGTAGTCGTCCCAGCCGATGTTGTTCACGTGGAGCTTCAGGGGCTCATCGCGCAGGTCCGCCGGGCAGGGCACGTGCTCGAGGATGGCCTCGAACAGTGGGATCAGGTTGTCCGACCCGTCGCCCAGCTCCCGGTGGGCCACGCCTGAGCGACCGTTGGTGTAGAGCACGGGAAAGTTCAGAATCGCCTCGTCGGCGCCCAGGTCGATGAAGAGATCGTACACCTCGTTGAGGACGCGGCCGGGCTCGGCGTCCTTGCGATCGATTTTGTTGATCGCCACGATGGGAGGCAGCCCCATCTCGAGTGCCTTCTGGAGCACGAAGCGGGTCTGGGGCAGGGGACCCTCGGCGGCGTCCACCAGCAACAGGACGGCGTCGGCCATGGTGAGCATGCGCTCCACCTCGCCGCCGAAGTCGTGGTGTCCAGGGGTGTCCAGGATGTTGATGCGCACGTTGCCGTACCGGATGGCCGTGTTTTTGGCCAGGATGGTGATGCCGCGCTCGCGCTCCAGGTCGTTGTTGTCCAGCACGCGGTCGAGCTGGCCGTTCTTCTCGTTGAGCAGGCCGCTCTGGCGCAGCATGCCGTCCACGAGGGTGGTCTTGCCGTGATCCACGTGCGCGATCACGGCGATGTTCCGTACGTCCTTGCGGGTCTTCATGTGGGATCTTCGTCCAGTCCGGGGGGATCTTCGTGCAGGCGTCGCGCGTGCGGCCGCGGCGTGCGTGACCGCGGCTCCCTTCCAGGCGGAGCCCCTCTATCACAGATCGCCGGTGGTGGAAAGGGAAATCCGGGGGGAGCGTCCGGATTTCACTGTACGAGCACGGGGGTCTGCGAGTTGGTGGTGGTGCCGTCGCCGAGCTGACCGTCGGAGTTGAGGCCCCAGCAATAGAGGGTGGAGGCGGTGGTGGCCGCGCAGGTGTGGGTGTCCCCGGCGGAGAGCTCCGCCACGTCGGACAGGCCGGGCACCGTCACCGGGAGCAGGCGGGTGACGATGGTGCCGTCGCCGAGCTGGCCGTCGTCGTTGTAGCCCCAGCAGCGGGCGGAGCCGTCTCCGAGGCGCGCGCAGGTGAAGGCCGAGCCGCAGGAGACGGACGAGGCGGAGTTTACGTTATAGACCGTGACGAAGAGTGGACGACTGTCGGCGGTGGTGCCGTCGCCGCACTCCCCCAGGTTGTTGCGGCCCCAGCAGGCGATGGCGCCGCCGGCCCGCACGGCGCAGGCGTGGGTGCGTCCCACCGAGATCGACCGGGCGTCCACGAGGCCGGTCACGGTCACGGGGGTGGAGGAGATGCCGCCGGCGGCGCCGTCGCCGAGCTGGCCATAGTCGTCGACCCCCCAGCAGCGCACGGTGCCGTCCGCCAGGAGGGCGCAGGTGGAGAAGTCCCCCGCCGAGACGTCCAAGGCGTCGGCGATCTGCAGCACGGCGGTGGGCAGGGCCCGGAGGGTGGTGGTGCCGTCGCCGAGCTGGCCGCCGTAGTTGTCGCCCCAGCAGCGCACGGTGCCGTCCAGGAGCAGCGCGCAGGTGTGGGAGAGGCCGGCGGAGACGGACCAGGCGGTCAGGGGGCCGAACACCTGGACCGGCGTGGCCTGGTTGGTGCCGCTCAGGTCGCCGAGCTGGTATTCGCCGTTGTAACCCCAGCACCAGACCGAGTCGTCGGCGAGGACCGCGCAGGCGTGAAAAGCGCCGGTCGAGATCTGGCGCACGTCGAGGAGCCCCGTCACCGGGACTGGCGCGATCGACGAGGTGGTGGTGCCGTCGCCGAGCTGGCCGTAGTCGTTGGCGCCCCAGCACCAGACGGCGCCGTCCGGACCGACGGCGCAGGTGTGTCGGTCGCCGGTCGCGATGCCGCTCCAGTTGAAGCACGCGCCCGTGTCCAGGGTGCAGTCGGCCCGACAGAACAGGGTCCCGGTGGCGAACCCGAGGGTCTGACAGGACTGGCCGCCGAGCTCGGCGCCGTCGCAGGTCTCGCCCCACGTGCCCTGGATGACGCCGTCGCCGCAGCGGCCGGCTTCCTCGCAGCCGGCCAGGTCGAAGTCACAGTCGTCGCCGCAGGCCAGAGAGCCCCCGTGATAGCCCAGGGTCAGGCAGGACTGACCGTCGAGGGCGACGCCGTCGCAGGTCTCGCCCCAGGCGTCCTGGATGATGCCGTCGCCACAATAGATGCCTTGCTCGCAGCCGGAGGTGTCGAAGTCGCAGTCCATGCCGCAGGCGAGCGCGCCGCCATAGAAGCCCAGGGAGGCGCAGTCGGCCCCGCCGAGGGCGTCGCCGTCGCAGGCTTCACCCCAGGCGTCCTGGATGACGCCGTCCCCGCAGCGCCCGACCGCTTCACAGCCGGAAGTGTCGTATTTGCAGTCGGCGTCACATGTGAGCTCGCCGCCGTGATAGCCCAGATCTCCACAGGTCTGACCGCCGAGCTCCTCGCCGTCGCAGTCCTCGCGCCAGGTCGGCTGGAGGACGCCGTCGCCGCACCGGCCCTCGGCCAGGCAGGGGGCTATATCCAAAGTACAAGACGCGGTGCACGCCAACTCCCCGCCGTGGTAGCCCAGGGACTGGCAGGACTGCCCCGCGAAGTCCGTGGTGTCGCATTGCTCTCCGAGGCTCAGGCTCACCTCGTCATCGCCGCACCGGGATTCGGCCTTGACCTTGAAGTCACATCCGGTGGTATAAACCAACATGATAAATAATAAAATGATACGTTTCATGGACTTCCCCGTGCGACCTGCGAGGCCGGGTTCGTGAAGCGTACGAAAGAGGACCCAAGTTGACATGAAACGCCCGGACAGTCAATGGGGACGCCGCCCGTCGCAACGCCCGTCGCAGCCGAAGGCGCACATTTCCATTGACAAGGCGCGGAAGATCGGTGACTGATACATCGGTCTAGTCGTCGTTGGAATCTATCCAACACGCCCCCATGGTGTAAAATGTCTTTAAAAAACAAATATATTGGAATCGATATTGGCGCGGAGACGATGAAACTGGTGGTTCTCGAGGACGCCAGTGATGGTCTGAAATGGACGACTAGTACAGTCCTCGAACACGGGGGCGACCCCCGGGGGACATTGTTGCGAGAGACAAAAAAACTCGGGGAG